>JBJFET010000023.1:0-18168 GCA_051891035.1 Succinivibrio sp. | reverse complement strand
AATTTTATTTGCTCATTTGAATGACTTTATCTTCTGCCCCGTTTCCATATACTTTCATCAGTTATATGGGGAACAGGCAGAGATAACTTATCAAAACAAAGATCAGCTTTTGGGGATTGATGTCCACAAATCAATTGATACTAGGACCTACAGTAGTAGTAAAAATGTTCTTCAGGGGATTGATTGTTATTGCTCAAAGTATAATCTTGTTGGAAAAATAGATTTATATGACGTTGAGAAAAGAATTCTTACCGAAAGGAAAAGAACAATCAAAACTGTTTTTGATGGTTATGTCTTTCAACTATATGCTCAATATTTTTCCCTTAAAGAAATGGGGTATGATGTCAAAATTATAAGGTTATACAGTTATACAGACAATAAAATATATGAACAGCCCCTCCCCGAGAATAACAAGGAGATGTTAGATAAATTTGAAAAATTAGTTAAGTCAATAAAGGAATTTGAGATAGATCATTTCTCACAAACCAATATAAGCAAATGTCAGCATTGTATATATGAAGCAGCATGTGATCGATCTTTATTATGATGACTTTACCAGAATTTGAAAAAAAACAAATCATATTTGTCTTTCTATCTCAAGGAGAAAAAATTTCCTTCAACAATGATAATCTTGTTGTTAAAGACAAAGACGGAGTTATAAAGCTTCAAACGACGTGTTTTAGGATCTTTATGTTATGTGTCATCGGAAGTTTTACATTAACTTCAGGAATAATTCAAAGATCTCACAAGTTTGGGTTCCCTATATTTTTGATGACTGCATCTATGAGAGTGTATGATAAACTCGGATCAAAAATGGAGGGAAATGTAATATTACGTAGAAAACAGTACTGCTATCAATCATTAGATCTCGCAAAATTCATAATCAAAAATAAGCTCTGTTCTCAACTGGCATTGCTTAAAACAATTAGACAGAAATCTGAAAAGGCAAAATCAGCAATATTATCAATTGAATGTTACATTCAACAAATTAAAGATGTTGATTGTTTATCCAATCTGCTAGGAATAGAAGGCAACTGTGCAAAGATTTATTTCAAAACGCATTTTGATTCTATGGGGTGGATAGGAAGAAAACCACGAATAAAATGTGATCTTATCAATGCCACTCTGGATATTGGCTATACAATTCTTTTCAATTTCATTGAAACTCTTCTTGATATTTACGGATTTGATGTTTATTGTGGAGTTCTGCACAAAGAATTCTATATGAGGAAATCTTTAGTCTGTGATCTGATGGAACCATTTCGTCCTTTAATAGATTTCCAGGTAAAAAAATCAATTAATTTAGGAGAGTTCAAAGAAAAGGATTTTTCCTTAGTTAATGGAAAATATCTCTTAAAATGGAATTGTAATGCAAAATATGTCAAAAAGATTCTTGAAATAATTCTAAGTGAAAAAAATCAGATATTTTCCTATGTGCAGTCTTACTATAGATCTTTTATGAAAGGGAAAGAAGCAAGTCAATTTACAGAATTTGAATGGAGACTCCAAAAATGATTTTACTCAGCTATGATATATCTAATGATAAACTAAGGACGAAATTCTCAAAATTTTTGTCTAAATTTGGACATCGACTTCAATATTCAGTTTTCGAAATAGATAATAGCGAATCCATGTTGGACAACATCATCATCCAAATAAAAGCGAACTTTGAAAAACATTTTTCTAACTCGGATTCAATCATGATAATGAAGCTCTCTCCATCATGTAAAATTACAAGAATGGGCTATGCTAAAAATGAGGATGAGACTATAATAATTGTGTAAATGAGCTTATAAACTTGCAAACCTCTAGTGTTAATCTGAATATTGAAAATTATTTTATGTTTTTGTAGCGAAAAGATGCTGTTTTTCATAGATAATAAGAAAAAATTTTTTTATTATGCAGAAAAATTTTCATTTTTATCACAAAACGGGGCTAAAGCTCATTAAAAATTTCTACTCTCGTAGATCAAGAAGTAAATGGGTATTTTTAAATTTGGCTAAAGCTCATTAAAAATTTCTACTCTCGTAGATCGTAATCTAGCATATAAACACATAGAATGGCTAAAGCTCATTAAAAATTTCTACTCTCGTAGATGGTTAAATTAACGAGTTACGGCTGAATGGGCTAAAGCTCATTAAAAATTTCTACTCTCGTAGATAATAGCCTCCTTCTTCCACCAATGGTTGGCTAAAGCTCATTAAAAATTTCTACTCTCGTAGATTTGAGCACTAAATCACCTGTCATGGTATGGCTAAAGCTCATTAAAAATTTCTACTCTCGTAGATTGTAAAGAAAATATATAAAATACAATTGGCTAAAGCTCATTAAAAATTTCTACTCTCGTAGATACATGGATATCATACTCATTCACAATGGCTAAAGCTCATTAAAAATTTCTACTCTCGTAGATATAGGCTGTCCAATTTAGATAAAGGCGGCTAAAGCTCATTAAAAATTTCTACTCTCGTAGATTTACAGATTAAGCCGGACGCAACAGTATGGCTAAAGCTCATTAAAAATTTCTACTCTCGTAGATTATTTCAAACCGTGAACGCTATTTTAGGCTAAAGCTCATTAAAAATTTCTACTCTCGTAGATTCTCGTAGATCAACCTGAGCCTTGTTCATAGTAACTAGGCTAAAGCTCATTAAAAATTTCTACTCTCGTAGATCTGCTATCTGAATGTAATAAACAGCTAGGCTAAAGCTCATTAAAAATTTCTACTCTCGTAGATATGTTCATACCCATAAAACCCTCTAAGGCTAAAGCTCATTAAAAATTTCTACTCTCGTAGATTACAGACGTAACGAATTAGGAAAAGCGGCTAAAGCTCATTAAAAATTTCTACTCTCGTAGATCCGCATACCCGATTTATGATTGGTTGACTGGCTAAAGCTCATTAAAAATTTCTACTCTCGTAGATAACGCTGTTATTCAGTTATTTTATACGGCTAAAGCTCATTAAAAATTTCTACTCTCGTAGATGGCATACGATTACCGCCCTGACAAGTGGCTAAAGCTCATTAAAAATTTCTACTCTCGTAGATTTGGATGAAAAGGGAGCTTTTTTTATCTGGCTAAAGCTCATTAAAAATTTCTACTCTCGTAGATATGGAGTCACGTGTACAGCATTTAAATCGGCTAAAGCTCATTAAAAATTTCTACTGCTAAAGATCACAAAAGACTCCCTTCAATACTACATATTTATGCGTTATTCCTTGATAAGCACCAAAAAATATGGAGCTTGGCTCCTAAATAAAAGATGTTAAGTGGTATCATATGCACATTGTTAATTAACATCTCTAACAGGTATGGATCATGAAAAAAATTTCAGCAATTATCAAACCATTTAAATTAGATGACGTTCGAGAAGCATTAAGCTCAAAGGGTATTTCTGGTATGACCGTATCAGAGGTAAAAGGCTTTGGTCGTCAGAAAGGTCATACCGAGCTGTACAGAGGCGCAGAATACGTGGTTGATTTTTTACCAAAAGCAAAGATTGAGCTTGTAGTAAAAGATGAAGAAGTAGATTTATGTATTGAAGCTATTACCGAAGGTGCACATACAGGCAAGATTGGTGATGGCAAGATCTTTGTGTCAGACGTTGAGCGCGTAATCAGAATCAGAACCGGTGAAGAAGGTGATGATGCCATCTAATAAAAGGGCATAGAGATGCAATTAAAACTAATCTGTGCAACTGTATTAGGTCTTACACTTCTAACAGCATGTACCACCACTCCTCCTTCTAACAAGGAAGATCTGTGTTCTATCTTTCAGGAGAAAGACAGCTGGTACATAGCTGCTCATGATGTCCATCGCAAGTATGGAATTCCAATCAATGTTGCCATGTCAATCATGGCTCAGGAATCTTCATTCAAAGAAGATGCCCAGCCACCTATGAGATGGTTCCTGTTTATCCCATACGGCAGAGGAAGCTCTGCATACGGATATGCTCAGGCTCAGGATCCTGTATGGAATGACTACGTATCAGAGGAAGGATCGTTCTTTTCATCAAGAACCAACTTTAAAGATTCCTTAGACTTTATCGGCTGGTACATGACCAAGACCAAAAAGACCAACGGAATTCAGTTCTCGGATGCATTCAATCAGTACCTTAACTATCATGAGGGCTGGACTGGATACAGAAAGGGCACCTACAAGAAGAAAACATGGCTTTTGAACGTGGCCAGAAAGGTTTATACACGTTCTGAGAACTACAAATATCAGTTACAGCACTGTAATTTGTACTAACAAGAGAGGAAATATAAATGCCATTAGTTGACAGTTTTTTAGTTGACCATACAATCATGCCTGCTCCATCTGTACGTCTGGCAAAGATCATGCAGACTCCTCACGGCGACACCATTGAGGTATGGGATTTAAGAATCAAGCAACCGAACAAAGGCACAATGCCAGAGAAAGGTATCCATACCTTTGAGCATTATTTTGCAGGTTTCATGAGAGAGCATCTTAATGAGAAGGGCGTAGTAGAGGTAATTGATATCTCACCTATGGGCTGCAAGACCGGCTTTTACATGAGTGTAATCGGTAAGGCTGATCCTAAGAAGGTCTGTGAGTCATTCAAAGCATCAATGAATGATATTGCAGCAATTCCTGATGGCTCTACAGTACCGGCATCAAATCCACTGCAGTGCGGTTCATGCGATCTGCATTCTCTGCCAGAGGCAAAGGCAATTGCAAATGAGGTTCTTGAGAAAGGAATTACTGTTACAAAGTCTGAGGATATTGCATTAGACCCTTCAAGACTAAAGGATCTTGCATAGTGAGAAAGGCTGCCTTTTTTGACCGTGACGGTGTGATTAACATTGATTACGGATTTGTAGGACTGATAGAGAACTATGATATAAAGGAAGGGGTAGCCTCTTCTTTAAGAAAACTCAGAGACATGGGCTATGTCCTGGTACTTGTTACCAATCAGTCAGGAATTGCCCGTGGCAAGTATACTGAAGCTGATTTTCACAGAGTAACAGCTTTCATGCAGGCAAATCTCTCCTTATATGATGCCTGCTTTGACGGGATCTATTTCTGTCCCCACCATCCACAGGCCGATCTAGAAAAATACAGATGTCAGTGTGAATGCAGAAAGCCCAAAAGCGGCATGTTCCTTAAGGCTGCATCTGATCTTGATATTGATCTTGAGCATTCTGTAATGATAGGAGATCATGCATCTGATCTTGAGGCTGCGCGTGGCGCCGGTATTGAAAAACTCTATCTTGTAGGGGAACATCTTGAAGAGGAGAGTAAAAAGATTGGCGGCATAAAAGCTCTCAAAGATGTGTCAGATGTAGTGTCCGATCTTGAAAATGAAAAAAAGTAACGATTAAACAATATTGTCAACTGATAAAAATATTTAACAATAATCCTTTAAAATCATAAAGATATTTTTTAGAATAGTTTTGTCAGCATGGCATTTTTTTATTTACTTAAAATTTTTAATAAAATTTTTGAAATAAATGTGCCATTCTCAATTTTTGATACTATAATTAGCATTGTTTGAGGGAGCGACGAAATGTTCTGTTGTTCCTATTTTATCTGTTTAAACAGTTTTGGAGATAAAAATGAATAAGTTCCAGGCTACTTTAGCTGTTGTTGCTTTAGGTTCATCAGTATTAGTTGGTTGTGCTAACACCTCTGCATTAGAGGCTAAGTTAGACGCTATTGCTGCAGACGTTGACGCTTTAAAGGCTCAGCAGTCAAAGTTAGCAAATGACGTAGCTTTCGTTAAGTCAGACGCAGCACGTGCAAACGAGCGTTTAGACAACTTAGCACGTCGTTACAAGAAATAATTTCTTGCAATGATTGCAAAAAAGGCCCACGATATGTGGGCTTTTTCGTATGTGAAATCCTCTTCTTTTTCTCCTATATCCCATCTTCATCATTCCTAAAGATAAAATCCGCTTTTAGCTTCATGTCATGAGATTGCTGCATTTATGTATACTAATATATAAATTATCTGTATAAAAAATAATTAGTGTTTAAAAAATAATAATATTGATGTATACTCAGAGTAAGCTTTGCAAAATAAGGGGTATGTCATGTCTGAAATTCAGATGAATGTGGTCAATTCAAGTGATCTGAAGCTGCTGGTAAATCTATGTTCTAGCATCATATCGTCAAAAGCACTTAGTGTAGGTGATTCACCTTTTGACTATGAGAAAGTCATTGTCATGAACAAAGGCATGCAGACATATCTGCAGCAGGAGATCGCCAAAATCAACGGGATCTGTTCAGGCATTGAATTCATGCAGCTGTGGTCTTTCATCTGGTCGCTTCACAAGACAGTTAACAGGGCAGACAGCACCAACCGCTTTTCTCACGAGCATATGACTTGGTCGATATTTTCACTGCTTGATGAAATAATGACTAAGGACGAGCCTATCTATCAGCCACTAAAGGACTATATGAATGTGGACTCTAGTCCTGATGTCAAGGAAAAGTCATATCAGTTATGTGGCGCCATTGCAGATGCTTTTGATCAGTATCAGATGTACAGACCGGACTGGATCCTTGAGTGGAATACATTTGATGATTCCGTATTTGACGATATTACTATTGATAATGGCAGATATACGGTAAAGGAAGACTCAAGAATAGCAAAGTGGGTAAAGAAGGCATCTGGTGAGAATAAGAATGCCAGAGCAGTTCTTGAGGCAAATCTCTGGCAGATAAGACTTTGGACCTCCCTTAAAAATAATCTTGCGGCAACAGAAAACACAACGAATCTCTGGGACAGAGCAACTGTAATCCGTGAGCTAATAGAAAAGTTTAATAGGGCTGCAGAAGATCCTTCATTAAAAAAAGCAATGGAGCTTCCAAAAAGAGTATTCATTTTTGGCGTGACCGCACTTCCTACACAGGTCATACATCTTTTCTCTGCACTTGGCAGACTGGTGCCGGTATTCTTCATGAACCTGAATCCGTGTGCAGAATTCTGGGGTGATCTCGGATCAGACTACTCGACATGGAAGAGAGAGAAAAAGCAGATCTTAAAATACCTCAAGGCCAATGCTCTTAGTGAAAAGTATCATCTTGAGACAACACCGTATCAGCCATACAGATTTGCAGAAAACCAGAATGAGGAAGATTACTGCAGTTCATACCTGTCAAGATTTGATGAGACAGGAGAGCTTATTGAAGGCAATCCTCTTCTTATCTCACTAGGCCAGCAGGGACGAGATACATTAAATGAGATACTCAATCTTGAGGATAGGGTAGATATTACACAGAGTTTCTGTTCATTTGGTTCAGATCAGCAGAACACTCTAACAGTACTTGAGTCTTTAAAGGATCGTCTGCTCAAACTTGAAAAACAGCCATCTCTGAAGATAAAGGATGATGATAGATCATTTCAGATAAGATCATGCCACACCAGACTTCGCGAGGTAGAGGTTTTAAGAGATGAGCTCCTGCATACATTCAGGAGACACGGCTCACAGCATGGAGGCAGACTCTCTCCAAAGGACATCCTGGTTATGGTGCCTAATATTGAGGAGTATGCACCACTGATTGAATCAGTATTTGGAGCTGTTGACAGAAATGATCCGAATTTTATTGAGTATTCAATCTGTGACAAGACCATTCGAGCCTCCAGTGAGATAGCAGATGCCATCATAAAACTCCTGTCTATCGGAACAAGACCGATTACAGCAACTCTGATTGTTGATCTTCTGTCAGTTAATGCCATAGCAAGAAAATTTGACATAGGCCCTGATGATCTGAACGTTATTACAGACTGGCTTAAGGGGGCTTCGGTTCACTGGGGTCTTGATGATGACAATGTAAAGGAAATGATTGGTACGGGAGATGATCTTGAACTGCCATGGACTCTGCAATCTGGTATTGACCGTCTGATAAAAGGCTTTATGCATGGAACTGACACCACACAATGCGCCTATACGGATTTTGAGACCTCTGATCTTGAGGTGCTTGGAAAATTCTGTGACTTTTTTGAAAAAATAAAGCTTATACGCGATACCTTTACACCTAATCTCAATATCACCACTCTTGAGTGGACTGCTAAACTTGAAAAGCTGCTGATTGACAATTTCTTTGCAAAGGATTCTCAGACAGATGCAGAGTGTTCATCTATCAGGGAAATACTCTGTGAGATGAATGAGGCAGTCAACAATCTGAAGAATGACGAGAAAGAGTTGCAGCCGATAGATACCGGCTTTAGTTCCAACCTAAAGATCAGACTTCCTGTATTCAGAGCAAAACTCATTCATGCCTTTGGCAATAACAGAGACTCCTCAAGATATTTAAGAGGCGGCGTGATCTTCTGTTCTCTGATGCCGATGAGAGCAATTCCGTTTGAATATATCTGTATTCTCGGGCTCAATGATGATTCCTTCCCAAGAAGGGACACCAGTCCAAGCTTCAATCTGTTAGGTTCAAAATACCTTTCAAGAAAGAACGACCGTTCTGTTGCTGTGGATGACAGATACATCTTCCTTGAGAGTATTCTCTCTGCTCAGCGTGGACTGTATTTATCCTACATAGGACAGTCAGCAGTGGACAAGAGTGAAAAGAATGCTTCTTCAGTACTGACTGAACTTGAGGAGTATCTGTGCGATTCCTTCTATGTAAATGAAGGGGCTGATGAGGATCAGAACAGAAAGGATGTCATGAACAGACTGTTCAGACAGGAATATCTCAATTCCTACAACAAAGAAAACTATAGGGCGAAGGCTGACAGAAGATCAGATCCTCTTTATGCCGGACCTTCATTCAACACTGGTTCATTCTGGATAAAAGACGGTGATGTAGACTATTATGGCAGTATATCTGAGCTTGAAGAATACCATCCTCTAGGATATGAGTATGGTATTACTGACAAGGAGGAGCTGATAGACGACAGGAATAGCCCTGAGTCAGTTTCAGTTTCGATTGAGGAACTTGTCAGTGTACTTGCTAATCCTTGTAAAAAGTACGTCAGCGACGTGCTTAATATTTCACTGAATCGTAAGTATGAATCAAATCTTGAGGACAGTGAGCCTTTTTCACTGTCGTCCTTTGAATCAGCGAAGATTATTTCAAGGTTCATCTTCAGTGAGCCTTTTGATGAGGAGGAGATTGTACAGGATTGTGAAAGGGAAAAGGCACTTGGAACCATGCCTGTCTCGGTGTTCTATGATAAGAGCAGAAATGAAATTGTATCGCTCTTGACTCAGGTTCGCAGACAGATAGTTCCATTCTTACAAAAAGACATTCATAAGAATGACCGCTATGAAAAGACCTTTGATGTAGATGGTGTTACAGTAAATTTTGTAGGTAACTATCAGGAAACATCCAATGTGATCACCTCATTAGTCCAAAGACCTGAAAAAAAATTCAGATATCTGCTAACTGCGGTACTGACTATGCTTTCATATAGGTACACGACACTGCAGCAGCCTGTTGATATTGCTGTTCTTTACAAGAATGGAGAAATAGATGAGGTTACACAGAAAAAGGTTTTTGACTCCATAGAAGCTCCTGATGATTTTATAAAAAGACTCCTTTCTGTTTATTTAAGACTTCTGAGAATACCTGTTCCGGCAACAGAGGCTATGTATACAAAAGCTATCAGACCAAAAAGTCCTAATCTTTTTGATGAGTATAAGGACAGCTGTACCGTATCGGAGCTTGTAGATGAAGATGAGTATGCCAAATATCTGTTTGCATCAGACAGAAAACTTGGAGATGAAGGTCTGCTTTCAAAAAGACAGCTTGAAATTCTCGATGAGCTTTATTCATTGTGCCGAAAGCTGTATGAAGTAATTTCGGGTAAAGCAAAGTAAGTGGGATCATCAAGAGGATAAAGAAATGACACAGGAAAAAAATGTAACACCTGCTGCTTTGGATATAGCAACCTTTGATCTGACCCGATCAGCAATGATTGAGGCATCTGCAGGTACAGGAAAGACCTTTACCATTAGTAATCTTGTGGTAAGACTGCTTTTAGGCAGAGGCATGAAAAGTCCTGAGCTTGATTTTTCAGAGGCACTGGATATTGAAAACATCCTGATTGTAACATTTACAAATGCAGCAGCATCTGATCTTAAAGCAAGAATTCTTGAGAAGATACGCTCTGTAAGAATCGATTTTGAAAAGATCAAAAATGGCGGTTACGCCCAGATTGAAACTTTTGATAAGACAACAAGAAGTATTATTGAAAGATATATCAGTGAAAAAAGTTCAGAAAATACAGCCTCCTTTTATGCAAGGCTGCTCAAAAGAGCAGAGCGGGCAATTGACAATGCCGCGATCAGTACCATTCATTCATTCTGCAACAGAGCGTTAAATCAGGTATATACCTTTGAGGCAGGCAGAGCATTCAATGTGGAGCTGGCAGTAAAGTGCTCTGATCAGGAAAAGCAGGCAATACTGGATGTGTGGCGAGAGCTTTTCTACAGGAACGAAAGTGGTCTTGATCTTAAAGCTCTTGATCAGGCACTATCCTGCAAAGTGCCAGGAGAGCTTAAAGAACTTAAGATCCTTGAGAATCTCAGACTTGTAGACAGTACTGATGGCTATTACGGTTTTTCTGTAAATCTTGGAACACAGGATAATCTCCGCTATGAAGAGATAAAGTTTAGCAGAGAAGACAGGTTATCAATTGATAAAAGACTGAAAAAGGTACTGGAGTTTTACAGAAAAAAACTGAGTGTTTCCCCTGATGAGGTAATCTCAGAATATGACACCATCAAGAAATTTCTGCCACAGGCGGTCACATCAGAGGGAAAACCAGGAAGCCTGTATCAGAGAAATGACGGAAAGGATTCGGTGTTTTTAAAAGGATTAATTGCCTTTCTTCAGTCTCTTTCTGACAGGATTTCAGCTAATCCTGATGATCTGATGTTCTTTACCGAACTTATAAAAGAATTATGCAAGGAGCGTAAAGGAGATCCTGAAGTCATAGAGAAGTCGCTACTGATTGCATATTCACCCAAAAGGGAAAAATTCAATTCATTTGATGATATTACTGACTTTGAAAGTTCAATTCTAAAGATTGTAAGATACTGTGAGAGCAAACAGAATGAAGCTAATCTGGCAGCAAAAGAGATCAGGACACTTGTTGCCATAAAGATCATGCTGAGGACTGATGAGCTGTGTCAGAGTGATAATCTTATCTCATCGAACGAGGTTTTAAGGCAGCTTGCCGTATCCTTAAGCGGTGGGTCTGACAGAGCTCTTAATCTGGCAGGACAGCTTCGCTCAAGATACCCTGTGGTCATGATTGATGAGTTTCAGGATACAGATCCGGTTCAGTTTGAAGTATTCAGCAGGCTTTATCTGTCAGAGCAGAGTGCTCAGGATAAATGCTGCTGTTATCTGATTGGTGATCCGAAACAGTCAATCTATTCATTCAGAGGATCAGATATCAATTCCTACAACAAGGCAAAGCAGCTGGTGTTAAGCTGTGGCGGCAATCTGTATTCTCTGGAAACCAACTATCGCTCGACAAAAAAAATCATTGAGGGTGTCAATACCCTGTTTAAAGAGTCTGAAGATGACAAAAAAGCCTGTCCGCATCCTTTTGATTATTCTGGAAAGGCAGAAACTGCTTTAGACAGTCATATCAGATTCAGCCCTGTCAACGCACCAGATGGGGATGACAGTAAGACCTTCTATTTTGAGGATGACTCTGGTGTAATCGGCAATTACTACAGGACGGTTCTTCATGACAAGAATATAGGATCGCTGCAGACCTGTGTTGCCAAAGCCACTGCAGATGTAATTGTAAAGTGCCTTTCCTGTGGCGTGATTGAGGAGAAAGGTGTAAAGCGAAAGGTAAAGCCAAGTGATATTGCTGTCCTGGTAGCCAAGAAAGCTGAAAACGATTATATAGAGAAGGCTCTGAGGGAAAGGAATATCCGCTCGGTATATTTTTCTGATCATAATTCCGTGCTTGCCAACATAGAGACGAAGAATGGTGAATTAAATAAACAGCTTAAGGTGACAGCCGAGGCGGTCAACATCGTTTATTTCATGGAAGCGGTATGCAGTTATTCTCAGATAAGGAATGTATACAGACTTCTCGGTTCATCTCTGATGGGGCTTAACAGAGCAGAATATGAAAAACATATCAACGGCAGATACTTTGACGATGAAATCACCATCCTCAGGGAGTGTCGCAGAAAATGGGAAGAGTATGGCTTTTTCTCTGCTTTTAGCCATTATGCGCAAAGACATGATCTTATAAAGAAATTCTTAAGAAGAGAAAACGGAGAGAGAGCATTAACCAACTATTTCCAGATTGCCGAGATCATACAGTCAGTCAATTCAAAGGTAATAGGAGCACAGGCTCAGCTTCTCTGGTTTAAGGAATGCCTCAAATCAGAGACTCAGAGTACATTCAGTGAGGATGACACCAAGAAGAGGCTTGAATCTGAGCAATCTCTTGTGAAGGTGCTTACCTACTTTATGTCAAAGGGGCTGCAGTTTCCTATTGTACTTATGCCTTATATGTACACTGATCAGATAAAAGACAAGAGCGACATCTGTTATGATCCAAGTATAAATCACCTTGTATATACAGCAGATCGCAGTGTACGCATAGAGCTTGATGGACAAAGTTACTCTGCCGATACGCTGATAAAGGCGGCATTATGGCAGGAGCGGACCAGACTTCTGTATGTGGCCATGACCAGAGCGCAGCTTGCCAATTTTGTGTTTTTCGGAATAGACAAGAAGACAGATAAGAAAAATGGTGAGACGCAATCAGTTGCCCCATCAGTTCTAAACTCACTGGTTGCATCATTTTCAAAAGCGAACAAAGAGGTTATTTATAACCCTAAATTGTACAGGGAGCTTGATGGCACAAGTTTTGATAACAATCCTGAAAAATACTACCAGGCTGATGAGGGGGTACAGGATGGATCCTATGAGGTGTCATCGCTTGAGAGTGCTGATGTCGACAGAAGCTTCAGGGTCTCATCCTATACTGAAATAGCATCAGGCGGTCACAACGACATATTCAGACCTGGTGAGGATGAGCCGTATGCTCCTTTAGAGACTGACAGTCAGAGCAGGGTAAAGGATCTTGGAGCATTTGCCAGGGTAAAGGGCACAAGAATCGGTACCTTTATGCATAAGGCATTAGAGCTGCTCCTGTCACGTGACATCAGGGAACGCAACGATCATGGTTTTCTCTATGAATTCTCAAAAGAGACCCTGAGAAACGACATTTACGGAATTTTTACAGATACTGACAGAGATTACTGCTCTGATCTGTCCTCATGGCTCTATGAAATCATTCACGCAAAACTGCCGGTTGAAACTGCACAGAACACTTATGCAAGCCTGTGCAGCTTAGGGGCAAAAGACTGTGCAAGAGAGCTTGACTACTACCTGCCATGTGCCCATTTTGACATGAACGTATTCAACAGAATCTGTCAGAAATTCTATAAAGATGTTTTAGAGCAGTTTTCAATTAAGGCAGAGCAGGAACTCCCCCCTCTGATCAAGGATGATTTTTCAGGTTACCTGACAGGAAGTCTTGATCTTGTGGCAAGGTTTAATCACAAGGGATCTGACAGGTACTACCTGTGTGACTACAAGACAAACTACTTAGGAGAGAGCAGGTCTGACTACAGCGTACAGGAGCTTATAAAATCAATCTTCTCCTCAAGATATGATGTTCAGATCCTCCTTTATTCAGTTGCCCTAAAGCGTTTTTTAAAAATGAACAACAGACTCGATGAGAAGGGGGAGATTGTAGGAGGAGTGATGTATCTGTACCTAAGAGGCATGAGCGTGAAGGATAGCGGTGAGCTCAGTGATGGCGTGGTGCTTTTATCCCCAGATCCTGCTTTGGTGGATGAACTTGACCGTATGCTGAATGTTTAATAGGAGAAGAGCAATGAAGAAAGAAGATATTGAAAACGAGATCAGATCTTTCATTGAAGCCTATAACACAGCAGATGATCTGACACAGTTCATTGAAAAGTGCATGGAGTTTGGCTTTATAAAACCTGTTGTCATTTCCATGACAAAGATGTTTGAAAGAACTCTTCCTCAGGAAATGTCAAAGGAGCTTGTCTTCTGGCTTATAGCTCTGACCTTAAAGCTTGATGATGGAGATATCTGCATCAGGTGCGACAGGCAGGCATTGAAGGCGCTGTTTGTTGAAAAGCTGCTCTCATCTGATATGAATGCAGAGATTGTGTGTCAGACAGACGAGTTTGAAGAGCAATCCTTAGAGTCTTTAATTGATGACTTTATTGAAAAGATCACAGCTGATGTGGCTCAACTTGTAAACAGAGCTCCTGATATTATGAGTGATGACGTATCAAAGGACTGTCCGCTGCTGGCCTACAGACTTAATACTGAAGAGAGCCGAATCTATTTTAGAAGCTACTATGAATATGAAAGGAATGTAGCCTCCTTTATCAGAAAGAAAAGCATCTACAGGGGAGATGAGGCATATGATCTGGCATATTTAAAAGATGCCCTGGACATCCTGTTTCCAGATGAGGAGAGTGGTACAAACTGGCAGAAGATTGCTGCAGGACTGTCAGCCATTTCTGATTTTTCAGTAATCAGTGGTGGACCTGGTACAGGAAAGACCACCACTGTGGTGAAGGTTCTCGCCCTGCTGCTTGCAAAGAGCAGTACGGCTTCTAAGAGAGTGATGCTCTGCGCTCCTACAGGCAAGGCTGCAGCCAGAATGATAGGATCAATTGAAAATCAGTTAAGAGGAAATGGTAATTTCACAGAGGCTGCACGCAGACTCTGCGAGCATATGAATATTGAATATGACGCTCTTGAGGCAGCCCTTCCTAAAATGGCCACCACAGTGCATAAGGCCCTTAAGATCATTCCTCACAGGGAAACACCTCTGTATAACGAGCACAATCATCTGCCATGTGACATTCTGATTGTAGATGAGGTGTCCATGATTTCGCTAAGTCTGTTCTCCAAGCTTATAAAAGCCCTGGGTCCTGAAACAAAGGTGATACTGCTTGGCGATAAGGATCAGCTTTTCTCGGTGGAGCCTGGTACGGTTTTCTCTGATTTATGCTCCTGTCTTAACCATGATAAGGCAATTTCGCAGGACAAGCTTGATGCCCTGTCAGAGATTACAGGCTACAGCAAAGATGAGCTGTCAGTAAAGGGAGTGTGCACAAAATACAATGTGGCACAGTATGTATCAATGCTTGTTAAGTCAAGACGATTCTCATCTGATTCAAAGCTTGGAAAACTCTCAAGAGCGGTAAACACTATAACCTCTGAACATAGGGATCAGATTAAAAACTGGTATGGAGAGGATGGCTATATCGGAATAACATTAAATGAAAGTCAGCTTTTCCTTCCAGACAACGAGGTGAGCGCGCTGTTTATAGAAGACAGCTCACAGTCCTCTTTAAACAGGATCTCAAAATCAGTTGCCAAGGCAACTCTTGATTTTTACGGTGGAGAAAACGAGTATATTTCCTACCTTGCTTCAAAGAATTTCGTGATAGTTTCAGATGAGGCAGCTCTGAAGGCCTTTGAGCTTATGGACAGATACAGGGTACTGTGCGCAAACCGTGAAGGAACTCTTGGAGCAGGGGCAATAAATTCGAAGATAAGCTCAATGTTCCAGAGTGTTCTGAAAAAAACATCATTAAAGAAAGAATACAATCCTGAGGAGTTTTTCCCTGGAAAAATCATTCTTGTGACAAAGAATGACAGTATGCTCAACGTGGATAATGGTGATGTGGGTTTTGTTGCCTATGATTCAAATGACGCTGCAGGAGAAGGTCGACTCAAGGTATTCTTCCCGCCAAAAGAAGGATCGGACAGTTCATCTGACAGCCAGTCATCATGTGTCAGAGTCATTTCAACACAGAGACTGAGTGAATACGAAACCGGTTTTGCAATGACCATCCACAAGTCTCAGGGAAGTGAGTATGAGAATGTCTGTCTGGTGCTAGGAGCTGCCATCAATCCTGTAATGTCAAAAGAGCTTATCTATACAGGACTGACCAGAGCAAAGTCAAACAGGAGAGCAGATAACAGCGTATCAGGCGGCAGGGTCAGCATAATCTCGGATAAAAGGACCTTCGAGGAGAGTGTTCTTCGGTATGTCCATCGAGAAAGTGGCCTTGCCTGTATGCTCCTGACGGAATGACAGGCTAGGCCTTTACGGGGCCTATCAGTTTCATTAGGCATCTTGCGCAGTCAAATTCAAGTCTGAATCTTGACTGCCCAATCTCAAGATACAGTGTTTCAGGCTTTACTCTGTGCCGAACAGGGCACAGGTTAAAGCTGTATCTTAAACAGTGCTTTGATACAAGAACACATTCCTCGGCATGCTTTTTCTGAGTCTCATAGGCATATTCAATATCCTCAGCTCCATGCTCAGAGTAGAAATCATAGGCCCTGCGATTGTAGATATTGGCTTTAAATCCAAGGTGTCTTTCACTTTCAGGTAACATTGGAGCATTTTCAAAGTGATGCTCAACATTAACCTTTTTCATGATTTTTATGCTGTTTAATTTTTCAACAAGATCTCGACGCAGTGTATTTAAGGTACTCTGCGGAATAAAATAGCCTTCATTGAGATTTATCTCAAGACTCTCAAGTTCATAGACACTATCGCCAAGTCTTCCAAGCTTGTCTTCAATTGTAGACTTAAGCCTCTGTACATCCTTTGCTGTCTGCAGAACATCAGGTTTTGCACAAACCAAAGCACAGACACCGGTCTCATCTTTTCCTGTAAGCTCAATGCCACCATTAGTCTCATTGTAGACAAGACTCAGCTTTAGCTTTCTTACAGATGATCTGCCTGCAAGCTGCTTTTCAAACTGAGCATCCTTGTTTCTGTAAAAGACGGTATTTGGTCTGATTGCAGGCAGATCCTGAAAGATCTCAACGGTGTCATCACCAAGAACACTGCTCACCCTGAAACCTTCAAGATTGCCGTCAGCGTCATAGTAGTTAAGCGAATCGCCGTTGTGCAGAGTAACGTTCTTAAAGAGTCTGAAGGTCAGATTATGGCCTTTTGCCTTTACAAGCTTGCCAATTTCAAGACCAACAAATCCAGGTGCGCTGAAGTTTGCGTAATTGTCTTTTTTCTCATTGGTGTTGTATTGAGTAAAGCCACGGTTGAAACTCTTGTTTACATCAGGTTCAAATGTGGTTCTGACAGTACCGTAGGAACTTCTTTTAAGATCGGTGCGTCTTTGAATAATACTGTCTATGAGTTTTCTGTAATAGGCAGTAACATTGCGCACATAGTTCTCATCTTTAAGACGTCCTTCAATCTTGAAGGAACTGATGCCTGCATCAATGAGTTTTTCAAGGTTGTCAGTCTGATTGAGATCCTTCATTGACAGAAGATATCTGTCCCTTGCAAGACAGTTGCCACTATCATCATAAAGAGACATTGGCACTCTGCAAAGCTGAGCGCATTCACCTCTGTTGGCGCTGCGTCCTGTGATGGCAGAACTCAGATAGCATCTGCCACTGACACCCACGCACAAAGCTCCATGAACAAAAGCCTCAAGCTTTACGCTGGTGTTCTCTCTTATCTGCCGAATCTCATCTAAAGACAGTTCCCTTGCCAGAACTACCTGTGAGAAGCCTGCCTTCTCTAAAAAGGCAACCTTCTGAGGGGTTGAGTTGTCCTGCTGAGTACTTGCATGAATTTCAAGAGGAGGCAGAGGGCCGTTGATTAGACCGAGATCCTGAATGATAAGAACATCAACTCCGGCTTCATAGAGGTCAAAAGCCAGCTTTCTGGCGTTTTCAAGTTCAGCATCAGACAGAATGGTGTTGAGCGTAACATGCACTTTTACTGAAAAAAGATGAGCGTATTGGCAGAGCGTCCTGATATCCTCAAGGGAGTTTGGTGCATTTACACGTGCGCCAAATGAAGGTCCTCCGATGTATACGGCATCAGCTCCGCTGTCAATGGCAGCTTTGGCACATTCAAGATTTTTGGCCGGTGCAAGAAGTTCAACAGTACGCATAGATTTTACCTTGTAGTTAACTGCCGACAATTATATCAGCAGCCTGCAGATTAAGCTAAAAAAGAGAATTAATCATAAGCACACGATTCCATAAGATTAATAATCCCATGAGATTAATCTGTAATCAGCAGCAATTACAAAAGCGCACATACAAGGGATCTAAAGAAAAAGAGCAAAAAATTAATAAAAAATAATTTGACAATGA
>JBJFET010000022.1:7357-18173 GCA_051891035.1 Succinivibrio sp. | reverse complement strand
TGGTGTGGTGGAGGTGAAATCAGACCGATACCTGGCAGAGAGTGACGCAGTTTACCGATATATTTTGACACTTTGTGTCCTGGTAGCTGACCGCCTTCACCTGGTTTTGCACCCTGTGCAAGCTTAATCTGAATCAGATCAGCAGTTGACAGATAATCAGTTGTAACACCAAAACGGCCAGAAGCTACCTGCTTGGTGCGTGAACGCAGGGAATCTCCCTTGTGAAGAGGAATATCAACTACAACATCATCACCAAGGATTTCCTTTGTAGATGTTTCTCTGTCAATAATTGCGTCACGGCGTGGATCTTCACCGCCTTCACCGCAGTTTGACATAGCACCCATTCTGTTCATGGCAATTGCCATTGTGGTATGGGCTTCTGTTGAGATAGCACCCATAGACATTGCAGAGCAGGCAAAGCGGTGAATGATGCTCTCCTCGCTTTCAACCTCTGAAATATCAATTGGATTTGTCTTCTTGAACTTGAACAGACCTCTGATTGTCATCAGTCTCTTTGACTGATCATTGATGATCTGAGCGTACTTCTTGTATTCGTCATAAGAACCGATACGAACGGCTCTCTGCAGATGAACAACTGCATCAGGAGTCCACATGTGCTCTTCACCATCATGTCTCCAGTTCAGATCACCGCCCTGTGCAAGAGATGGATCCTGAAGCTCAATCTTCTTGAATGCAGCCTTATGGGTCTCAACAGCTTCTTGAGCGATATCGAACAGACCAACACCTTCAATTGGGCTTGGAGTATTTGTGAAGTACTTGTCTACGAACTCACTTGATAAACCAACTGATTCAAAGATCTGAGCACCGATGTATGACATATAGGTACAGATACCCATCTTTGCCATAGTCTTGTACAGACCCTTGTCAATTGCATGAATGTAGTTTTCCTTGTAGTTTGCAGCTGTCTGGGCATCAGGTGCAAGCTCTGATACAACACGCAGTGCAACATATGGATGAACTGCCTCAGCACCGTAGCCACCTAACAGAGCAAAGTGGTGAACAGTTCTTGCAGAACCAGTTTCAACTACAAGACCTGTACTGGTACGCAGACCGTTTTCAACCAGACACAGATGAACAGCTGAGGTTGCAAGCAGTGCAGGAATAGCCAGTCTGTCTGCGCCGACATTTCTGTCAGATAGGATCAGAATGTTGTGTCCTGTCTTAACAGCATCGATAGCAGCTGCTCTGATAGAGGCAAGTCTTGCTTCGATACCGTCCTTACCCCATGAAAGAGGGTAGGTGATATCCAGTTCTTTTGAGCGGAACTTGTTATCGGTAAACTTGTTGATGCTGCGGATCTTCTCCATCTCAGCCTCATCAAGAATTGGCTGCTGAACCTCAAGACGTACAGGTGGATTGTTATCCATGATGTTCAGAAGGTCAGGGCGTGGACCGATAAATGATACAAGTGAGGTAACCATCTCCTCACGGATTGGATCGATAGCTGGGTTTGTAACCTGAGCAAAGAGCTGTCTGAAGTAGTCATAGAGGCTCTTTGAATTGCTTGAAAGTACAGCAAGCGGTGCATCGTTACCCATTGAGAGAACAGGCTCCTGACCGTTTAGGGCCTTTGGCTTGATAAGTCTTTCAACATCTTCACGGGTATAGCCGAATACACCCATCAGAGCCTTGGTGGTCAGGTTCAGACCTACAGTTGAGGTTTCACCCTTAATGTCTGACAGCTTGATGCGGACCTTGTCTGTCCACTCCTGATATGGGCGGAGAGTTGCAAGGCTTAGCTTGATTTCTTTGTCATCGATGATTCGACCCTGCTCAGTATCAATCAGAAGCATGCGACCTGGCTCAAGTCTCCAGTGACGGGAGATGCGGCTCTCATCAATCTTTAATGTACCTTCTTCTGAAGCAAGGATTACAAGATCATCTTTGGTTACGATATAACGTGCAGGACGCAGACCATTTCTGTCAAGTGTTGCACCGATCTGACGACCGTCTGTAAATGCAACTGCAGCAGGACCGTCCCATGGTTCCATCATAGCTGCATAGTATTCATAGAATGCCTTGAGTTTTGGATCCATCAGTGCATCTTTTTCCCATGCAGATGGGATCATCATCATGGCAGCCTGAGCTAGAGAGTAGCCTGACAGAGTCAGAAGCTCAAAAACGTTATCAAATGAAGCTGAATCTGACTGTCCCTGGAAGATTAAAGGCCAGAGCTTTTCAAGATCTTTGCCAAACACAGGTGATGAGATATTCTTCTCACGAGCCTTGATCCAGTTGAAGTTTCCTCTCAGGGTATTAATCTCACCGTTATGGGCAATCATTCTAAATGGGTGAGCCAGTGACCACTGTGGGAAGGTATTGGTTGAGAATCTCTGGTGAATTAAAGCGATAGCACTTGTGCATCTGCTGTCATTGAGATCCTTGTAGTATTCGCCAACCTGATCTGCAAGCAGCTGACCCTTGTAGACAATGGTGCGTGCAGAGAAGGATGGGATATAAAATTCTTTGCAGTGTTTTAACTTAAGGTTTGAAATCGCAATAGATGCTGATTTTCTGATGATATAGAGCTTTCTTTCCAAAGCATCTGTAACGAGAATATCAGGAGAATGACCAACGAAGATCTGTCTGATTACAGGCTCTTTTTCGCGGACAACAGGAGACATAGGGATGTTTTCCTCAAGAGGAACATCTCTCCATCCAAGAATGATCTGGCCTTCTGCTAAAATAGCGCGTTCGATTTCTTCCTGACATGCGTGTCTTGAAGCTTCCTCTCTTGGAAGGAAGACCATACCAACGCCGTATTCACCTGATGGTGGGAGCTTGATTCCCTTGCTCATCATGTCGTCGCGGAAGATCTGATCTGGGATCTGAATCAGGATGCCAGCACCGTCACCCTGCAGAGGATCAGCTCCAACTGCACCGCGGTGTGTCAGGTTCTTTAAAACTTCAAGACCCTGACTTACGATACTGTGGCTTTTTTTACCTTTTATGTGAGCGATAAATCCGACGCCGCAGGCATCATGTTCGTTCTCACTTCTGTATAAGCCAGAATTAGTCATTATGTTTCACCTTTTGCGAGTGGTATATATACAACAAGGGCCCTAAACGGGCCCATATTGAGGATCAGATTACTGATCCTCTTGTTATTATCACAACCAACATATTGCGTTAGCTGCGTTTTTTAAGCCGTTTTATTATAAGCTGTAGTAAAGTTCAAACTCAGCTGGATGTGGAGTTGAACGTACGCGAGTATCTTCAGCAGCCTTAAGCTCGATGTAAGCTTCGATCATATCCTCAGAGAATACGCCGCCTGCAGTTAAGAACTCATGGTCAGCCTTCAGAGCCTTTAATGCCTCATCTAAAGAACCGCAAACCTGTGGAATGTTTGCTGCCTCCTCAGGTGGAAGATCGTAAAGGTTCTTATCCATAGCCTCACCTGGATCGATCTTGTTGAGGATACCATCAAGACCAGCCATTAACATAGCAGCGAATGCCAGGTATGGGTTTGCTGTACAATCTGGGAAACGAACCTCGATGTGTGCAGTCTTAGGATTTAATGCGTATGGAATACGGATTGAAGCTGAACGGTTAGCTGCAGAGTATGCAAGCATTAAAGGAGCTTCGAAGCCTGGAACCAGACGCTTGTATGAGTTTGTTGAAGCATTGGTGAATGCATTTAATGCCTTGGCATGCTTGATGATACCACCGATGTACCATAAAGCTTCCTGTGACAGACCACCGTAGAGGTTACCTGCGAAGATGTTCTTGCCATCTTTACCAATTGACTGGTGGCAGTGCATACCTGAACCGTTGTCTCCGTAGATTGGCTTAGGCATGAAGGTTGCAGTCTTGCCGTACTGGTGAGCTACGTTCTGAACAACATACTTGTAGATCTGAACCTCGTCAGCCTTCTTGGTTAAGGTGTTGAACTCAGTTGCAATCTCGTTCTGACCTGCAGTTGCAACTTCGTGGTGGTGAGCCTCAAGGGTTAAACCCATCTCAGCCATAACCTTACACATTGCAGAACGGATGTCCTGTGAAGAATCTACTGGAGGAACAGGGAAGTAACCACCCTTAACTGCTGGACGGTAGCCCTTGTTGCCGTTCTCGTATTCAGTAGCTGAGTTCCATGCAGCTTCGATATCGTCGATAGCTACGAATGAACCTGAAATATCTGACTTGAAACGAATATCATCGAACAGGAAGAACTCTGGCTCTGGACCAAAATATGAAGCATCACCGATACCGGTTGACTTTAAGTACTCTTCAGCACGCTTTGCAACAGAACGTGGGTCACGGTCGTAACCGGTTAATGTCTGAGGCTCTAAGATATCGCAACGAACAATAATGGTTGGATCAGCATAGAAAGGATCGAGCATTACAGTTGAAATATCAGGCATCAAGATCATATCTGACTTGTCGATACCTCTCCAACCTGCGATTGAAGAACCATCGAACATCTTGCCCTGCTCAAAGAACTTCTGGCTGATGCAGCTGATTGGTAATGTGATGTGCTGCTCTTTACCCTTGGTATCAGTAAATCTTAAATCAGCGAAAACAACATTGTTGTCATTGATGAGCTGCTCTACATCACTGAATTTCTCGATTGCCATTTAGGTGCTCCTAATTTAATACAAAACTAATTGGGGTTTATCCCGATTTCTTTTCTGAAGATGATTTTCGTGGTTATAGTGATAACTGTCAAAAGATATTTCTTTTAGCACTAAAACTACCCATATTATTCTACTATATGTTGCAATTTGGTGCGATAAATAATAAACCTTATAAAACAATAAGATATGTATAAAATATTAAGTAAAATTAAATAATATTAAATAGACTTTATTGACATAAAAGTAAAAATTACAAAATAACTTTATGATTTATAAGTGATATTTTAAAAACGATCATAAAAAGGTCAAAAATGATACATGCACACAAATTGATCGCACAAATCACTTTTTTTTGATCCAAAATGAAAAAAATGATGGGAAATTAATTGTGATTCAATAACAAAAATGTCCTCAGATGAGGACATTTTTGGGATAGCATAAGACTACCTGACATCAATGGAATAGACCTCTTCATTTATAAAGAAATCTCCCATATCAAGTCCTGTATCTCTTATCTTTTTCATTCCTCTCTTGATATAGAAATTAAGCCCCGGATTGTGCTTGTTGATGAGCAGTTCAACAGTACATGGTGAAGGATGCTTCTGCTTTACATAATCGAGTATGTAATTGAATAGAGCAGTTCCAACACCTTTGCCTTGGTTCTTACCCTCTACATACAGTTTCTGCATCAGAAAGAGATCTGGGCCCTGCTCAATGACAGAGGCAACAGCTGTATCCTCGCCCTCGTAGCTTGCAATAAAGTAGATCTTACCACTGTTAATGGCATCTGAAAGAGCCTTCTGTGAGTAAAACTTGTCGAGCATGAAGTCTATCTGAGACGTATTAAGAACACTCTTGAACTGATTTGGAACCAGTTTTTCTGCAAGGCTGTTCAAAACAGCAAGATCTTCATGGTTAGCTTTTCTGATTGAGATCATTTTATTTTCCTACCTAATGCAGTCTATTCATCTTAAGTATAGGAAATAATGAGTAAAAATCTACAGAATCACTGTTTTGAGGCAAAATATTCAGAAGAATTCATAAAAAAACAGAATGATCTTAAAAAAATTACTATTACAGGTGATAATTACGGTCGCTGGATATTTTGGATAAAGATTATTTTTAGTGAGCTTAACTGGAAATTCAGTCAGATTTATAAAATGGACTTCACTCAGATCTGGATATAGCGCTTAATGTATCTTCTATCCAAAGTCTATAAATCACAGCTTTATCTTTATATGTTATGTTTCATAAATACAAACCCCAGTAAGTTTGTTCAACTTACTGGGGTTAGGCCATAATGATGACTTTTGAGCAAATTACCTAATGTTATTTGGCGTACTTGTTCTCAACCATCTTGTGCAGTTCCTGCAGAGAGTGAACTGAAGCGTATTCATCAGCACCTACAGCTTCAATACATGCAAATGCAGCATTTAAGGTTGTAGTGTAGTAGATGCCGTAACGCAGACAGCTTCTTCTGAGTGAGCGGGAATCTTCAACTGACTGTCTTCCTTCAGTTGTGTTGATTACCCAGCTGTAGCGACCAGACTTGATAAAATCAAGCAGATTTGGACGACCTTCGTAAACTTTGTTTACGTGAACACACTCAAGGCCAGCCGCTCTTAGTACATTACAGGTACCAAGAGTACCCTCAAGCTTGAAGCCAGCTTCTACAAGCAGCTTGCCAAGTGCAGGAAGTCTGTCCTGATCTGACTTTTTGATAGACAGCAGGATAGTACCGCTTCTCTGTACAGGGGCTTTGGCAGCAAGCTGAGACTTGGCATAAGCCTCAGGGAAGGTTGAAGCTGTACCCATGGTCTCACCTGTTGATCTCATTTCAGGTCCGAGCAGTGGATCTGAACCTGGGAACTTGGCAAATGGGAGCACAACCTCTTTTACGGAGAAGTATGGAGGAATAACCTCATGAGTTATACCCTGCTCACTTAAGGTCTTGCCGGTCATTACTCTTGCTGCAATCTTTGCAAGTGGAAGACCTGTAGCCTTTGACACGAATGGAACGGTACGTGCTGCACGTGGGTTAACCTCAATCAGGTAAATCTTATCCTCACGCAGAGCAAGCTGAACATTCATCAGACCCTTTACGTTAAGAGCAAGAGCAAGCTCTTTTGAAATCTTTGTGATACGTTCAATCTGATCTGCTGTCAGGTGTATTGGAGGAAGAACGCAGCTTGCGTCACCTGAGTGAACGCCACACTCTTCAATATGTTCCATGATACCGCCGATGACAACATCCTTACCGTCAGCAACAGCATCAACGTCAATCTCAGTTGCATGATCAAGGAACTTGTCCAAAAGCACAGGAGACTTGTTTGAAACCTTTACAGCCTCGGCAAAGTAACGTTTTAAATCTTCCTCGCCATAAACAACTTCCATTGCTCGACCGCCTAATACGTATGAAGGTCTTACAACCAGAGGATAGCCAATCTCACTGGCTACGCTTATAGCCTGAGACAGTGATGTTGCAGTTCCATTCTTAGGCTGCAGCAGCTGCAGTTTGTTTACAACTTCCTGGAAAAGCTTACGATCTTCGGCTCTGTCGATGTCATCAGGTGAGGTACCGATAATAGGCACACCTTCCTGTTCTAGCTTCTTGGCAAGTTTCAGAGGTGTCTGACCACCGAACTGAACAATGACACCTACTGGTTTTTCAATTCTTGCAATCTCAAGAACATCCTCAAGAGTTACAGGTTCAAAATACAGTCTGTCTGAGATGTCATAGTCTGTTGAAACAGTTTCAGGATTGCAGTTAACCATGATTGACTCATAGCCGTCTTCACGAAGTGCCATTGAGGCATGAACACAGCAGTAGTCAAATTCGATACCCTGACCGATTCTGTTTGGACCGCCACCTAATACGATAACTTTCTTTTTGTCAGTAGGACGTGCCTCGCACTCCTGCTCATATGTTGAATACATATAGGCAGTTGAGGTTGCAAATTCAGCTGCACAGGTATCCACTCTCTTGTAAGTAGGGTATACCTCAAAGAGCCATCTTCTGGCTCTTACCTTGTCCTCTGTTGTCTTCAGCAGAGAGGCAAGACGTGCATCAGAGAATCCTCTTGACTTGAGATCTTTCATCTCATCGGCATCGATTGATTTTAAGGTTCTGCCAGACAGAGACATTTCAATGTCAATGATTTCCTTGATCTGACACAGGAACCAGCGATCAATCTTGGTGTAGCCAAAGACCTCATCTACAGTCATACCCAGTCTGAAGGCATCGCCTAAGTACCAGATTCTGTGTGCACCGGCATTCTCAAGCTCGTGCAGAAGCTTCTGTCTTGCGTCAGGATGCTTCATGTCAAGACGAGGGTCAAAGCCAAGCTTACCGGTTTCAAGACCGCGCAGAGCCTTCTGCAGTGACTCCTCAAAGGTACGACCGATAGCCATAACCTCACCTACAGACTTCATCTGTGTGGTCAGGCGGTCATCTGAATTTGGGAATTTCTCAAAGTTGAAACGAGGGATCTTGGTTACAACATAGTCAAGGCTTGGCTCGAAAGATGCCGGAGTCTTGTCGCCTGTAATGTCGTTGCCAAGCTCATCGAGTGTGTAGCCTACAGCAAGCTTTGCTGCAATCTTGGCAATTGGGAACCCGGTTGCCTTTGATGCAAGTGCTGATGAACGTGATACACGAGGGTTCATCTCGATGATAACCATACGTCCGTTATCAGGGTTGATACCGAACTGAACGTTAGAACCACCTGTTTCAACACCGATCTCGCGCAGTACAGCCATAGCTGCATCACGCATGATCTGATATTCCTTGTCGGTAAGAGTCTGAGCTGGAGCTACAGTGATTGAGTCACCGGTGTGAATACCCATTGGGTCGAGGTTCTCAATAGAGCAGACGATGATGCAGTTGTCCTTGCGATCACGCACAACCTCCATCTCGTACTCTTTCCAGCCGATTAAAGACTCGTCAATCAGAAGCTCATGGGTAGGTGAAAGCTCAAGACCCTTGTTGCAGATCTCTTCAAACTCTTCTGGGTTGTAGGCAATACCGCCACCGGTACCACCCATGGTGAATGATGGTCTGATAATGCAAGGGAAGCCAACCTGCTTCTGAACTTCCCAGGCCTCTTCCATGCTGTGAGCAATACCTGCTCTTGGGCACTCAAGGCCGATCTTTTTCATTGCTTTGTCAAAACGCTCGCGGTTTTCAGCCTTGTCAATCGCATCAGCTTTAGCACCGATCATTTCAACATTGTATTTTGCAAGCACGCCGTGCTTTTCAAGGTCAAGAGCGCAGTTTAATGCTGTCTGACCACCCATGGTAGGCAGAACAACGTCAGGACGCTCTTTGGCAATAATGTTTTCAACAACACGCCAGTGAATAGGCTCGATATAGGTTACATCTGCAACATCAGGATCTGTCATGATTGTTGCAGGGTTTGAGTTGACCAGCACAACCTCGTAGCCTTCCTCACGCAGAGCACGGCAGGCCTGAGTACCAGAGTAGTCAAACTCGCAGGCCTGACCGATAACGATAGGACCTGCACCTAAGATCAAGATTTTCTTTATATCAGTACGCTTTGGCATTTGTTATCCTCTAGTCCTATTTACGGTATTCACGCATCAGTTCAACAAAGTGGTTGAATAAGCTCATCGGATCATGAGGACCAGGACTTGCCTCAGGATGTCCCTGGAAGCTGAATGCTGGAACATCTGTACGCTCAACACCCTGTAGGGTACCGTCAAACAGTGATTTGTGGGTAGCCTTGAGATTTGCTGGCAGTGTTGCCTCATCCACGCAGAAGCCATGGTTCTGAGAGGTGATGTGTACAACTCCGGTCTGAAGATCTCTTACAGGATGGTTTGCTCCATGGTGACCACATTTCATCTTGATGGTCTTTGCACCGGATGCCAGAGATAGAAGCTGATGACCTAAACAGATACCAAAAAGTGGGATCTTGTGCTCAATAAATTCTCTGATAGCTTCCTGAGCATAGGTGCAAGGCTCAGGATCACCAGGACCGTTTGACAGGAATACTCCATCTGGATTCATTTTGATAACTTCACTTGCAGGGGTCATTGCAGGTACAACAGTTACCTTACAGCCTAATGAAGCCAGGATACGTAGAATATTGCGCTTGATACCAAAATCATATGCAACAACATTGAATTCTGTACGGCTCTTGTTTACATAACCCTGACCTAATTCCCATGTACCCTCAGTCCAGGTATAGATTTCAGGAGTGGTTACAACCTTTGCCAGATCCATTCCCTTGATGCCGGCAAATCCGCGGGCAAGTTCAAGAGCCTTCTCTTCTGTCATCTCAGGATCGGTTGAAAGACAGGCGTTCTGAGCTCCCTTTTCACGGAGAATTCTTGTAAGCATTCTGGTATCAATTCCGAAAATACCAGGCTTGTTGAATCTTGCTAGGAAATCACTGAGGTTTTCAGTGTTTCTGAAATTGGAGGCTACCAATGAGAGATCTCTGATAATAAGACCCATTGCAAAAACGTCTCTTGACTCGACGTCTTCGTCATTAGTTCCATAATTGCCGATATGAGGATAGGTTAATGTAACGATCTGGCTAGCATAAGAAGGATCGGTCAGGATTTCCTGATAGCCGGTCATAGATGTGTTGAAAACGACTTCACCAACAGTTGTTGTCTTAGCACCAAAAGCTTTGCCTTTGAATACTGTACCGTCAGCAAGAGCCAAAATTGCGGATGCGACCACAAAGACCCCCAAAATTGTTATTGAGTACACCAAGTGACGCAGATGTCTGTAATTTATGAAAAGTTTACAGTAATCTAAGTCTGATATATTTTAGATGAATAATCTTTTTTTTCAAGATAAAAATGAGATCAAAATCATCTTTCAAAAGTGGCTGAAAATGAACGGAAAACAGCCTCAGTTTTTTCTGTATAATGTGCAGTGAAACTTGCCTGGAATTAAGAATAAGCGTAATGATAGTCAGCAGAAAAAGACAGTCTTTTTTATGGAAAATGGGAGCCTATTTCATGGGGCTTGCATTCATGTCTTCTGCAGCAGTTCATCTTACAGCCTGTTCATCTGACGGCAGGAGTGTGAAAATAGCCTCAAGCATCGATGATCCAGTAGGGGTCAGCGTAGTGGGTGTTGACAACAGTGAGGTTAAGGATAATATTGATGCCTACCTTCTTACGCTTCCTGTAATTTCAAGGAAAAAGGCAAGTATCTACGAGCAGGAGATTAGATCAAAAATCTC
>JBJFET010000022.1:0-7257 GCA_051891035.1 Succinivibrio sp. | reverse complement strand
TAATTTCAAGGAAAAAGGCAAGTATCTACGAGCAGGAGATTAGATCAAAAATCTCTACAGCAGCCCATGCCTTTGGCTATTATCATCCTGACATAAAAATAGAATATGACAACAGGCAGGGCTTTTTCAGCACTGCGATAAAGGCTGTTGTTGATCTTGGAAAGCCTCTTTTTATCAGAAACTGCGATATTCAGATAATCGGTGAGGGAATCTACTATCAGTCCTTTCACAAAATTGTGGAGCAGAGCAGGATAAGCTCATATAAGCCTCTTCGTCACGGTGATTATGAAAAACTGAAGGAAGATCTTAAAAAAAGGTCACTGGAGCTTGGTTTTTTTGACGCAAAGTTCATCACCTCAAGAATTCTTGTCTACAAGGAGCAGAATGCTGCAGACATACAGATCATCTTTGATACCGGAAAGCGATATTTTTTTGGTGATCTCATTCTTGATGAGAATTCAAGGGAACTGATGACTCCGTCTGAAAAAATTGTACCTTTCAAGGATGGTGATTATTTTTCTCAGCAGAAGATAAATGAGTTCACCTCAAGTCTTTCTCAGACAAATTATTACAGTTCAGTTGACGTAAGACCTAGTGTTGAGAAAATCAAGGACAGCAAAGTTCCTGTAACAGTAAAACTTGAACGACAGAAGAGCAATCTCTTTAGAGTGGGTCTTGGCTATTCTACAGATGAACAGATAAGAGGTATTCTTGCATGGGATAAACCTCTTATAAATTCAGAAGGTCATTCATTCAGTTCATTTGTGAGAATGTCAGGCGTAAAGCAGGATGCGCAGGCTATCTACAAGATCCCCTACAGAGATCCGAATCTTGATTATTTCTATGTAAAACTGGCACAGGTTCATACAGACTATAATGACACGCTCTCTGATATGTCTCATGGTTCGCTGCATTATGTAAGCAATATGTCAAAAGCGTGGAGACGAGACTTTTATCTTGCTGTGGAGTATGAGAAATATACACAGGCACTAGAGCACGGCTATGCGTTCAATGTAATGCCGGGGTTCACCTTTTCAAGACGCAATACCACAGGAGGAACCGATCCGAAGACAGGTTACAGTATTGTTTTTGACAACCGTTTTGGAAGCAAGCTAATCTCAGATGAGAATTTCTGGCACACTGTTCTTTCATTAAAGGGTATCTGTTCTCCTAGCGAGAACACAAGACTGCTGTTCCGTTTTACGCAGGGAGCGATAATAGGATCAAATCCAAAGGCACTGCCTCCTTCCATGCGCTTTTTTGTAGGAGGTGAGAAGACCCTGAGAGGATTTAGCTACAAATCAGAATCCTCAAGAGAATACGGTCTGCTTACAGGTTCAAGATATATGACTGCGGCAACCACTGAATTCATGTTCCCTACAGGAATAGAGGATGTTAGAGCATCAGTGTTTGTTGATTCAGCAGTATGCACCAATTCCTACGCCGATGAGAGAAATGTGCTCTTTGGACCTGGTATTGGTATCAGGTATATAACAAGTTATGGTATTTTTAAGGCTGATGTAGCTTATGGTATAGACAATCATAATGACAGAAATCAGTTTAAGCTGCATCTGTCATTCGGACCAGAATTTTAAAATGAGTCAGTTGTGTAATCCTTTGTGTAAAAAGATAATCAGATATTCTGTTCTGACACTGCTACCTGTATTTGCAGTAGTGTTATGTGGGCTTTATTATCTTCTGGCAACAACTTCCGGTCTTAGGTTTACCATCGACAAGCTCAATTCCTATCTGGCATCCTACGTAAAAATTGATATAAATCCTGACAGTGGAAGTATTCTCAGAGGATTTTCCTGCTCAAAGCCTATAGATGTTCATGTGTTTGGAGAGGTTGACGTCAGGGCAAAGGCAATCACCATCAAGTATGATCTTTTAAAGTATCTGGCAACTGATGCTGTTAATGTGACAGTGCTTGAAGCTGACACCCTTGAGGTAGAGCTTATTGATTCTCCTGAAGGTGAGGAGGATTCTGACTATGACGATTTCAGGCTTGATATTCCGGTACATATCATCGTAGATGAGTTAAAGCTCAAGGATTTTGCCTACCTTTCATCAACTGTTGATGTTCTGGTGAAAAAAGCATCAATCTGTGCAGAGGTAGAACATGACTATGCCGGTGTTCGTCATGGAACAATTATAAATCCTGTTGTTCATCTCAAGTATGAGGGAGATGACACTCCGACAGCGCCTCTGCCTGAGATCCTGACTTTTGACAACGGTAATGGCGCAATAGAAATTATCCACGACATTGATCTGCCTCTTGATGTTGGGTTACATCAGCTGAACCTTGAGAAAGCCCGCTATTACATGGACGGATATGACACAGGCATTTTCAGCGCAAAAATTGATGCATCATGGACACATTCTCTTTTGAGCGTAAAGAAGATACAGATTGATCATCAGCTAGGATCAGCCTCGCTTGAAGGAACAATGAATTTCATTGACTACTACAATATGGATTTTTTCCTCGAGGGAAGGGGCTCTGCAAGCGAGTATAACTTCACCCATTATGATGGCGCCCTGTATGGACTTGAAGGCTCTGTAAAACTAACAGGAAATCTGACAGACATGAATGTGGATGCTGATATTAAGTCTCCATATCAGGTTAAGGTAAAGGGAAGACTGAATTCTCTGTCAGATGAGCTTCCATGCTATCTGTCAGTTGACTCTCAGATGCTGAAGTACCCTCTGTCGGATAAGGTTTCCATAAAGGAGAAATCAGAAAAACTGTCACTTGGCGGATTTTTTGAGAAGCTATCGCAGATTGAGGCAGGGTTTGATCCTAGTCTTGATAAAAGTGGCATGGATGATGGAGACTTTACTTTCAATGATACCCATCTTCTGCTGACAGGCGCTGTTTTCAAGGATATGGAGCTTACCGTGAAGACCGCATTGAGCGGACATGGCTTTTCAAGGCTTGATATGGAATTGAACTCGACAGCTACTCTGTCAAAGGCTCATATCAGCAGTTTCAGGGCCAGCGGACGTTTATCTGACAAAAGCTTTGAGGCGGAGATAACCGGTGATTTTGACTATGAGTCTGATCCGGATTTTAAAGGCAGACTCACACTCAAGGCAGATGATGGAGATGGTTTTACCAGCCTCCTTAAAGGAGCCATCAACCTTACAGCTGATATCGGAGTTGGCTATCAGATAGACGGTGACGAGTTTACCTATGCTGTACCTAGCCTTGATGCAGATTTTTATCTGAATGGCAAAAAAGCCTCGCTTGAAATCAGATCTTTTTATGGAACAGACAGAGGTGGGTTTGATCTTGATACCTTCAGGATAGTTCAGGATAGAAGTCAGCTTTATCTGTCTGGTACTGTTTCTCAGAACTCTGCTCTTGATGGAAAGCTTGAACTTACTGATGCCTCAACTCTGATAGAAGGTGCAAAAGGGGAGATTATCGGTCGAGTCAGCATCAGAGGTTCGCTTGCAAATCCTCTGATAACTCTTTCAGCAAGAACTGATCGTCTTGCCTACAAAAACATGCTGTTTTCAAAGATCATCATTGACAGCAGAGCTGATTTTTCAAACGGCGAGTTTAATTTCTCTGCAATATCCAACTACTTCAGATTAAGCAGGAACGTAGCTCCATACAGAAAATGTTCACTTGATTTATCAGGAAATGTCGCAAATCACAGACTGACTGTGTCATGCGGTTCAGATTCTGGAAGTTATATTACTGCCACAGGCGGTCTTAATCAGGATACGCAGCTCTATGAAGGGGTAGTATCCAGCATGATGGTTGTGAGCAACGTAGTTGATCCTATCTTTTTGCTTGAGCCTGTAAAATTCTCCTACAGCTTTGACAGGCTCTCAGGTCATATAAGTCCTATTGCACTAACAGATGGAGTGGCAAGCCTTAAGATAAATGATATTAAGCTTGCCCCATCAAGAATAGAATCTTCAGTTGATCTTAAGAATCTCAATCTTGCCACTCTTAAAAGGTACTATGACAAGGACTGTCTTCTGACAGGCAGGCTCTCTTTAAGTTCAAAGCTTGCATATGACAGGGGATATCCTGATATACAGGCTGATCTGGCAATTGACAGAGGAGAGATAAGATACAAAAGTGTACTCATGCCCTACAAGATGGGGGTGCTGTCAGTTGAAGTGTCAGGACAAAAACTGACTTCAGCTTTTGATCTGGTACTTGACAATGACAGGGGGCATATCAGACTTGAGGCTGATGTGTCCGATCCAAAAGGAGAGAAGAGGATAAACGGAACTGTCAGGGTAGAAAATCTATCTCTTGACACTTTTGCACAGTCTTCAGGTTCAGTAAGTCAGGTTAAGGGCAGGGCCGATGTAAAACTGGATCTGAAAGGAACCCTGATAAAACCTCTCTTATATGGCAGTATCAGTCTTAAGGGCAGTGCAGTGCCAAGTTACAATGTAGGAACCGTAGAGGATTTTGACATCTCTGTAAAGGCAGGAGGTTCAACTGGAGTTTTAAAGGGCATGCTGAAAATAAATGGAGCCGATGCCCTGCTTACAGGTGATCTTGACTGGACCGAACAGGCTGTCGGCAGGATAAATTTTGATGCGGACAATCTGCCTCTGTTCCTTTTAAGCTATGGTGAATCCCTTACAAACATACATACCACAGCAGTTTTAGATCGTAACATCAGTGTTACAGGCAAGGTTGAGATCCCATCTGCCCTGATAAGATTCAAGCAGCTTGAAATGCAGTCTGTTTCGCCATCAAAGGATGAGATTTTCGTAGATGAGGGTTCAACAATCAGAAATACGCTTAATGTCATTAAGGAGCAGGGTATCAATAATGACATGAGCATAGATGTTGCTGTGACACTAGGTGACTCTGTAAAAGTAGATGCAATGGGTTTAAAAGCCGATGCAGTAGGTGCAGTCAGGATCATAAAGAAATCTGATGAGCAGACATTCAGAGGACTTGGCAATATCCATCTTGAGCATGGAAGCGCAGATGTCTATGGTCATAAATTCATAGTTAACAAGGCTCAGGCAGTCTTTGTCGACAGCCTGTTTGATCCAAAACTTGATGCAGAGGTCGTAGCTGATCCGTCAGCAATAGAGGATGAGGTAATTGCAGGTGTAAGAGTAAAAGGAAAAGCCTCGTCACCTGATATTTCTCTTTTCTCATATCCTGCCATGAGTCAGAATGAGATTTTATCGTATCTTCTTTATGGGCATGGGCTTGAAAAGAACAGTTTTGCAGGAAACAATGACAATTCAGGCGCACAGCTGCTGATGACACTTGGACTTGGCACCACAACCGGAATTTTAAACTCTGTTGTAGGCGTGTTTGGCATGAATGGGGTTCAGGTAGGATCATCAGGAAGTGGAGATGAAACACAGGTTGAGCTTCAGACCTATCTGACAAACAGAGTAAGGTTATCCTACGGATACGGTGTATTCAACTCGATAAATGAGTTCAAGTTAAGATATGAGATCATGAGAAAGCTCTATGTTGAATATATCTCGTCAATTGATCAGTCCGTTGATCTGATTTACAGTTTTGATATTGATTAGACTCAGGTGGCAATTTGAAATACGTTTTTACTGAAAATACCAAAGAAGCGCAGGAAGCAGAGGATGCGGTACTAGAACTTGAGTACAGTGATCTGCTTACAGGATTTGATGAGGCTCATTTTGAAAGCACATCAGAGCTTGAGGCCAGATCATTTGCCTCAATGCAGCTTCGAGCCCGAAATGCGATAAAGTCACTGCTACTAGGATCACACAGAAGAGTAATGATGCTGTGTGGCTGCAGCTATGTTGATACTGTAGATATTGCAAAAGAGATCATCACGGATATAGCAAAAAATGTTGAGATGGAGATCCTCTACGCCCCATCAAAGCAGGAGCTTTTCGGAGAGGATGGCAAGTCAGGTGCCATGAATAGTTCAATCTGCCTGATTATTCCTTGTTCAGTGTTTATCGATCATCCAAAATGGATACAAAGAGCAGATGCTGCAATCTGTCAGAATAGCGATTTAAAGCTTGTGCTGTGTGGCGATGGCAATGACTGTGCCACGCTCAATCTGATGTGGCCGACACTTGATAATTCATTAAGATCGGATATAGCTCTTGAATTTTCAAACTCAGGGGCACTAGTTCTCATAGGCTCACTGATTTCATATTATCAGAAGCGTTATGGAATAAAGCCATTTACCAGGGAAGCTGTAAGACTGCTGTGCACCTGGTCTTGCAGACAGAGCGGTGACAGGCGATATCTTGGAATTCTGGAGAATAAGCTTCGGTCTTTGGTAATGGAGGCTGACAGATATTCAAAGGAAACATTTACTGATGTAAGGCATGTACTAAAGGCAATAGCAGCGGATGACTACAGAGTAAACTCACTGTCTGAATACGAGCTTAGAAACCACAGAGACAATCAGATCCTGCTTGATACACGTGGAGAGGTTACAGGGCAGATAAACGGTCTTAGTGTAATTGAAACAGCTGGGACCTCTTATGAATATGGAGAGCCTGTAAGAATTACCGCTACATTACGGGCAGGTGGTGATGGGGATGTGATTGACATTGAGCACAAGGCCGATCTGGCAGGCCAGATCCATACCAAGGCCATGATGATTATCAATGGTTTTCTGGCAACAGAATTTGGTTCAGAGCAGCCGATGCCGGTATCAGCAAGTCTGGTATTTGAGCAGTCTTACAGTGAAATTGATGGTGACTCTGCATCTCTGACGGGACTTTGCGCTGTAATCTCATGCTTTGCAGATCTTCCAATAAGGCAGGATCTTGCTGTAACAGGAGCGGTTGATCAGTTTGGCGATGTGCAGAGCGTAGGCGGCGTCAATGAAAAGATAGAAGGTTTTTTCAGGATCTGCAAACTTCATGGTCTTACAGGAACACAGGGAGTAATTATACCTTGTTCATGTATATATCAGCTGGTTTTAAGACCATCTGTTTTAAAGGCAGTCAAGCAGGGGCTTTTCCATATATATGTTGTAGGTCATGTAACAGGAGCATCAAAGGTTCTTATGAAGACTCACTGGGGAGAGCCTGATGATGCAGAATCTATCTGTGGCAAAATCTGTGCAAGACTGGATGATATCAGTGCCGTAAAGGCGGCCAAACCATGGTGGCATCTGTGGTAAATGCCACAAATTCCTTTTTGTGGCATTTATAGTGTGCACGGCATGTGCGATAGCTAACAGGTGCAAGTCCTGAGACCAGGTGCGGAGCCAAGGTCATAGCAAAAATCAAGGTGTGCATCGTGAGGTGCAG
>JBJFET010000021.1:0-4022 GCA_051891035.1 Succinivibrio sp. | reverse complement strand
ACCTCAAGGTAAAAATGTGCTGTAACAGATTCTATACATCAGCTTTATCAGGCCGTGCTTTGTGGACTTCATCGCTCTTACCCTGTATATGAGAATGATATATATTCTGAGAAGAAACATGGATAACGAAAAGCCTGTACCACATCATTCAATCCAAACAATCCTAAAAGGTTGAACTAAGGATCAGTTAGCGGAATAAATTATCCCTTTTATATTAAAATATAAATGATGTTAGTTATCTTAAAGATGATCTCAGATTCCGATGAAGCGATCTTACGAAGATGATCTGAAAAATTAAAATGTAACTAGTTAATATCACGAAAATTCTTATGCTTTAGTTTGTACAATTCTCTTTTCATTAAAAAAGGAGAATTGTTTATGACAAGAACAGAAAGGACACGGTTGCGGAGGCAACATCGTCCTGGAAAAGGAAAGCATATGAAATCAGAAATCCTACAGAAATTCCTGTTAAGGGCACTGGAAGCCAGACCAAAAGAATTAGAAGCTGAATTTCTCGTATCACATGGAGTTGCAGTAAGAGCAGTCAAGAAACTTCAAAAACTGGGGCTGTATTCAAGGGAAGCTATTGAATCAATACCAGCAAAAGAGTTACACCAGAAATGGTATAAGAAATCACCAAAGTTCCTCAAAGAAGGTGATAACACTGGTTATTTAGAGCCTGATTTTGCACTTATGCAACATCTGTACATCACCGCCAGAGCAAACATCAAAACCCGCTCAGACAAGAAAACGGCACCAAACCGCAATTTAATCATCGAAGAAACATACCTGAGTGAAGAGAACAGAGCGAAGGCTGCCGCTGGAGAGTTTAAGCTGTATTCTCTGTCTCATGTATACAAGAAATGGTCTGCCTACTCTCAGAATGATGTAGATGAGGAATGCCACAAAATCCATGAATATGGAGATAGCGCAGAGCTAGATTTTAACGGGCCTCAGATGGAATATACCAACGAGAAAGGCGAGGTTGTAAAAACAACCATGATAGGTATTGTGCTGCCAGCATCAGTAACTGTTAAATATTCCGCCCTTTCTTTAACATCTTGAAAAGAATAATATTTTTGGTGTCAATTAATACAAGGAGTATGTTTATGGCACCAACAAACAATGTTGTTCACACCGAGCAGATCGTAAAAGACATTACCAGCACAGCATTGTGCTCATATCAGATTGCTCATAAGTACAATTTAACCAAGATGACTGTAGATAGAATCGCAAGAACACATCTAGGTGAACAAATATATCAAAAGAAAGAGCATCTTGCTCTAGAACACCTTAAAGATGATTTTCTAAAGTTAAGATCACAGGGATTCAGCATCAATAATATTGGTCAGAAACTGGGACTCAGTAAAGCCAGTGCTTTTAATCTATCAAAGAAGTTTGAAAGTGAAGCTAATAATAGTGAAGAAGTAATTCAAATTGATTCAATTCCACCATTCATTGACACTCAAATAAATGCGCTACCTCAGGTAGTAACTATTGCATCAGAAAGTACTGTACATGAAGAGTCTAAGATAAAAAAGGATATTCCTGAATCTCCATATAGACCAGTTTATAAGGTTCCGTATCAAAAGAAGGAATACTCAGTTATCAGACTTAAAGGACTTCAAATCAGTTTTGATGCCAGTATTGAAGGCATGGATGAAACTATATCAAAAGTGCTTAAGGCATTGCAGTAGGAGGTAAGTTCATCATGTCGATATTATCTCAAACAGGTAAGATCATACTTGTAAGGCAACCCGTAAATGGCAGATTTGGTATTCACCGTTTAATGGCTATGCTAAGTTCAAATCAATTTGGTGTAGGGTGGAATGGTTCAGATGAAATCACTATAGTGACCTTTAATGCCAAGAGAACCATCTGTAAGATCTTACACGTTGATACCTACGGTACAGACTGCACCACCAGAATTCTAAACTACGGTAAATTTAAAACCATTCTGCAGGAAGATTTATTGCCAGTACATCTGATGAGAGATGAGCTTGAAACTTTACTTATAGGAGGAGATCTACCAAAAGACAAGATCCCTTACGAGCTTTTAAAGGCAAGCTAAAAAAATTTTTATTTTTGAAAAAATGATTTTGGCAGAACTGTTTTTCATTAATAATTAGGGGGTTAGCATTTAATCCGATTTCAATTAATCTCTCATTAATATCCTATCCATAAAATAGCAGGCTATTAATTCATAACGTGATCCTGTATGATTAAGCTAGTTTTAAGTTGTATACCCCATAAATTCATTTAGATGAGGAGGAGAAAAGATGTCTAATGATACGTCAGATAAGACAGATTTATCCTCTATGTCTAAAGAAGAGCTCATAACTTACCTCTTAAAAAGGAATGAGGCACTTGAAACTCAGTTAAAGCAACAAAAAGAAGAAGCTCAAAAGAAAGAGCAATCCAGTGCAGAAAGCATTTCCTCTATAGTTACAAAACTAAGGGCAGAACTCTCTCGTAAAGACGCAATACTACAAGACGTCTTAGCAGATCAAGAAAAATTCAATAAAGAGAAACAGCAGCTTTTGGATGAAAAACAGCAGCTTTTGGATGAAAAACAGCAGCTTTTTAATGAAAAACAGCGGGTTGATAAAGAAAGAAGAGAACTTGCTGAGGACACGGTCAAACTTAAAGAGTCCATAACAAAGCTAAAAAATTTTAAACAGAATGCAAGTGATCTGATCCGTAATGTAGTTGATAACATTAAGCGTTTTTATTTTGTATTCAAGGAGCAAGGTTTAAAAGAGAATATTCCTGAATTTGATGAGAACAACATCTTAGAAATGAATATGTTCCTTGAGGAAAAGATAACCACTCTATTAAATGCAGCGAAAACCTGTATAGAACATGAGAAATCAGCTCTGAAAGAGCCCCGAAGCGAGAAGACAAAACACGGCAAAGCTAGTGAATCACAAGATAACAGTGCTGACATTACAGCTGGAGTTGATGGGGCGCACGAGCTGGAGAATGCTGTAACTGTAGAACCCCAAAACAATGATCAGGCAGACTTTGATGAAGTGGCATCATCAGTTACACTAAAAGCGGATATATCAGCAACAACAGCCGAAGCGAACGAAGGACTTTCAAAGACAGAAATACAGGATGTTATATTAAGTGGTAGTTCGTCTCAGGAACGACTTTCTGTCGGGCAAAACTTAAGTCAAGGCACAAAAGTTTTATCTTTAAATATCAAGAATGACTTAAGTAGTGTTAATGACAGTAACCGCAAACGCAAATTTGAACATTTTATTACTATCAATGACAGTGAGCAGGTTGCAGGAGTTATTTGTAACGAGCAGGAAATTCACTTTAGAACCTACTGTGACGAATGCGGTGAAGTAATGGACTTTGTTCTAAATACAAAAGCCAAAAGAATAAATACCGTGCTTACAGCATCAGGCAATCTTGCCAATATCAAGACTATTTTGTCTAAAGTCCATATAGCAAACTGCAAAGCGTGTGGAAAAGAGATTGAAATCAATCCCGCAACCTTTTCTGATTTTAAAGTAGTTAAAGACAATCAAAACGAGCGATGGACACTCAATGAACGAGAGATAAACATAAAAGAAACGGTGCAAACAGCTATAGAAAGCGCTTTTAGCGATACCAATGATGAGGATTTAACCGAAGAAAAAGCAAACGATAAACGCAAGACATACAAGCAGGAAGATAAACAAAGACAGCTAAATCGAAAAGATATTTATAACAGCATTGTAAAATCAGAAAACACCCATGAGAGTTCATGTAAGCTTAAACATGATCTGATAGATGCTGGTGATGGTTTATTACCTGTTATCAATCCATACACTTTTGATGCAGAAGCTTTTGGAATGACACCTGCATTTAAAAAGTCTGTAATGTCGGTCTCTCTTTTAAGTTCCTGTGGAACTCTCTTTACTCAGTTAGGAGCTCCAAAGAATAGAATATTCAATTTCTATGAAGGAAACGGGCTACCTTTAACAAGAGAACAGCTAACAGGTGGTATCAATGCCTTTGCCAGAGCCTTC
>JBJFET010000020.1:0-4107 GCA_051891035.1 Succinivibrio sp. | reverse complement strand
GTCCCGAGGTTTTGATAAAGTTTCCGCTGTTTCTGCTCCTATCCTTGATAACAAGAATGCCTTTACCTCCCGATCCATGAGCAGGCTTTATGCAGAATTCAGTATGATCGCCTATGATTCTGAAAATATCCAGAACCTCATGCTGATTGTGAATCGAGCCTAAGAGCTTTGGAGTCTTGACATTATTGCTCATGGCAATCTTTTTGGTCAGAAGCTTGTTGTCAACAAGAGGAAACAGATCTCTTCTGTTATATCGGCCAATATAGTTTACATTACGCTGATTCATTCCCATAATGCCATCAGAGGCCATTTCAAAGGGTGAGGCGTATCTGTTTTTAAAGTTTATGATGCTCTGCAGAAGATTCATTATTCATGATCCTTCTCTTGTTCAGTAATCTTCTGTTCAGACTGCTGATTTGATTTAAGTTCATTCTGTCTGATTTTCTCTTGAGCCTCAAGTTTCCATTTACGATAGGTATTGTGAGGATCAGATTTGATTTCATTAAGCTCTCTGTCAAGTCTTACAGATTCCTGTTCTGTCTCATCACCGTTTCGGTAGGTCTTGATCTGGGTTGTAAGAGACTTGAAACGTTTCATTTCTGAGAATCTGAAACCAGTGTAGTTTCCCATGATAAGAACCAAAGAGAGCAGCACCAGCTGAAGTCCTAAGAAATTGAAGCTTAAATGCTGAATAAAGAAGCTGCTCATTGACAGGTAGGCACATACGGCAACAAATAGTGAACCGCCTCCCTGCTTTAGAACCTCCTTATAGCCCTCTTCTTCCCATAGAATACTCATTCTTTCAATGGTCCATGACAGGATGATCATAGGGAAGAAGGTAATCTTTACACCTTCTGTAAGACCAATCTTGTAGGTAAAGAAGGATACAAGACCAATCAGACAGATAACAGTAATGATAACAGCAGAAATTCTTGCAACCAGAAGAAGGTTCAGATGAGAGAGCCATGATCTTACAATCAGTCCCACTCCGACAATTGCCACAAAGCCCAAAAGACCAACAATCAAAGAGGTCTGCAGGAAAGACATAGCGATGAGAACAGGCATGAAGGTACCTGATGTCTTGATGCCTACAATAATTCTTAAAAATACAACAATCACCACACCAATAGGCAGAAGCAGAATACCTTTGAACAGTGACTGCTCCTCTACAGGCAGTACTGACAGAGAAAAAGGAACAAGCTCCTCTCCTGCGGCAATATTGATATTTGCCTTCCTCATGCCTGCCTCAATAGCACTTACACTATGGCTTAGTGTGGTAAAGCTTACTCTGGCATTGCGACCACCTGAAATATCCAGAAGAGAATTGCCGTTATCATTCCAGATAAGCTGATTCTTATCAAGTCCGGTTCGTCCTGAGTTTGGATCAAACACTCTGTACTGTGTTCCGTCAAATACGGCTACATATTTTTTCAGTTTCTGATTACGTCTGCCGTCACGAAGCTCAAGTACTCCGATTGTTCTTGCATGGACCTGACCTACGTTGAGAATATGCACAAGAAGCTCGGCTCTTTTGTATTTTGAGAATAAAAGAGCTGTAATTTCAGAATCCTGATTTATTTCATGAATTACCTGACTTGCAAAAGAGAATGGACCCGAGCTTCTCTGCAGCGCAATCTGAGCTATTTCACTCATAGCTGTAGCATATGGTTCTGGCTCTGTATTAGGCTCAAGAGCAGGAACTATCATTGATGAATCATGAGCCTCATCGTCAACAAGAATATCAGCTCTGTAGTATAGGATCTGCAGTCCCTTAGGATTTCTCTTTGTCCACTCAACGAAGTTTGAACCGTCCTTGTTTACATAGTTGACACCATAACCAAGACTTGCGGTATTCTGTTTTAATTCTGTAAATCCCGGCTGAACAGCAGGCAGCGCCAGTACAACCTCTGAAGCATCATTATCCTTAGGTTCAAATTCCACTTTAGCCTCAACTGTCCAGATTTCTTTTTGTACATCCGGAGTGAACGGGATGTTGAAAGTTATTCTCTGATAGGCAATAAGCAGAATACCTGCAAGAAAAAGGATTGCTGTTACAAAATAAAATAAACCGCGAGAAACCATTTTATATTATCCTAGCTATACTGTTATTCTTCTGAGAAAGTAGAGTTATCTTCAGTCTGAGTATCTTTTTTTGTGTTCTTCTTGTCTTTCTTTATTTCAGGTTTCACACCTTTTGCCTTCTCAATCTTTGTTCTGACAGAAGGAAGTGTCTTTTCAGGATTTGTGCCAAGACTCTGAGTATCTGCTGTGGCAGGTGTTGCAATCTGACCGCCCTGATTTTCACGAAGCTTTCTTTCATATTCGGCATTTACGTCAATACCGTTCTTTCTGTTGTTCTCATACTCATCAGTGCAAAGGATTAAAAGACCTTCCTTGTCAGCACGCTTTTGTACATTGTTTCTTGATACATCAACCACAGCAATATCGGTGAGCAGACTACGACCGATAAGCAGAGCATACTGCATCTTGCTTCTGTCAATAAGATTAAACTCTGAGGAGGTGGAGTAGTCACCGATCTTGATGTTCAGCTTTACCACATGGCGTACAGACTCAACTTTTGATGAGGACTGATTGATCTTGATCTGTCTTACATAAGGAGCTTCTATCTCAAGTGTTCTGTCATTATGAACAACATTGAAACGTAACCACTTCTTTCCGCTTCTTTCAAACTCAGTAATATTGTTTGCCGATATTGAAGACTGCGAGGCTCCGGTATCTATTCTTGCAGAGATTGTGGCATTGGCCTCCTTTACGTAAACATATTCCTCTCCACCTAGGATCATCTTTCCGTCAGGTGTCTGAAGATCGTAGTTACGAAGTGGCTTGATGGTCATTTTGCCTCCATCTCTCTCATGTTCTGCTATCAGAGAATCATAGACATATTGATTCTGCCTCTGAATAGCTTTCAGCTCTTCAAAGATCTGTTTTTTTAATGCTCTGTTAGAGTATTCAATTTCTGATTTGAGTTCACCGATACTTGCTCTTTGGTTAGAGAGTTCTCCATTGATGCTTTCAACGGTTCCTCTAAGATGAGTAATTTTATCGCTAAGATCTGAAGTGTTGTCAGCTGCAAGGGATGTTGTGGCTATCAGCACAGTTGCAGCTACTATATTTTTTCTAATTTTTAATAGCATGAAACAAATTCCACCAGGGTCAATTTTTTTCGTGAAAATATATCACAAATCTAGATATGTGAACTAAATATAACAATATATAATTAAAAAATTTTTCACCTGTTTTTTATTACATAATTTACATTGAATTAAGCTGATCATTTACCTTATTGATAATTATTCTTAATTATTTATAATCTATCACAGTTATATTAGTTAGAACTTAGATATAGGGAGTTAAGTATGGAATCCTACTGCAGATTAAGACCTGATCACGAAAACAAGGTTGGTGAAGGAGTCAAATTCCAGAGGATCAGAAGAGTTACCGGTTATCTTGTAGGAACTCTTGACAGATTTAATAATGGAAAAAGAGCAGAAGAACACGACAGAGTCAAGCATCTGCACGTATAGCTTTTCATAAAACAGAATTTACCAGTCATCTCAATTTTTCTGTCACAGGCACTGAAATATCAAAGTCAGTTATCAAGCCTGTGCTATTATTTTGCTTTTTTTTAATCATATTCTTATCATTTCAGTCACTTACGTTATGTTTTTTCGCATTACTATTATGATTGCATATTAGGTAGCTGACATATATAGCTAATTTGAATTTGACAGTTATTCAGCTAAAATAAAGCTGTAGATGAGATTTCAGGATATAAGTAAATGAGCGTAAAGACGTTTAAACCATTACCAATTGGTAATGAGGACTTTGTTTCATTAAGAAACAAAGGTCATTACTATGTAGATAAGACTCCTTATCTGAAAAGTGTCTTTACCGATCCATCCTCAGTACTACTTTTTACAAGACCAAGACGCTTTGGTAAAACACTGCTGATGGATATGTTTTCATCATTCTTAAGACTTGCTCCAGATGGCAGTGACAACAGAGCATACAAAGAGAAACTCTTTGAAGGTCTTGAGATTTTAAAAGATCAAGAATTTACCAATAAATACATGGGACAGTTCCCTG
>JBJFET010000019.1:0-18921 GCA_051891035.1 Succinivibrio sp. | reverse complement strand
TATGGTATTCCTGTATATCGTCTGCCAAGAAACGTCCTTGATGCTGAAATCAAGCGTATCACTGATATGGGGGTTACCATCGAGTGCGGAAGAAAGGTTGAGGATATCGAGGCTGAAAAGAAAAACGGCAAGTATGATGCAGTTATTTTAGGTCTTGGCGCTTCAATCTCTTCAAATGTGGATATTCCACAGGGTGATACCACTCACGTACTCAACGCACTTAATGTGCTTGACGAGATTGAGTCAAACGGCGAAATTGAAATTGCAAGAAAGGTTGCTGTTTATGGTGGTGGTAACACTGCTGTTGACGTTGCCCGTTCTCTGCGCCGTATCGGTGCTGAGCCAGTGATTGTATACCGTCGTAACAAAGAGAAAATGCGTGCAAATCTTGAAGAGATGAATGCAGCTATTGAGGAAGGCATTCAGGTTAAGTGGCTGTCAACCATTGCTTCAGCATCAAAGGAATCCTTAAAGATTGAAAAGATGGAGCTTGATGAGAACGGTCGCCCACAGCCTACAGGTCAGTATGAGGAATTGCCAGCAGACGCTGTTGTTCTTGCTATTGGTCAGAACGTAGATAAGGATGTTCTCTCAAAGCTTGACAACCTCAAGATGGACAGTGACAGTGTAATTGTCGACGAAGAAACCAAGATGACCTCAATTGAGGGTATCTTTGCAGCAGGTGACGTTGCAACTAACGACAGAACAGTAACTCATGCCATCGGTATGGGTAAGAATGCTGCCCGCGGTGTCAATGCCTACTTGAACGGACAGACTTACAAGAAGCCTCAGAAGCACGAGATCGCCAAGTTCGAGGATATGCATCCTTGGTACTACACAGATGCTCCTAAGACAGTACGTCAGGAGCTTGAAGTTGCAAGACGTTCTAGCTGCTTTGATGAGGTTCAGTTCGGTCTTACTGAAGAGAATGCCGTATTTGAGGCAAGACGCTGTCTGTCATGCGGCAACTGCATGGAGTGTGATAACTGCTACGGTGTATGCCCTGACAGCGCTGTAGTTAAGCTTGGTCCTGGCAAGGGATACGAGTTTAACTATGACTACTGCAAAGGTTGCGGTGTCTGTGCTCAGGAGTGCCCTTGCGGCCACATTAAGATGGTTCCAGAGCAGATCTAGAGCTTCCCCTGCAGATTAATAGGAAACGGCGGTTTTATACCGCCGTTTATGTACATGAAGTTTGATTTTAACTATCTGCTCTACTCTCTAAAACAGTTTCTTGTTTCTGACAGTGAATTTCTAGAAATGAGAGAACTGCTAAATGCCATTGATACTGATGAGTATCTTGAGAACTATCTGAGTTCTCTAAAGCTTGGAGAACAGAATAGAAAAAGAGTTGAAATTAAGCTTAGAAATCATATAAAACAGGCAAGAGACAGACATATTCCTCTTGGAGTTGATACAGAGCCCTACAAAGATCTGTATGAGGCATACCTTGCAAGACAGGAGTATCTGAACAGATTTGCCACAAGAAGCTTTATCAGCTCAAATCTTAACAAATATATCCTTTTAATGATCATCTCTGCAATGTCAGTTCTTTGCATTTTTTTACTTCGCTAACACGATTTTTAAGCGATTCTTCATTCCTGCTGAAATGTCACTTATCTCACATATCGGCAAATTATTAAGACCTGTAAATCCACTCTCTATTGACCTTTCGGGCCTATCTGATATTATTTAGTCATGGTATTTACTTACCGCAAGCTATCCCTGGGGTGATATCGAGTTGTTTCTACCCTGAGCCGATATCTTTAGACTTAGGTGTCTTCCTGATAATAGTGAGCAGGCCCGATTTTCGTGGAAGCCTAAATTATCATCTGATGCCTTTCTTGAACTCGTGGTTCAAGGAGTCATAAATAACAGATTCATTTCCGGGGTCCTTTCCAAAATTTTCCTTCAAAAAAGTGTGAACTAAATCATACCAAGAGGCAATTGGTGTGCAATTTTGTGTTTAACTAATCAATTTTTCAAAAATTTGTATATAATGTGACTAAAGGCTGAAATTATATTCAAGCCAAGGTTTTAAGACAGTTTTTTTAACTGTCTGTATTATATTTTTATAACTTTTAACGCTTAAGGTTTAATAAAATAAAATTTAGTGCCCAAATAAGCTAACTCACTGAGTTTGTTACTTTTATTAAACGCCTGCAATATATTAGTTTACAAAGAGAATAAAATGCCTCCAATTATTAAGCCTCAAACTGATACAACCATCAGCTGGTTTTTAAGTCAGTGCCATCTTCATAAATATTCAGCCAAAAGCACTATCATCCATTCAGGTGAAAAGGCAGAAACCCTATACTATATCGCAAAAGGATCTGTCGCTGTGCTTATCAAGGATCAGGATGGACATGAGATGATTCTCTGTTACTTGAATCAGGGTGATTTCATCGGTGAGGTTGGTCTTTTTGACGAATCTGAGAATCCAAAGCGTACTGCATGGGTAAGAGCAAAGACAACATGCGAAATTGCTGAGGTTTCATACAGCAAATTCAAGCAGCTTGTTCAGGTAAATCCTGAGATCCTGATGAGACTTACCGCTCAGCTTTCAAGAAGATTGTCAGCAACTTCTGCAAAAGTAGGCAACCTTGCATTCCTTGATGTTACCGGAAGAATTGCAAAGACTCTGGTAAATCTTGCACATCAGCCTGAAGCTATGACTCATCCAGATGGTATGCAGATTAAGATCACAAGACAGGAAATCGGTCAGATTGTCGGCTGCTCTCGTGAAACTGTAGGCCGCATTCTCAAGATGATGGAAGAAGATCACCTGATCACCGCTCACGGCAAGACCATCGTCGTATTCGGCACCCGCTAAAAATATTCAGTAAAAGTCTTTCTCTGAAAGACTTTTTTCTTATATACTGACACATATTTTCATCAGTACATTAAGGAGCAAAAATGGCTTCATTATTAGAGCGCAATATCCACTCTTTTGATAAAAATGATCTTTTAGCCTGCAGCAGAGGTGAGCTTTTCGGTCCTGGCAACAGCCAGCTTCCAGCACCAAATATGCTGATGTTTGATCGTATAACCGATATTCAGGCAGAAGGTGGTGAGCACGGTTTAGGATACGTTAAGGCAGAACTCGATATCCGCAAGGATCTCTGGTTCTTTCAGTGTCACTTCCCAGGCGATCCTGTTATGCCAGGCTGCCTTGGTTTAGATGCTATGTGGCAGCTGGTCGGCTTTTTCCTAGGATGGAGAGGCGGTCCTGGCAAAGGTCGTGCACTGGGTGTTGGCAAGGTAAAGTTCAAGGGTGAAGTATTGGACAATGCCAAGGTTGTAAGATACGAAATCAACCTCAAGAAAATCATTGAAAGAGGTCAGCTCATCATGGGTGTTGCTGATGGTAAGGTCTTTGTTGATGATGAACACATCTACACAGCCGAAGATCTTCAGGTAGGTCTCATTCCACCAAAGAAAGCATAAACTGCTTTTCCTCTTTCTATATGGCAGTTCTCCCACTTTGAACTGCCTTTTTCGTATCCTCTGATTTCACTTTCTGTCAGTAATTCCTAATCAATAATATATTCAGATACTAGAATACTAGATCGCTTTGAGTATCATATTTACCTATCATTTTATTAAATAAGATAAAAATCGCATTCTTTTCACTTGATCTTCAAAATACGATCAGTATAATACACAACGATTTTGTGATATACGTCACATTTTATTTTGCACTAATTATAAAAATATTCATAAATAGCAAGGCAAAACTTTAATTATCACTACAGCAAGATTATCTAATGGAGTTAAGGTATGTACACAAGTAAAGCCACCTGGGCATACTATGCCCATTTCAAAAAGGCAATAAAAAGGGATCACACTTTAGCAGACCATGCAAAAGACAGCGTCAGGACGCTGATGGAGTTGCCTCCTCGTATTGAGGCAAAAATCAACAGTATCTTTAATGTTCTGTTTCATGATGCACCATGTGAGCTTTCCTACTGGATAAAAACAGCAGCTCTCGTTGAGAATGACATCTTCTGTAACTACAATGACTTTCAGGAGTCATACATAATGTCCAAGGCTGATATCTACAAACTGTCTGAATCACCTATCCTCTTTCTTTCAAGACTAACCAACTACCCTGTAAGTCTTCTGATTGATGAGATGAATCAGGCATCTACATCCTTAAGGCATTTTATCGGCAGACTTACCAATCAGGGAACACCTTATCTTCTCAAGACTCTTGAGCATGTGCTGCAGATAAAATCAAAATCAGTTAATCCTGACATGTTCAGTCTTAAAAGCGAATCTAAAAAGAAGTTCATCTCATACAAGCTTGCAAGTGTAGGCTGCAGCAAAAACCTGAACAAGAACATCACCAATCTGCACTACAGAACTCTCTCTGAATTCTATGGAAAGGACAATATCAAAAAGCAACCTAGAAGAAAAATGCTCTCACCATCTAAGCTTATTCTTGACAAGGACTTTTTAAGCTTTACCATGCTGATGCTGTCTATTTATACAATCTGCTGCAGGATTATGACCAATCACAAGCCTTCTAGCAATCATCTTCAGAACAGAGGGGTACCCAAAAAGCTGTCAGTTCTGCTGTCAGTTGGTGTATATAAGACCTGCAGATACATAAATGATTTTCTGGGTAAGCATGAATTTAAGAATTCCAGAGAGACCAAAAGTATGTTCTTTCCTAAATTTGATGACTTTTACACTATTCTTAAGCTATATGTTACGGGTTATGCAGAGCCAGTAGCATGTTCTCACTGTGATACACCGTATCTAGATGTGCGTGATCCAAACAGATCTGATGAATATATGACAAGCATGCCGTGTCCATGCTGTAACCGGCATGCCGAGTATGAGGTGAATGATCCGGCCGATGATTCTATGCAAGCAGATTAGCCACAATGTTTGGGAAGGCATTTGCCTGCATCATCATCTGTGAGGTAGCATCCTCCATAATATTTGACTGAACGAGTTTAGATGTTTCAATAGCATAATCAGCATCACTGATTCTGGCTCTGGCATCTGACTCGTTTTCATGCATACTCTCCTGATTTGTTATAGTGCTCGACAGTCTGTTAGACAGTGCTCCAAGCTCTGATCTCTTTGAATCAATAAAAGCAATATAGTCATCAATTGCTCCTAATACAGACTGGGCGTTTTCAATTGAAGAAATATCAAAGGCCTGATCGGTAACACTGTATCCTGCAGTTGCACTTACACCGCCAATATGCTCCATCATTTTTGACATGGTAAATGAAACGCTAAGATCAACACTGATTGTGGTATGAGCATTTGCTCCTACCTGAAGCTTAAGCTCACCTGATGAATTGATTAAACCGTTGCTGCTTCCGTTGAGCAACTGGGCACCGCCATATGTTGTCTTGCAGGCAACACGTGTCAGCTCGCTACACAGTTCTGCAACCTCTTTTTGCATGGTATCTCTGTCTTCCTGAGAATAGGTACCATTGGCACTCTGAACTGCAAGCTGTCTTATTCTCTGAAGAATAGTAAAATCCTCTGCAAGGGCATTCTCTGCTAGTGTTGCAACAGCATCACCTTCAGATGAGTTTCTGTTGCCTCTGTCAAGACAGTTGATCTGGGATGTAAACTTATGTGATATCTGCAGATTAGCAGGATCGTCCTTTGCAGAGTTAATTGACTTTCCTGAGGATAGTCTTTTGGTTGCCTCTTCATTTAACATCGTGCACGAACGTAAATTACGCTGTGAAGTCAATGCGGCAACATTGGTCTGAACTGTAACTGCCATTTTTCTCTCTCTCAATAATAGTTTTATTATTGATAAGCAAATGGCATGCCACAAAGTATATTTATTTGAATTAGAAGAATTTTTTAATTTTCTGTATACTAGAACGGCAATTTATTGCCAATTTCTGACCTTTTTTAATACTTCACCTGCTAATGACAGAAATTCTCTTGAACCTAATGAGGTTCTGTCATATACGAGCATAGGACAGGCTGCACCTGATGACTCAGAGATCTTTGGGTTATAGCTTATGGAAGTTCTGAACAGAAGCTCTTTGAATGAGTTTCCAAGTTCCCTGCTTATTCTGCTGGAAATCGGATGAAGAGGATCATACAGAGTTCTTAAAACTCCTAAAAGCTGGCATCTGGCAAACCCCTTCTCCTTTAGATTCAGAATCTCATCTAAAAGAGTCTTCATGGAATTTAAGGAAAAAACATCAAGGCTTACAGGAATAATAATTCCGTCACTTGCGCACAGAGCGTTGATGGTGATGAGGTTAAGGCTTGCCGGAGTATCAATGATAATAAAATCGTATCTGTCAGTTACACCTTTTAGTACCCTGTATAAAACACCTGTAGGGCTTACATTCTCTCTAAGCTCTGATGGCAGTGCTATCAGATCCTCTGAGCTCAGAACCACATCAAAGCCTCCTTTTGGGCAGGGAATAATGCATTTGTCTATTGGAACATTATCAAGAAGTGCCGTACAGATATTGTGCTCCACATCAGTATACTCATAGCCTAAGGCTACGCTCGCACTTCGCTGCGGATCAAAATCCAGAAGAAGTACCTTCTTGTTTACAGTTGTAAGTGCGCAGGCAAGATTTACAGCTGTTGTGGTCTTTGCAGTTCCACCTTTAGGATTGCATACAGAAATGATTTTACCCATTAGATTACCTCTTAAGTCTGATTTTAGTTACTCTGTGTGCGCCGTTCAATAAATATTTGATCTCAGATATAAAAAATGAGAGCACAAAGGCAGTGAAGGTCGCTCTGATTCAAAACTGCTCCACAACATTCTGATGAATAAAAGTTTACAGCCAGCAGATAGAATAGAAATGCTTGCATTGATCTGTACTCACGTAAGCAAGCATTGAGTGCACCATTTGAATGCGATTAGAGGTCATGAAAAAAAATTAAAATTATTTGTTGTATATCAGTGCAGAATTCTTATAATTCAAAAAAAATATTTTTGCTTTTCTTCACATTTCAAGGAAATATACATGAAGAATCTGTCTAAAACCGTTGTAGGACTAGCTTTTTTAGGCGCTGCAACAGCATCTTACGCTTCAGCTGACGTTAATATCTGGAACTGGAGTGATTATATCGGTGAAAACACTGTTTCAGATTTTGAAAAGGCTACAGGTCTTAAAGCCAATTATGCTGTTTTTGACAGTAATGAAATGGTAGAGGCAAGACTTCTGTCTGGCAAATCAGGATTTGATGCTGTAATGATGACAAGCTACTATGTGCCAAGACTTGCAAAGGCAGGCGCTCTTCAGAAGATCGACAAAAGCAAAATCCCTAACTGGAAACAACTTGATCCAGTCAGAATGGAAGCTTTAGCTTCAATTGATCCAGACAACAGCTATGCATATCCTTATACAGAGATCTCTGTAGGTATCGGTTACAACACCAAAAAGATTGAAGAGATCTTTGGCAAGGATTTTAAACTCACATCCTGGGATGTTCTGTTAAAGCCAGAGAACTCAAAGAAGTTAAAGCAGTGCGGCATTGCCGTAATAGATTCCCCTATCGAGGTTATTTCTACAGTTATGCATGTTCTCAAGCAGGATCCTGCTTCAGAAAAAGCTTCTGACTATGACAAGGCTCTTGAGGTTTTAACACATCTTGCTTCAAACGTTTCATACTTCCATTCTTCCAGATACATCAATGATCTTGCATCAGGTGAAATCTGTATGGCTATAGGCTATTCTGGCGATATTCTACAGGCAACAGAGAGAGGCAAGGCAAACGGAAATGATATCAGATATGTTATTCCTGATGAGGGTTCAGTATTCTGGTTTGACTGCTGGACTGTAGCAGCAAATGCAGATCATTACGATGGTGCAATGAAGTGGTTTGACTATCTGTTAACTCCAAATATCGCAAAAGATGTTGCAAACGAGATCCGTTACCTCCTGCCAGTGAACGAGGCTATCACAGGACTTGATAAGGTATTAAAGGACAATCCTTCACTTAACATTCCTGCTGAAAAGATGAAGACCATGTACTTCCTCAAACCAACCTCATCAAAGATGACCAAGATCACCAACCGTGTCTGGAATTCAATGAAGCTCAATTCTGGAAAGCAGTCTGATGAGGAATCCGCAGAGGGTTGGGATTAACAACACTTTTTAACAGTTTTCAAATAGCCGGATTGATTTTCTCTCTCCGGCTTTTTTGTTATTCAATCAGAAGCTGTCATCGTCATACCGGATGGCCTATCAGCTATCCTGATGGTACAGACTGATGTTTAATGTTCTAACATCCTCTCCTAGATGTTCTAAAAGTTCTCTTAATTTAGGATTTGATACGATTCTGTTTCTGGCGTTCTCTATCTCTTTGAGATAGAAAACCCTTGCCAGATCTTCAGGAGAGCCTGAAGGTATGCCCTTTACCGTTTCAAGAGTGATGTTAACAGGATGTCCAAGTGTAATTGAGAACTTGGTTCTCAGATTATGATGGAACTCAGGGCTTCTTGTAAGCAGTTCAAAATCAGATGATACCCTTAAGATCCAGGAATAAGGATCATCTGCAATGCTTCTGCTGCAGAAACACAAAGAGGCATATACAGGTCCGTCGTTGTATCCTGCTTTTACAATATCCTGATACCAGGCATCGTGCTTTAACACCATGCCATAAAAGTCCTTAGGCTCAAGCTTTCTTCCAAGCTTTCTGTTCTCATACTGCTGATCTTCTTCCAAAAGCCTTAGCGTGGATTCTTTTAACCTCTTCGGATCACCATCTGTCATGAAGGAACCTGAAGATTCATCTGCAACAAATGATTGAGATACACTCAGATCCTGAGGAACAACCGCACAATGAGAGTCACTCTCAATCTCATCATCTGTTATATCCGCATCATCTGCGTATGAGGAGAGTTCATCTGCTCTCTCATCGGTGGCAGCATGATCTTCTTCTGTGGACAGATGCACCACATCTTGTTTTTGAGCAGAATCAGTATCAATCTTAGCAAAATCCTTACTGATTGGAGTGTTCTGCACAACTGCTACCACACTCTGCTTATCTGTACTGTTAAGAACTTCAACTGCACTTCTATTAGCAAAGGCAGTGTCATCTTTTTGTGCTTCAGAGTGTGAATTCTCCTCAAAAGATGACTTAAGTGTGTGCGTATCATGCTCTAGAGTCTCTTTTACAACCTTCTGAAGATCTAATGAACTGTATCTTGCCTGAATTACCGGTGTCTCATCTGAAAATTCAGTCTTTTTCTGCGTACTCAAGGCTACAGCCTGACTCAGATCCATTCTGAATTTAAGCTGTACGTCAGACTGCCCTAAGGGCAAGTCATCATCAAACAGATTCCCCATAACAACCTTTATGCTATGGTTACTGTCTGTACTCTCAGTATCACCACAGGACATATCATCAGCAGCTTCAATTGAGCTCACAGTCAGTGATGACTGATCATTAAAAGCTATGTCAGCTGTTTCTGTGTCTCCAGTTTCATCTTCTGCTGTTTCCACATCCTGAGAAGACATCTGTTCGTATGCATTATTTAAAAAATCATCTGTGCTGACAGTGCCAGTTTGAACTGAGGCTCCATCCTGTTCAATCTCAGAGCTGAGAACAGAACGGTTGAGTTCACTTGCCTCTGCCAGAAGTGCCTGATTATTCTCCTTATCAAGCTCAATCTGTGTCTTTGCAGCCTCCTGCGCTTTACGTAGCAGCTCATCAGCACTCATCTCTTCTTTCTGAGGTTCAAGAGCAAAATTATCCTCTCCAACAGAAGACGATATATCCTTATGCAACTCGTTTCCTATGCTGCCATCGGATCCATCAAGTTCAGGAAGCTTTGCTATTGAAGAGCTCAGATCACCTGTTAGCTCTCTTTCATAAGAGGATGAGTCCTTTCTTGTAAGACCTGATACAATAGCATTTATACCTTCAATGGGATTGTCTGATGAGTGGTGGTTCAGGTTCTGCTGATCTTTTGCCCTAAAATTAGCACAGATCTGATATATACGCCTTATATATTGTCCAGCTTCTCTTGCTGTATTGATCCTCTCTGACAGATCATCACCTGTGTCTGTTTCGAATCTGCTGTTATAGGAAAGCTGTGTATTTAGCCCATCAGTCTGAGAACCTATTACATCTGAGGTAATCTCCTCAGGGGTTATGATATCCTTAAGCTTATCTCTGTACTGCCCCTGCGCAGGACCGGCTTTTGACCTGGCTGAATCTGTAAGGATCTGCAGAGAATCAACAAGTACATCAAGATCTGAGTGAACACCATAAGTCTGTGGATTATCAGAGCTCTGTGCTACTGATTGAGAGGAGCTCGTGCTTCCATCAGTATCGGCAGAACCATCTGCCTTGATACTCTGTGCATTATTATCAGCACGGTAAGTATCAGCCTGAGTGACATTATCCATACTGCTCTTTGGTGTCAGTTCCTGTTCATGAACAATATCAGCCTTATCAGGCAAATCAGTACTATTAACAGACACGGCACTGTTTACAGATGCACTAAGCTGAGCAGCCTCATTTTCAAGTGAGGCAACAATCTGGCTATCCAAAGTAATATTCTCTTTTGCTACTTCAGATAACAGAACAGAGGTTTCTGCACTGATGTCAGGATTTAGATAGATGATCTGTGCAGGAGAGTCCTCACCTATCCAATCTTTTTTTTTTCGGGAGTAAAGGCAAGCATTCTTAGTACAGACATCTCAAAGGCTATTGAGCCATCCGAGGTGACAGAATACTCTTTTATGCCCTGCAGGCAGATCTGATAATAAAGCTGAAGCGCTTCAGGCGAAAACACCTTTGAATAGTTGTGCAGAAAGTCTGAAGGCATGGTGAATACAGATATCTTTTCATCAATTCCTGTCATCTGGAACAGAGCCAGATCATGAAAACAGATCACCAAATCATTTAACAGTGTCTTGTAGTTAGGAGTTAAAGAATGAATATCATTGAGTACATTTTCCAGTCTAAGCTCGCTGTTGTTCCTAAGCAGATCGAGGATTTTGGCTATCATGCCGTCACCTGCAGTTCCAAGCATGGAAATAACAACATCTTTTGATATTCTGCCGTTGCCAAGAGCTACAGCCTGATCACACAGTGACAGAGCATCTCTCATACTGCCCTTTGCCGCTCTGGCTATAAGATTTGCACCTTCTGCCTGACAGATTATCCCCTCCTTGACACAGATAGATTCAATCTGTGATGCGATCTGAGATACAGTAAGAGCCTTTAGCTGAAACTGCAGACAGCGTGACAGAACTGTAACAGGGATCTTCTGAGGATCGGTCGTAGCCAGTATGAACTTCACATATGCAGGAGGCTCTTCTAGAGTTTTGAGCAGCGCATTGAAGCTGCTTGTAGAGAGCATATGAACTTCGTCGATGATATAAACCTTGAAGCGACCTTTTAAAGGTGGATAGGATATAGTTTCAAGCAGATTTCTAGTGTCGTCTACCTTGGTCTGAGATGCAGCATCGATCTCGATTACATCAGGGAAATTTCCATTTGCAATAGCAGTACAGTTAGCACATGGCTCTGATGAACCAATGTGAGGATGAGCACTGATTCCATCTTCACACTCAAGACATTTGGCAATAATTCTGGCAATGGTTGTTTTGCCGATGCCTCTGGTTCCTGTCAGCAGATAGGCATGGTGTATCTTATTTTGCTCAATAGAGTTTCTAAGAGCACCAATAACATGCTCCTGTCCGACCACATCCTCAAAGGTCTGAGGGCGGTATTTTCTTGCTAACGCCTGATACTGGGTAGAACTTGAGTTTTCCATTTATTTAGTGTCCAGGAAACTTAACCAAAGACTGAACATTAACGCCGTATTTATCCTCAATGAGCTTTGCACCACCAAGGTCAAACAGTTCTATGATAAATGCAAAAGACAGGATCTTGGCACCAGTCATTCTAACAAGATCAATCATAGCACCTGCTGTACCGCCGGTTGCCAGAAGATCATCGATAAGGAGTACCTTGTCACCGCTCTTTAATGAATCTCTGCAGATCTCAAGTGTATTGGAGCCATATTCAAGTGTGTACTCCTTTGAATAGGTTTGACGTGGGAGCTTACCCTTCTTTCGTACAAGAACAAGCCCTACGCCTAATTCATACGATAGAGCCGCACCAAAAAGAAAGCCTCTGGCATCAGCAGCCACGATATAATCAGGCTTCTCATCAGCGCACATGTCACGTAGCAGTTCTATTGAGAGTCTGAATGCATCAGGATTTTCAAGCAGAGTTGTGATATCACGAAACAGGATACCTTCCTTTGGGAAATCTGGTACTGACACAATAGATTTCTCAAGCACTTCCACTTTTTTCTCATATTCAGCTATTGATGCGACACTTAACATAACTGCTACCTGCAAAAAAAACATTGATCCGTCCGTTTGGGGCCGGATACATAAAACCTTCAAATAGGTTATAATCCAACGAGTAATTCTAACAAAAAAAGCTAAAAAATTCTCTAACGTTATGAAATATAAAGCTGTGTTATTTGATCTTGACGGTACAATTCTCAATACCGCACCTGGAATTATGAAAGCCTGCAATCATACCCTGACTAAGTTCGGTTTTGCTCCTGTTGATGAATCCGTCATAAAAAGCTGTCTTACTGCAGGCATGAGCTGTATGCTCAAGCTTGGTGTGCCAGAAAATCAGTGGGACAGTGCCGGTGTAGATACGGTCATGAAAGAAGAGTTTGCCTCTTTTTATACAGATCATATGAGTGAGGATACCTGTCAGTATGATGGTATCGGTGAATTTATACAAAGACTTTCAGACAATGGCATCAGAACAGCAGTTGTTACCAACAAGCGACAGAAGATGTCTGAAAAAATACTAAAGGACTTTTTCTTTTCAAAGCACTTTGAGTTTATTGTCAGCACCTGTGAGACTGCAAGAGCAAAACCTTACCCTGACGGTATTCTAAAAGCACTTGATCTTCTAGACATCAGCGCACAGGACACCCTTTATATCGGTGATCACATTAACGATATAAAGGCTGCAAAAGCAGCAGGCTGTGACAGTGCAGCTGCCAGTTGGGGATATGGTGAGTTTGAATGCGGATCCTGCTCTTTGTGGGGCGCAGATTTTATTGCTCACAGTGTCAGTGAGTTATCTTCAATTATTTTTGATAAAATATAGAAAAGATATTTTTTCTGTTTATATTAACCGCTATGCTTAAAAAAAATTCTCTTCTCTCCTGTGTCCTTGCAGGAATTATCGCTTCTGTAAATCAGGCTCAGTCTGCAACTGTCTATGATAAGGACAGAACATCACTGGACATTTTTGGCTCTGTAAAGTCAATGCTTGCAACAGACAAGGCTGCTAGAACTCTAAAGAGCTCCTACAAAAAGGGAAATAACGACAATACTCTGCTTAACAGCGCAAATCTTGGCATTGCAGGAAGAGCCAGAATCACTGATGGTGTCAGTGCCATAGCCTATTCTGAATGGATTATGCCAAGTGGCTACAACGGCTTTGATAAAATCAGAACAAAAGCGCAGTACCTTGGAGTTGATGCCTCCGAGTTTGGAACACTGTGCGCAGGAAGAGGAAACAATGCCTATTATGCCGTGGCCGGTGTTACAGATATTTTCGAGGAACTTGATACCAGGGTTAATGATCACTATAGTCTCGGAGATGAACTTCCAGGTCTTTTCATGTACTCATTAAGTGCTCTTGGATGGGATCTTAAATTATCCTACCAGACAGCAGCTGAAGATATCAACGACCCCCCTGTTGATATTTACAATGGTGTCGCCTTTTCCATGACAACAAGACTGAAGTCAGGTATCAGCATAGCCTATGGCATCAGCTACTATGACTTTGCCTACAATAATGATGCACTGATGACCGGATATTTCAGACCGATTGTAAACAGGATGCACTACAGGGAAGAGAATGATCTGTTTGCCGCAGAAGTGTTCAAACCATCATGGAAAATAGACAAAGGTATCTCTGTGACCTACGGAAACTATGGGGAAGGTCTGTATATTGCCGCCAACATAACCCAGACAAAGTATGACCACTTCACCCATCACCTGTTTTCCTATGAACTAGCCTCAAACTACACCTTTGATTCAGGTTTCTACCTAAGTGCAGTCTATGGTGCTAAAAGATTTAACAATACTAATATAATATCTGAAGTTACATTAGGTGCAGGCTATCACTTTGCACCATCATTCAAAGTGTTTGCTGAAGGCTCGGTTGATGCCGGAAGCAAGCCGTTACAATACTATTCAGAACAGATGACAAAAGTTGCATGCCTAGACAAAAACAGGGCATTGCTTGGTGCCGTGTACTTGTACTGATAAAAAAGTGTTAATATACTCAAATTAGGTGTCTATAAGGAATTAAAGATGTTATCAAATAAAGTAAAGGCCTCATTTTTAGCATTTGGCGCAATTGTAAGTTTTTCAGCACTGGCTGATACAGGTTTTAAGGTTCCAGTTCATTACAACATCGAGCTTGTAGACGGCGAATCTGACCCTGATTCATACAGCAGATTCAGCCGAACTATTTCTCTTGCACCAGGAAAGCATCAGGTTGTGCTGACATTCAAAGACAGCTTCAAGAACGGCTCTGACTCAAGAATTGTTCAGTCAATCGATCCTGTTGTTATTGATATCGAGGATTTAAAGGCTGATCAGGTTATTACCTTCCAGTACAAAAAACCAGCCAATGAGGAGCAGGCAAAGCGCTATGCCCATCAGCAGAAGATTACACTGACTGACAATACCGGTCGTACACTTCCTGCAAGTGAAGCCAAGTATTTCATCCTGACATCTGATCGCGGATTCTCTTTAATGCGAGACTACAAGCAGGAACTTGGCAGCATCAACAGACTCTATGCCCCAGCATATGCAGGCAACGGCAGCGCGGGCATTCAGATGACTGAATACGGTGCTCCAACTATCAGAGCTGGTGCTGAGACTAACAGCAGCTCAGCAGAGGCTGTTCAGGGTCTGACACTAGAGCCAATGGGAGCTGACTCATCAGCTATGACCACCTCCTCAACTGCAAAGGGATCAAAAGCTGATGCAGCAACCTACAACAGCCTTGTAAAGATGTACAACAGTGCTGATGATGCAACCAAGCTCAAGTTTGTAAAATACGTAATGTCACACTAATCGATAAAGGCAGTATCCTTGCGGATACTGCTATTTTTTTATATAAAATATGACAAAAACCCCCATAACAGTTGTTGTTCTTGCATACAACGAAGAATCAAACATTAAGGACTGCCTTGAATCAGCATCTTTTGCAGACGAAATTCTGGTGATCGATTCTCATTCTACTGACAGCACTGCTGCAATTGCTGCCTCCTGCAATGCAAAGGTAATTCAAAGAGATCTCAATAATGACTATGCATCTCAGAGAAACTTTGCCATAAGCAATGCTAGGCATAAATGGATTTTTATGCTCGATGCAGATGAGAGAATAACAGAAGAGCTTGCAGGTGAAATCAGGATCTGCGTAGCCTCTGATTTTAACAGATGCTACACCGTTTCCCGTGAAAACCATTTTATTCAGGGTAAGGTTCTCCATGGTGTGCTTCGCCCTGACAGGGTTGAAAGGCTTTTCCTCAAGGAAGGTTCATATTATGAGGGAGTTGTTCACGAAAGACTTCATTCACCGTACGATAAAAAGCTCTTAAAAGGTCGTCTTATTCATTATCCATACAAGAGTTTTGAAGCTCACATGAATAAAATGAACCGATATACTACCCTGCTTGCACAGAAGTATCATGATAAGGGTAAGAAGTGCAGTTTTATAAGAGATATACTGATTAAGCCTGTATGGGCTTTCTTTAAAATGTACATTATCCACGGCGGATTCCTAGACGGAAAACTTGGATTTGAATTCTGTCTTCTACACTATTTTTATACATTAGAAAAATATTTAAAACTAAACAGTCTGAACAAATATCAGGGGCGAATCTGATGCTTATTTCCATTATCATTTCTACGTACAACAGACCTGATGCATTGAAGATGATCCTTCAGGCACTTGATTATCAGAAAGATCGTGAATTTGAAGTCATTATTGCTGATGATGGTTCAAGAGATGATACAAGAAAGCTGATTGCACAGATGACTGTCAACTGCTCATTTCCTCTAAGGCATGTCTTTCAGGAAGATGACGGTTTCAGACTGTCTAGAATTAGAAATCTAGCAGCAACAAAAGCCAGTGGCGAGTATCTGATATTTCTTGATGGGGACTGTATCCCTCGTCCTTCTTTTGTAAAGGCGCACAGAATGCTCGCACAAAAGAAGTGTCTTGTTGCAGGAAACCGTATCCTCCTGTCAGAAAACTTTACAAAAGAGGTTCTTGAAAAACAGCTTCCGATTCAGATTTTTTCTTTCTACAAATGGTTTAAGGTATTCTTAAGAGGTGGAATCAACAGACTTCATCCTCTTATTGTTTTCCCTTACCTAAACTCTCTTAGAAATCTTAAGGACAAGTGGAAAAAGGCTCGCGGATGCAATTTTGCACTGTTTAGAGAGGACTACTTTGCTGTAAATGGCTGTGACAGCAATTTCAGAGGCTGGGGCTATGAGGATTCTGATCTTGCTGTACGATTAATCCACAGTGGAGTTTCCATTAAATCAGGTCGCTATGCCACAGGAGTATTCCACCTGTATCATCATGAAAATGATCGCTCAAGAGAAAAAGAAAATTTACGTGCACTTGAGAACAGAATCTGTTCTAATGTTACAAGAGCTGAAAACGGCATCGATGAATTAGACAGCTAAACGGTCATTTACTGTTATTGCTCTTTCGTTTTAGAAATATATTAAATGGATTGTATGAAGAGGCAGATAGCCATTCATACAGTTACTTCTCTCTTTATCTTTTTTACTATACTAAATGCCTGTACTGCTTTTTCTGTCTGTGCAGAAAATTTCTAAACCGTTTTCAGACCATAAAAAATACCCTCTGTATTATTTATAACAGCTAACTGAAATCCATTACTGATAGCAATCGTTTGCCACTACGCACACTGCTTAATTTGTGAGGTAAGCAGAAAATTTAAAAATATTCATTTGTTTTTACCTTATGTACGAGCAGTTTCAAATAATCATAACTAAATCTTTATATATAATCAGAATAAGTGATTAGTATTATCGTTATTTATATTTTTTTGACTAAAGTTTTTACTTTAGTTTAGCGATAGTATAATTACCTAAAGTTTTTTTTAATGACTATAAGTAAGTGATGCACTATGAACATATTTAACACTCTGGGCGTTAAGGCTAAGCTTGCAGGAGCATTTGCTGCAGTAATTTTTCTATCTTTGGTGATTTCAATCGTTTCGATTACTACCATCAGTAATTCGATATCTGTTGCTCATTTTGCGCAGGATGTTATTGAGAATCATTATGCTAAGATTGTTGCTGTTTCTAGAAGCGCAACTGCTTTTAGAGATGATCTTGTATTATTCTCAAATAACGTTTCTAACTACAATCAGGAAACCGCTGCAAAGACAGATGAGGATATTGCAAAGGTTCAGAAATCTCTTGGTGAAATAGAGCTGTTAAATGAGGCTGACAAGGCTGAATTTGACAAAGTAAAATCAATGCTCAATTCAGTTATTGATATCTATAAGAACAAGATGGAGCGTATGGTTGACAGAGGCTACTCTGTTGATGTTCGCAACACTTACAATAACGAGATTTTCCCTGTAATCAACGAGGCTACAATCTCATTGAACAAGATTGTCAGTGAGTACCTTGAGAGAGTTGATTATCATGTTATTTCAATGACAGATACAACTCCAATTGTGATCATCGTTGTAATCTCAATTATCGCTGTTCTCTTTTCACTGTTTATTGCATTCAAGTTGCCAAAATCAATCGTAGGCATTCTGAACTACGCTGTAGGTCATGCAGCCACAATCTCACGTGGTGACCTGTCAAACCCTATTGTTAATAAGGGCAGAACAGATGAGTTCGGTCAGCTGCTCAATTCGCTAGAAAAGATGAGAATTGACTGGCAGAATAACATCAGCGTTATCAGAGACGCCACCTCCAAGATCGAAGAGGCATTCTCAACTATTGACAATGTGACAAGTGACATGAACAACAAGGCTCAGGACTCACAGTCACGTTCAATTACAGTTGCAGCTGCTGCAGATGAGATGGTATCTACAACCTCTGATATCGCCAAGAACTGCGAATCAGCAGCTTCAAATTCAACTCAGTCTAACGAGACTACACGCGAAGGTGTACATAAGGTTCAACAGACTATTGAGGGCATTCATCAGCAGGTTTCAAAATCAAAACAGGATGCTGAAAATGTGCAGTCTCTTGTTGAGCAGGCACAGAAGATCGGCACCATTGTTCAGACCATTGATGATATTGCATCTCAGACCAACCTCCTTGCACTGAATGCTGCAATTGAGGCTGCACGTGCAGGTGAAGCCGGTAAGGGATTTGCTGTGGTAGCAGATGAGGTTCGCGCTCTTGCATCAAGAACATCATCATCAACTCAGGAAATTACCAAGATGGTTACTCAGATCCAGTCAAATGCAAATACTGCAAATGAGTCTATGCAGTCATCTGTTAAGAACATGGATAGCCTTGCTGTTGAAACAAGTTCAATCGAAGAGTTGCTTAACAATATTACTGATCAGGTAAGCTCTGTTAATGCTCAGATCACTCAGATTGCAACAGCTGCTGAGCAGCAGACCACCGCAACCTCTGAGATTTCTGGAAATATGCAGGATATCACTCACTACTCAGAATCCTTGTCAGCTGACTGTGCCAAAGCAAAAGACGAGGTTGTCAAATCTAACGATCTGATTAGAGAGCTTGTTGCTATCATCAACAGGATCAAAATTTAATCAGAGATTCGCTTATGAAACAAGGCCTCATATATGAGGCCTTTTCGTGTGTGCACGGCATGTGCGATAGCTAACAGGTGCAAGTCCTGAGGCCAGGTGCG
>JBJFET010000018.1:0-18950 GCA_051891035.1 Succinivibrio sp. | reverse complement strand
AACATTTCAAAGAAAAAGCAACCTTAGGTGATAACAAGGCCATGCTTATAGCAAAAGCTCTGTTTGAGGGAGACTGTGACACAGCATCAGATAATATCTATGACTTACTTCAGGGCTATGTATCAGTAAGAGATTTTGCAACCAAGGCAAAACCAGAGAACTTCTATCACGGATTCTTGTCTGGAGTATTCACAAACTGTAGTTCCTTTATAAAGGACTTTAGATCAAATACTGAATCAGGTGATGGATATGCTGATGTGGTATTTTGTGATGAAAGAGGCTCTAAGGTTGTAATTATAGAGATAAAGACTTCTGATACAGATGAGAGAATTGACAAGGATGCCATAAAGGCACTTGAGCAGATTGAAGAAATGAACTATGCAAAACCATACCTTAATAAGCCACTTATAAAAACTGTTTATGCTTATGGCATCAGCTTCTATAAGAAAGCCTGCTACATTGAAGTGAAAAAAGTTAAATAATTCATTTTACAGGTAACTCTGCAACTGACGATTAGATACCTGCCGATTCTGGTTAGGTAATGCTTGTAAGACAAGAAGAGGAGTGACTCTTACATAAGAAACACAAACAGAGACGCCGTTTAAAACCCCACTAGGAGAATCTGCCTGGCGGGGTTTAATCATATCAGTATGACTTATCTGCCTTTTGTTCTGGTATCAGACTTTTTCTTTGGGCGTCTTGCAAGAACCAGACCGGTTCCCTCTTTTTTAGCCTTGGCGATTGCCTGCTTTTCCTGCTTATCCTGCTTGTTCGCAGAACGGGCCCACTGACGCTCGGTTGCGGCCTTGCGTCTTTCAGCTCTCATCTGAGACTGAGTCTGTCTCTTCTGAGCTGGCTTCTCATCTGCATATGGGTTTTCGCCTTCTTTAAAGTCAATTATCACAGGAGATCCCATGATGTTCAAAGACTTGCGATAGCAGTTGATAATATAGCGCTTATAGGAATCAGGAACCTTTGACACCTTGTTGCCATGAATGATAATTCGTGGAGGATTGTAGCCACCTGCGTGAGCAAATTTTAGCTTGATGCGTCTGCCACCTGAGATTGGAGGCTCATGCTCTTCAATAGCAGCTCTTAAGATCCTGTTTAAGAGCGAAGCGGAGTGTCTGGTGGTTGCTCCTGCATAAGCTTCGTCAATTGAGTCAAAGAGGTTTCCTACTCCTGTACCGTGCAAAGCTGAGATAAAATGAACTCTGGCAAAATCGACAAATCCAAGTCTTGAGTTAAGTTCAAGCTTAATCTCGTCTTTTACTGACATATCAAGTCCATCCCACTTGTTTACGGCAATAACGAGTGAACGTCCTGATTCAAGGATAAATCCAAGCAAGGAGAGATCCTGATCGGTCACATGTGATCTTGCATCAATCACCAAAAGAGCAACGTTACAGTCTTCAATAGCCTTCAGAGTCTTAACAATTGAGAACTTCTCAATAGTCTCGGATACCTTGCGGCGCTTTCTCACTCCGGCTGTATCAATAACGATATATTTTCTGTCGTCTCGCTCAAGAGGTATATAGATAGAGTCACGGGTAGTACCAGGGTGGTCTGCTACAATTACTCTGTCCTCGCCTAACATTCTGTTTGTCAGAGTTGACTTGCCAACATTTGGCTTTCCGACAATAGCAATCTTTACCGGAAGATCAGCAAATGGAACTGCTCTGCTGTCCTCGCCCTGATTATCCACATCCTCGCCCTTGAGTCTTGCGCGGTATTTTTCCTTATGACCATGCCAGTCAAAACCACCGCCTACAATATCAACAGGAACATTCTCGAGGAACTGATATCCCTCCTCCCACTGCTTGTATTCCTCTTCGTGAGCCTGTCTTTCCTTCTCTAAAAGCTCCTCTTCAGAAAGATCGCAGTCAAGAGGCCCATCTTCTCTTAACAGAGGAGCAATGACATCCTCTAGTACATTTGCCACACCTCTGCCGTGAACTACAGCTGTAGGGTATACCTCGCCAAGACCTAGTGCATAGAACTCTGCACCGGCAGTCTCAGGATCAAGGCCATCAACCTTGTTGGCAATAATTGCACATTTTTTGCCGGAACGGCGAATGTAATCTGCTACCTTGTAATCACCAGGAAGCAGACCAGCTCTGGCATCGAGCATAAACAGAACCAGATCACACTCGTCAATTGCAAGCAGTGCCTGATTGGTCATGCGTGATGTAACCTCTTCTGGCTGATTGGTAGCATCCTCTGCAATACCACCAGTATCAATCAGAACGTATTCACGGCCTTCATACAGGGCTCTTCCGTATTTTCTGTCTCTTGTCAGACCAGGAAAATCTGCAACCAGCGCATCACGGGTCTTAGTAAGTCGATTAAAAAAAGTAGATTTTCCAACGTTAGGACAACCTACTAGAGCTACTACTTTCATTTAACATCCTTGTAATATGGCTTACTATTACGGTTAAAGGGAGCAATGCTCCCTTATTTTCATACGGACAAACACTCTGTTTCACAACAGTATTATTCTGAGTCGTCCTCTACATACTCTTCATCAGTATCAGACTTGATACCACTGTCTGGCATCAGACCATAACCTGAGAGAGCCTCCCTCTTTTGTTTTTCGTACTCGGCAACTCTGCGCTCGTATTCGGCTTTCTGTCTCTGGTACTCACGATACTGAGCCTCAGCAGCTCTCTGCTGTGCCTCGATCTGAGCGACAAGCTTTCTTGCCTCCTGTCTGCGCTTTTCAAGTTCTTCACGGGTAATACCACTACCGCCTACAGCAGGTGACATAGCCTGAGCTGCAATCAGTGCTGCAGTATTACCTGTTACCATCTCAAGATCGGTGTATCTCTTCTTTGGTACCACAATATCAATAGGGTCGTAGTACATTACATCAACTGATCCTGAAGCTGAGTAGACCACAAGACAGTTGCCTGCAATCAGAGGAGCCACGTAAATAGGTGAACTTGAGATTTTTGTCATTGAATCAATTACACCGTCGTTCAGATTGATGAAATACAGGTAACCCTCATAATCACCGACTACCACGTAGTTACCGTAAATAGTAGGAGCAGTTACATTTCTGTAGCTAAGCTGTGAGTTTTCCCATACCTCAACATTGTCAGAACGGCGTACACAGTAGACATGACCATTATCTCCTGTGATTACAAAATAGTTGTCGTCATAGGCAATATCTCTTGATGAATGGTAGGAAATGCGTCCTTCCACCACATTCTTTTCAAGAGAGTATTTAATAAAGCCGGCATTATATGCTGTTGAATACATATAACTGCCAAGAAGCAGCGGAGTTGATGACACATCAGACATTCTGGAAAGATCAGAGCTTCCGTTGTTCTGCCCCACTACAAACTGATTAAGAATAAAGCCATCTGCCTGACTAATCATCTGTACTCGACCTGATGGAGTACCAAGCACCACAAGCTCATCACCTACAGCTACAGGTTTTGCCTGAGATCTTAAATGCAGGCTCTCAGAAGCATCTCCTGATACCCACAGACGTGTCTTTGAAGCAAGATCATATGCATACAGACGTCCGATAGCATCAAGCACAAACAGTCTGTTGCCGCTTGCAGAAAAAGCAGGGCAGGTAAGGATTTCTGCTCCAAGGTATTCCTTGAAGTAGATAGAACCGTCATTTCTGTTTAATACATAAAGATAGCCGTTCTCTGAACCTACAGCCACAAAAGAATCATTTGCGGTCATTCCGCCGTTGAGTCGAGCCGAACGCTTGGTATCGTTCTCATCCTCATCGGATAAATCTACTTTCCAGAGCTTCTCACCGTCAGCAACCTTAAAGGCATAGACCTTGCCGTCACGACCTGCAATATAGAGGATATTGTCTCTGATGCATGGAACAAGCTGAGAATAGAACTCATCCACTCCCTGAGTAGATGCTGACCAGGCATATCCTGGCTCAAACAGATTCTCAATTTCAGGAGCTTCAACAGGAGCATAAAGATCCTTGTTGTTATTGCATCCTGTTATGCCAAGAGTGATAGCTGACAGAGCAAGTAAGCACAACAGCTTCTTTTTAAACATAATGTCACCTTATATTCTGCTTTTATTCTTATTATTTTCTGATGTCAGAAGCTGATGCCTGAATTTCCTTTTCAAGAGCGGCTGCTCTCTTGAAAGCAGGCTCTTCACCATCTTTGATCAGACTGTCAAACTTCATCTGCAATAATGGATTGATTGACTGCTTTTTGCTCTCTGAAAGCTCTATTGCCTTCAGATAGGCATCATGAGCACTGTCAGTTTTACCCTGTGCCACATAGATGTCACCTAAAAGCTCCTGCTTTTCAATTGCATAAGCATCAGTCTTGACTGTATCGAGCAGGGCTACCGCCTCATCAAATTTCTTCTGCTCAGTCAGTACTGAAGCTGCAACCACAGCTGCGTTTGGAGATACAAGCTTGCCTCCGTTCTTTACGGCAAACATCGCACTCTTGTATGCCTCATCAAGCTTTCCTTCCTTTGCTTGAACTGCTGCAAGGTCAAGAGACAGTAATGAGCCGTAAATATCCTCATGCTCACTGATAAACTCTGAAGCCTTCTGTACACCTTCAGTTGGATTTATCACAAGCTGTGTCTGAAGAGCAGACATTTTGTAGGCATTTTCAGCAGAGGTCTCATTAACATAAGACTGATACTGTCTGTAACCTACAAGACCACCTATGGCGATCACAATACCGACTGTAAGTGACAGCCAGTTATCATGCCACCACTTGCGGACAACTTCCTCTCTCTCATGATCGTCTGTTAATACATCCATTTTTATTCCTTTTATACAATTAGCCTAAAATTTTTAAAATTGCCTCTGGTGCATCAGCCAGAGCGTATTCTGACTGTACAGATTCTGTATCCTGCATGTTCTTTATAGTAACAGAATTATTTGCAATTTCACTCTCTCCGATAATAACTGCTACCTTTGCTCCAAATTTATCAGCTTTTTTGAACTGCTTTTTGAAGTTACCTCCACCGCAGTGAGTCATAACAGATACATTTTCAAGAGATGAACGCAGATATTCTGATACCTCCAGCATACGGACAGAACTGCCCTCTCCCTGACCTACCACATACACATCAACGTTAGGAGTGGCCTTAACCTTACCTAAGGTTGTAAGCAGTAGAATCAGTCTTTCTATACCAAGACCAAAGCCCACGGCCTTTGTAGGAGTTCCGCCTAGCTGCTCTACAAGTGCATCGTAGCGACCACCGCCACAGACTGTACCCTGAGCTCCTAAAGCTGTGGTTACCCACTCGAACACTGTAAGATTGTAGTAGTCAAGACCTCTTACCAGACGGTCGTTGAGCACATATCTGATGCCAAGCTTGTCAAGATACTGCTTTAAAGTCTCAAAATGCTCTTTAGTCTCGTCTCCAAAATAATCAGACAGCTTTGGAGCATCCTTTAAAATTTCGAGTACCTTCGGATCCTTTGTATCTAAAACTCGCAGAGGATTAGTATGGGTTCTACGCTTTGAATCCTCATCAAGCTCATCAAAATGCTCTTCAAGGAATTTTACAAGATCCTCTCTGTAGGCAGCGCGCTCATCTGCTGAACCTAAAGAATTAAGCTGCAACTCAAGATCATTTTCAATTCCGAACTTTTTCCAGATTGAATAGGTAAGAGCTATCAGCTCTGCATCAATATCAGGACCGTTCAGACCGAACACCTCACAGCCCATCTGATGGAACTGGCGGTATCTGCCCTTCTGAGGTCTTTCGTGACGGAACATAGGTCCCATATACCAAAGACGCTGCTCCTGATTGTAGATCAGATTGTGTTCAAGGCATGCTCTGACGCAGCCTGCTGTTCCTTCAGGACGCAAAGACAGATGATCTCCGGAACGATCCTCAAAAGAGTACATTTCCTTTTCAACCACATCTGTAACCTCACCGATAGCTCTGCAGAACAGCTTGGTTTGTTCAACAATTGGCATACGGACTTCACTGTAACCGTATGAGGACATGGTTGAACGAAATACTTTTTCAACTTTCTGCCAAACTGAGGTATCTTCAGGTAGAAGATCATTCATTCCTCTTATAGCCTGAACCATAAGTGCCATAATATTTTCCTGTTATATATGTTATTTTTCTAATCGCGCTCTGACACGCTTTTCAATAATGTCTACAGCGTCAGTACATGGAACCTTGCCCATCATCTGACCATCTTCATACATCAAACACTGCCCCTTTGCAGCGCCGCATACTGCAATATCAGCATGCAGAGCCTCACCAGGACCATTTACCACGCAGCCCATCACAGCAATCTTCAGGGTATCCTTGATATCAGAAAGACGCTTTTCAAGAGCTGCAACGGTGCTGACAACGTCAATACCGCGTCTGCCGCAGGTTGGGCAGGCAACAATCTCAACTCCGCGTGATCGAAGATGCATGCTCTTTAAAATAGCCCAGCCGACTTTAATCTCTTCTACAGGATCAGCTGCCAGTGATACTCTGAGTGTATCGCCAATGCCCTGCTTTAACAGCCATGATATACCAATTGAGGATAGCACTGTACCGCCTGTAAGGCCTCCTGCCTCAGTTATTCCAAGGTGGAGAGGAGCATCAGTTTTTGCTGCAAGCATCTCATAGGCACTGACACACAGATTAAGCTCGGATGCCTTTACTGAAAAGGCATAATCCTCAAAATTATGCTCATCAAGAGTAGCTGCAGCTCTAAGAGCTGCCTCCACCATTGCATCAGGGCATGGTGCACCATATTTCTCAAGCAGATCCTTATCAAGTGATCCGGCATTTACACCGACTCTGATTGGCATACCGTAATCTTTTGCAGCCTGACAGACAGCCTCAATCTTTTCATGAGAACCGATATTGCCTGGATTTATTCTAAGAGCCGCAGCTCCGTTTCTTGCACACTCAATAGCGATTCTGTAGTCAAAGTGGATATCAGCAACAATCGGTACTGAGGCATTCTTTACAATTCTTGAAAATGGCTCTACGGCATTGAGTGTAGGTACTGTCACTCTGACAATATCCGCACCTGCAAGTTCCAATGCTCTAATCTGAGCAGAGGTTGACTCAACATCCATAGTATCAGTTGAAGTCATTGACTGAACCGATATAGGAGCATCACCACCGACTTTGACAGAACCTACGTTAATCTGACGGCTTTTGCGTCTTACTATAGGCTGTGCTTTCCATTCCATGATAAAACCTTATTTCTGTGGCAGAACAAATGAAGCCTGACTTGTCTTAGGTACGCTGACAGCAGTTCCTCTGTAGGTGATCCTTACCTTTGAGGTATCACTTACGCTTACTCTGATAGGAGGAATGCCGGACACTTTGATGACATCACCTGATTTGAATGCTCCCTGCTTGAGTAATTTGCCATTGGCATTTATCTTAAGAGCCACATCTCCTGTAACTCTGATGGTTACACTGTTAAGACTCTCGAGCGGATCAATTCTGCCTGACAGTCTGGCTGATGAGGAGATATCCTTGAGTGTATTGGATAAAACAACAGGGGTTTTCTTTTCAGTTTCTTTTTTAACTGCATTGCTGTCTGCAGAAGTACTGCTCATAGGAGCCTCATTGTGTTTTCTAACAGCAACTTCCTTTTTAGGAGTCTCCTCCTTTACACTCTGAGTCTTTACAGGCTCGGCTTTTACAGAGTCTGCAACAGACTTTGCTTTTTGAACAGGTTCTTCCAAAGAGCTGTTCAAATTGACTGTCCTGAGTGGATTATCAATCTGAGTATCCGCAGCTTCCACATTCTGAGCCTGCAGTTCTTGCTCACTGTTCACTCTGACCTTTAATGAATCCTGTGAAGTCTGAGTTACAGCTTTCTCCTCGGTCTGCAGCTTGTTGATGATATTGGCTGTATCAATATCCTGAGCCTGATAGAGTGCCATCTGAGTATTCATATCAACAGGTGTCTTTGAAGGCTCTTCAACAACTTCTGTCTTAAGCTTTGAGTTCTCTGTATCTACAGTGAGCATTCCTTCTTCATTCTCAACTGCAGTTACAGTATCTTCAAGTACAAGTGCCCCTGAACTTCTAGCACTTCTTGAACCGACATTATAGGCAATCACACCAACTGCAATAACAGCAATCAGTGCTACTGCTATCACAATAGAGAGGATCTTTACGGTATTGACAGAATGAGGCTGCGATTTTCTCTGAATCTTTGAGGTCAGCTCCTGCTCCCTTACAACCTGCTCTACGCCCTTCTTGTAAAGATCTACAAGATAGTCAGGATCAATGTTCACTAGTTTTGCATAATTGGCAATGTGAACTGATGCAAAAGGTACCGCAGTAGGCTGATTGAGTCTGTCATGCTCAAGATCACTTACTGTATTTACTCTAAGATTCAGCTTTCTTGCCACCTCACTCAAAGGCAGTCCCAAAATCTCGCGGGCATGCAGTAAAATGGCACCTGGTCTGTTTGGAACCTCATCATCTCTTAATGATGGGGCTACAGGAACTCTGTCAGGATCTTCATCTAAAAGAGTCTTGTCAGAACTGCTGTCATTACTCTGAAGTGTGGCTGTATCTGCAGAAGCTTCACTGATGCCCTGTGCAAAGGCATTCTCATCTGCTGATGGGACTTCATCACTATGCAAAACGGTGCTCTGTTCACTCTTTTGTGTACTGTCAGACTCTGCAAAAACGCTGTCCAAAAGCGGATCTTCATCCTGAATCTTTATATCACCCAGTTTCAGATCTCTGTCAGTGTCATCCTGCTGCTGTGAAAATACGCCCTGCTCTTCTGTCAGAGTACTGTTGTCAGAGTTCTCTGATACTGACTGTGCAACTGTTCTGTCGCCAAGATCTTCTGTTTTCATTTCAGGCTGACTCTCTTCCTGTTTCTGATTCAGATCCAAAGAAGGCTCCTGTCTATTCAGCTCTTCATTCATTTCTTTATCTGCTATATCCATAAACGGCTCACCTGCTTCTTTTCTAATCTGGTTTTGAATTCTGTTTCTGTCATATCTGAATCTGTTGGCTTTCAACCTTTTTGAACTCATTTTCTCGCCTTAGTGCAGCTGTTTAACTGCAATTGTCTGCTTATTCAATTTATCTTTAACCTGTCCTGCCAGCTGTCCACAGGCAGCAGAGATCTCATCGCCCCTGGTGGTTCTCTTTATAACAGTAAATCCTGCATCGAACAGTACCCTGTAGAATCTGTCTATTCTGCTGTTTGACGGCTTTTTGTATTCTGAATTCTCATGCTCATTGAAAGGAATGAGATTTATCTTGCATGGAATGGTTCTTAGCAGTCTTACAAGCTGCTGTGCCTGCTCCACACTGTCATTGATATGGTCTAAAAGTACATACTCAACAGTTACCCTACCACAGTTAGCATTGGATTTATCAAGGTAGTTTCTTACAGAATCGAGTACCTCTTTTATCGGGTATCTGGTGTTTATAGGAACCAGCACATCTCTTAACTTATCATCAGGCGCATGCAGTGACAGAGCCAGAGCTACATCCAGCTTGCCGGCAATCTTGTTGATAACAGGAGCAACACCTGAGGTTGAGACTGTAACTCTTCTTTTTGACAGAGCAAAGCCGTAATCAGAGAGCAGCAGTTCACAGGTTTTAATCACGTTTTCAAGATTTAAAAGTGGCTCGCCCATTCCCATCATCACAACATTTGAGATTGGCTTCTGCTCCTGATTGTTGCTAAAACCAACTCTTGTTGAAGCTCTGAAAACCTGACCTATAATCTCATTTACAGAAAGATTTCGGTTAAATCCCTGTGCACCGGTTCTGCAGAATGAGCACTTTACAGGACATCCTACCTGAGTTGATATACATAATGTATTTCTGTCCTCCTCAGGAATAAGAACAGTTTCAACAAGCTGTCCGTCCCCGATATCAAGAGCCCATTTGGTGGTACCGTCAGATGCCTGCTGCTCAGTCACAATTTCAGGTGCTGTAATTTCACACATCTGTGATAATTTTGCTCTGAGATCTTTTCTGAGATTTGACATCTCCTCAAAATCAGTAACGCCAAACTGATAGATCCAGCGCATTATCTGCTGTGCTCTAAAGGACTTCTCACCTATTGACTCAAAGAACTGCTTCAACTCTTCAGGTGAGAGGTTCATTAAATTGATTTTTTCACTGCTCATGGAACTATCTCTTTTTAACAATATCAAATCTTGTATTATAGCAATAAGAAAGCCATTTTTTCAAAATTGTAAGACCTTTGTTTTGTGTATGGTGAAAATCATTTGCAGAGTTTATTATTCAGATGAGCAAAAGGATACAAAAGCCTTTCTTTCAAGGTTTTTTCGAGAAAATATTACAAATTTTGACAATGGTAGTAAGTTTTAATCCTGTGCTTTGACAGTTGAAAAATCGATCCTAAGCTCAAGGTATATGAACAGGATTAATAGCGTATGTATAACACTAAGAATTTTCACCGGCATAAAAATCCGTCCAGGCAACAGGGAACCGCAGTCTGGAACGAGATCTTGATTCAGTTTAGGAAACTGCCAAAAGACAGGCAGGATGAGATCCTCATGAGGATCTATAAAAGGGTGTCAGCTCAGAGCTCACCTGTAAAGAATAAGCACTTCTCTCTTCTGTTGCAGGCTAAAGCCTAGTTTTTCATCATCAAATGGCTAATCACCCTATTCCTCATCAGCCGTACTTATCAGAGTATCTACAAACTCGGTAAGTGTGACTGATGCCTTTCCGTATATTCCTCTGTCAAACTGTGTCTTGATGACTGAAGGAGTCAGATTGAACTCAATGCACTGTGCTCGGCATGATTTTGCAAACTGGCAGAATCCTGCTGCAGGATATACCACACCAGAGGTTCCTACTGACAGAAACAGATCACAGCGTGAAAGAAGTGCCTCTATCTCATCCATTCTGTAGGGGATCTCTCCAAACCAGACTATGTCAGGTCTTAGTGATTTGTGATGGCACAGAGCACATTCTGAGTCTTTGGAAGAGTCTTCATAATACTCATAGCGGCTATGGCAGTGCTCGCACAGGATACTGTTAAGCTGACCATGCATGTGTATGACATTCTCAGATCCTGCCTTTTCATGCAGATCATCTATATTCTGTGTGACTATATTCACACTGGCGCCGAACTTCTCCTTATACACCTTTTCAAGACGGGATAGCGCCAGATGTGCAGGATTTGGCTTTTTATCCTTTAAAGATCTTCTCATCCTGTTGTAAAAATCATGAACCTTTGCAGCATTTCTCATAAAGCCGTCATAGGTTGCCACATCCTCGACGCGCTCAGATTCCCACAGTCCGTCTTCTGATCTGAATACCGGAATTCCAGACTCTGCTGAAATTCCAGCTCCAGTGAGCACTACTATATTCTTATACATATGCCACCTACTGTAAAAGCCACCTTGATATTCCAAGTACCGTACTTCCTGTAGGACCTGCAGCTAAAAATGGTGATCCATCAGGCAGATAGGCTGAGGACAGATCAATGTGAACCCAAGGCTTGTCCTCTGGGACAAAATATGAAAGAAATGAAGCTGCAACAGATGCCCCCGGAGCTCCCTCTCCATGCCCGGAATTGGTTATATCAGCTCGCCTTGATGAGAGGAAACGCCTGTGATAGGAGGACACAGGTAGCAGCCAGTACATCTCGCCACAGCTGTCAAAGGCATCTGCAAGAGTTGTGGCACTTTCTTCTTTTAATGAGAGTACGCTGAACATGTCTCGACCAACTGCTATCTTTGCAGCTCCAGTCAGGGTTGCCATATCAAGGATAAATCTGGCACCGTCATCTGCAGCCCTTAAAAGACCGTCGGCAAGAACCAGTCTGCCCTCGGCATCAGTGTTGTTGATTTCAACACTAACCCCGTTTTTATATTTCAGAATGTCGCCAGGAAGCATGCCTCTGCCGGAAACCATGTTCTCAGAGCAGCACAGATATACTCTAACGTGCTTTTTCAGTCCCTGATAGAGAGCAAGAGCCAGTGCTCCGCACAGATAAACACATGCGGTTTTATCTGTTCTCATTGTTTCCATGTACTTGTCAGGCTTTAATGAATATCCGCCTGTATCAAAGGTAATTCCCTTGCCTACCAGTGCCACATCAATTTCTGAGACATCACAGCCTTGCGGAATACAATCAATAATGCCAAGGCAGGGATCTTCAAATGAGGCATTTCCTACAGCATTAAGTCCCGTAAGAGATGAAAACTCCTCATCTCCACGTCTGATAACCTTTAAGGAACACTCTGCTCCTGCTTTTGAGGCATACTCACTTACCAGAGAATAGAGACTGTCAACCAGAGATACAGGTGTGCTGATTTTTGAATCCGTATCAGCGATTTCTCTGATCCTTGCCACAAGATTTACCTTCTCTGATACATCTTTTACCGTGTTTTCATCAAAAGGTACCTCAAGTGTAAAATCCTTGCCGCATTCATACAGAGCTGTCAGAAACCAGTAAAGCTCCTGCTCGCTCATTGGCATTTCCAGATTCAGTCTTATGTCCCTAAGACCGATTGAACCTATGCTTCTTGCCGCACTCTGATACCACTTGAACTCATTTGTGTCTGCGTAAATGCAGTAACCGTTATCAGACGGAGTGAATTTGCTGCCCGCAGGATAAGGGGAGGAAGCCTTACCGTTTACCAAAGTAACATTAACAAGATCTTTTTGAGATTTATCAAATTCATACAGACTGATCATTCAATGCTCCCTTATTCTACTTTTACTCTGTTATTTCTTACTCTGCCTTTCTTTAGCTCTGAGACTTTACACTCCACATTGAACCTGCCTGATGGAGCTTTGGGATCTTGTCACAGATCTCCTCAATGAGGATCTCTATATCCTCATCTGTAGTAAAGCGGCCAAATGACAGTCTTAATGAGGCTCTTGCCAGATCATCGCTATGCCCTATCGCTGTGAGTATATATGATGGTTTTAAATCACTTGAAGAACAGGCTGATCCTGTTGATGCTGCAATTCTTGATAATGTAGGAAGCAGCATGTGCCCATCAATTCCCTCAAAACTTACAGACAGAATATTTGGAAGATTATCAGTAGGAGATCCGTTGATAACAAGACCAGGAACATTCCTGATCCCCTCTAGTATCCTCTGACGCATCGTTGCAAAACGAGCCATATCTGTTGAGGCCTGCTCCTTTAGAATGGCAAAGGCTCTACCCATTCCTGCCACCTGATGTGTAGGTACAGTTCCTCCTCTCAGTCCCTTTTCCTGTCCTCCGCCAAAAATCAGGGCATGTACAGGTGCATTTGCCCCCTTTCTTATATAAAGGGCCCCCACGCCTTTAGGACCGCATACCTTCTCGGATGTAAGCGACACAAGATCAATACAGCTTCTGTCATAATCCATTTTCAGATAGCCGATACTCTGCGCTGTATCAGTGTGAAAAAAGACATTATGCCTGTGACAGACATCTGCTATGGCATGAACATCACTTATGGAACCTAATACCGAGTTTGCCTGTGCGACTGATACTAAAAAGGTATCTTCTCTGATTGCGCTCTCCACCATCTGCGCTGTCACTATTCCATGTCTGTCAGGAGTAAGATAGGTAACGCTGTATCCATCTTTTTCCAAAAGCTCACAGGCTTCAAGCACTGCCTTGTGCTCAATTTTCGAGGTGATTATATGTCTTCTGCCATCGCCCTTTTCTCTAAGACCATAGGCAAGTCCTATGACCGCAAGATTGTTGCTCTCTGTGGCTCCGGAGGTAAAGGTGATTTCAAGAGGAGATGCTCCGATTAAATCAGCAACCTCGTCTCTTGCTTTTTCTACAGCTTCAGCAGCCTGCCAGCCGTATACATGATCCTTTGCATGAGGATTTGCAAAATTACCCTCTGCACTCATGCAGTCAACCATCGCATCAATCACCCTTCTGTCTGTAGGTGTTGCTGCGGCATAATCAAAATACACAATATTCTGCATAGCTATTCTTTTATATGTGATAGGGCCAGGGCAAAAACTGACTCAACATGGGAATCATTCAGAGCGTAAAAGACTTTGCGGCCTTCTCTTTTTACCCGCACAAGCTTGTTGATCCTCATGTAGGCAAGCTGGTGAGATACTGCAGATTTGCTAAGCTCAACCAGTTGGGCAATATCTGAAACGCACAGCCATTTGTGGAGCAGCATGGCATGAACCATGTTCAGTCTGGTAGGATCAGACAGAGCCTTGAAAAACTCACTCATAACCAGAGCATCATCAGATGCTAGCATCTGATTCTTGATTTCATTGATTTTGGAGAGATCCAGATCTACTGCAATCTCGTCATTCAAATCACTCATAACTACTCCTCTGTTATTACAGGGAATCTTCCTGAACCGATATAACTGTCGCCATATCGTACTTTTTATTTAAAGCCCTTATCTCGTGGTAGGCGTTTCTGTATTCTAAGAATCCGTACTTGTCTGTTGATCTGCAGAGCTTGAAGTAATCATAGGCAAGCTTGTCATTGCCCTTCTCAAGTTCAAGCTTTCCTACGTAGTAATAGGCTTCACACAGATGCTCCTGAAATAGATCGTCATCATTCTGTACTTTTGATATATCCTCAAAGAGCTCATCGACACTCATGCGCCCAAGATATACTTTTATGATATTGTCTGCCCATGACTTTTTGAGTTTGGTTCTCTGATAGGCATCAAATCTTTTTTCAAGAACATCAAGAGCCTGCTGTCTGCCGATTACCTTTGACTGTACCGTATAAAGAGAAAGCATTCTGTACGGATCATACGGATCAGAGTCAAAGAAAATCATCATATCCTCCAGAGCCTGTGCATAGCGTCCTGTGTAATACAGAAGAAATGCCCTGTTCAGATAAGGATATGGAGAGTGTTTCTGTGTATCAAGCTCAATTGCCGAATCAAAGGCCTCGCTTGCCTCTGATATTCTGCCTTCCTTTAGGAAATAGATACCTAAAAGCTCATAGGGACGCGGTGATCCTGGCTTGTTGACAATGGCATTCATCAGCATGAATCTTGCCAGGGACTCAAGCCCCAGATCGTCATAGACGGCGCCTATTTCATAGAACAGCTCAGCCTTGTCTTCCTGTGAATGGCTCTCGTTCTCTAAAACCATTAAAAGATTTGTCAGAAGATTCTGCTCATGAGCAAGACTCTTTTCGGATATATGACTGGTGAATATATGATTTTTAGGAACACTAATAGGTCCTTTGAGATCATCGTTTACCGATGAGCATCCAGTCAGTGATACAAAGGCAAGAAGACCCACACCTGCAAGGAGGGAATGGGTCTTGAAAAAATCAAACATTGTCAATCTTTACTGTATTAGTCCATGGTCTCATATCCATCTGACTCCTTCTTTTCGATCTTGGCTGGAACAAGAGCTTCTCTTGTGATTTTAAGCACCAGTGTCCAGGTAGAAGCCACATAGATTGAAGAAATAGTACCAAATACAATACCAACAAACAATGCCAATGAAAAGCCATAAATCATCTCACCGCCAAAAATGAGCAGTGAAACAACTGTGATAAGAGTTGAACCTGAGGTAATGATGGTTCTTGAGAGTGTCTGTGTCAGAGAAATATTAAACAGCTCTGTCATGGAAATATTTCTTGGAAGAACCGATGCATTCTCTCTGATTCGATCAAATACCACGATCTTATCGTTTAGAGAATATCCAACCACAGTCAGCACTGCCGCAAGAACAGTAAGATCGTATTCAATCTGCATTACAGAGAATACGCCTAATACTACAATCACGTCATATACAAGTGAAATTACAGCACCTGTTGCCATTCTCCACTCGAATCTGAATGCCACATAGGCAAGAATCGCAATGAGTGACACCACAATAGCAAGCAGTCCGCTCTCCACTAGCTCCTCGCCGACAGCAGGTCCTACATACTCGGTACGGCTGAGCTTTACGTCCTTGTCAATTGTCTTTGAGGCAGCCATTACCTTTGTGGTTACAGTCTGCTGATCAAGACCTTCCTTAGGAGCAACTCTTACCATCACATCCTTCTGTGAGCCAAAGTGCTGAGCTGAACCTGTGATACCCTCTCTGGCATAGGCCTCCTTTACCTCATTGATGTCCACTCCACGGGTAAACTCGGTCTCAACTACAATACCACCTGTAAAATCAAGGCCCCAGTTAAGACCCTTGGTGCACATGGCAACAATACTTGCCACCACAAGGAGCACACAGACAAGCTCTACTGCTCCCTTGATCTTCATAAATGGTATGACTGTACCATTCTTTATAATCTGAAACATGAAACAGTCTCCTAAATACTCAGCTTCTTGATATTACGTCCGCCAAAGACAATATTTACTACAGCACGGCATGCTGTTACAGAGGTAAACATTGAGCTTGCAAGACCAATCATAAGAACCAGAGCGAATCCCTTTACAGCGCCTGTACCAACCATAAACAGGATCAGAGCTGTAATAAACGATGTTATGTTAGAGTCAGCAATGGTTACAAAGGCTCTTGAATATCCATTGTTGATTGCCTGCTGAACAGGGTGGCCCTTTCTGATTTCCTCACGGATATGCTCGTAAATCAGCACGTTCGCATCAACCGCCATGCCAAGAGTAAGCACAATACCAGCAATACCTGGAAGCGTCATGGTAGCGCCAGGGATCAGGGACATCACACCTACAAGCAGCACTAGATTGAATAGAAGTGCCAAATCAGCAATCAGGCCAAAGCCCTTGTAGTAGAGAACCATAAAGATAAACAGTACTGCAAGGCCATATAACATGGCATTCAGACCGTTTTCAATGTTCTGCTGACCAAGTGATGGTCCGATGGTTCGCTCCTCAACAATCTGAATTGGAGCAATAAGAGCACCTGCTCTTAGTAAAAGAGCCAGATTGTGAGCCTCTTTTGGTGAAGAAAGCCCTGTGATTCTGAAGTTGCTGCCCAGTCTTGACTGAATTGTTGCAACATTGATCATGCGCTCAATCTTTTTAAACTTAGGCTTGTATCCAGGCTCTCCTACCTTAGGAGCATCAGGATCAGTAGGTGGAACTACGACATACTCAATGAAATTGGTACCCATTGGCTTGCCGATGTTGTCCTTGGTGAAGTTTGAAAGAATGGTACCGCCTCTTGAATCAAGACTGATGTTTACCTGAGGACGACCGTTCTCATCAGCACTGGAGCTTGCATCAACAATATGATCACCTGTCAGAATAACCTGCTTGTGAACGACCACAGGATATCCCTGAGCATCGTTGATTACCTCCATGCCTGCAGGAACATGACCTGCTGCTGCAGCCTGAACGTCAGCTGAAGTATCAACCAGTCTGAATTCTAGTGTTGCAGTTGCTCCAAGGATTTCTTTTGCTCTTGCTGTATCCTGAACACCTGGAAGTTCAACTACCAGTCTGTCTGCTCCCTGTCGCTGAACCAGAGGCTCAGCCACACCCAGCTCGTTTACACGGTTTCTGATAATGTTGATGTTCTGATCTACAGATTTGGTACGAACCTCTGACAACTTCTCCGGAGTCATGGTTGCTCTTACATAGAACTTGTCACCGATATCCTGAGATACAACCTTGAAATCCTTGTGGTTTGACTCTAAAAGCTTCTGAGCCTCATCTCTTGTAGTTTCATTTCTGAACTCGACTAAAATATAGTCATTTTCAGCCTTGATGCCTGTAAGTCTGATACCTCTGTTGCGAAGCTCTGTTCTGAAATCATTTGTAAGCTGTGACCTCATTTTCTTCATGGCTTCTTCCATATCCACTTCCATAAGGAAATGAACACCGCCACGCAGATCAAGACCAAGCTTTAAAGGATGCATTCCAAGAGATCTCATCCATGCAGGTGTTGCAGGAGCAAGGTTCAATGCCACCACGTAGCTGTCACCTAGCATATCTGATACAAGTTCTCTTGCAGTCAGCTGATCTTCAGTATTGTTCATTCGGATCAGCAACTGTGAATTCTCAAATTCGTAATTGCCGCTGATATTGTGGGAATCGAGCTCTGCCCTGATAGTATCTACTGTTTTCTGATCAAGCTCTGTTCCATGACTTCCTGAAACCTGAATAGCCGGATCTTCACCGTATAAATTTGGCAGAGAGTAGAAAAAACCAATGGCTATCACAAGGAAAACCATTATATTTTTCCACAAAGGGAATTTATTTAACACTGTTAGATACCTTATTTAAAATTCAAAGCTACCTGTTTAGGTAGCCTTGTCTGAAATATTATTTTGCAGATTTTTCAATTGAAACAGCTTCTAAAGTGCCCTTTGGAAGAACTGCAACAACATAGTTACGCTTGATCTGCATTACAACACCGCTTGATACGGACATTAAAACATATTCCTTGTTGTCAGGAAGCTTAACAATACGTCCTGCAATGCCGCCGTTTGTTAATACCTCGTCGCCAACAGCAAGATTATCTAAAAGTTTCTGCATTTCCTTGCGCTTCTTTGCGTTTGGGCGCATGAAGAGGAAGTAAACAGCGATCATACAGATTGTTAATACGATAATCATGCTCATATCGCCGCCCTGAGCTGCAGGTGCTGCACCTTCAGCTGCGTATGCAGTAGGAATAATGCTCATAGTAGTTTCCCGTTATAAATAATGACAAGTTTTAGCTGTCTGGTGCAGTTTGATTCTGCGTCACAAACAGAAAAATTTAAACACATTCTGATAATAATAATAATCAGAAATCAACAAAACCAATGACCTAAAATTAAGGTCAAAATTCAAGTATACCATAGTAAATTCAAACATACCCAGGAGGTTGAGGAAATTTGCTTATACAAGATTATAAGCTTTCAAAGGAACAGGCTCAAAGCATATAGCCCAACGCCCTTCAATACAAAGGTAATAGTGTTTTTCAGAGTCTTTCAATGACTTTTTCTAAACAGCCTCTTTTTCTTGTAGCGGTCTTTAGGTTTTTCCATACTGTATGTTGTTATGCACCAGCTTATTTAACCTTCTTCATTTCAAGGTAGCAGTCTTTTTTATAGAAACTGATGCCATAGCAGTAGATGGTTTTTATGTTT
>JBJFET010000017.1:0-4171 GCA_051891035.1 Succinivibrio sp. | reverse complement strand
AACTTTATCAAATTTTTAATGGTAGTGTCACAAACTACCTTTACAATAACCGGTCTTGCCGCTTCCTGTGGTACCAAAGATTAGAGTATGCCCCGTAAGGTCGGATGTTTTTATAAAGAGATCTTTATGCTTTCTGCAAAGATTGTGCATTTGTGAGCAACCTGATCCCTGCTCCTTTAAAGGAATCATTCCCTTTTCAAGAACCAGCTTTAAAAGCCTTGCATGCTTTGGAGTAAACTCATAACCGCTTCCGATGTAGACTCTACTGACACACTCATGCTTGTCCACATAAAACATACCTCCGTTCTGTTCAATCTTTTCAAGATGTCTGTGAAGGCTCTTGTCATCTGACAGCTCATAACCATCTCCCTTCTCTTTTTTATAATTTTCAATTACCCTCTGCCGTGCTTCATGAGTTGTATATCTCCAGCCTGTTACATATCGCTCTGCCACATTTTTATGACATATTCTTGCAAGCTCAATGTCTGTAAGAACAAAGAAATTACTCCTATCAGATATCTTTTTAAGTCTTTCAATTACCGAATATCTTTTAATGATGAAATAGTCAGTTATGGGCACAAGATTTATCAGTGCAGCAATTATCAGCAGATGAAGATAACCAGGTGAATACAAATGGAAGAAAGAGTAAAGATGATGGCAAAGAAGCACTATCAGTAGCGCAGACGCCAAAAGAACACAGATCTTCATGGAAGAGGTGAGTTCAAATGATTCATAATCAGTTTTGGTATTTTTTGAGAACATAAAGCTACCCTTTAGTTAATGTTCTCTATATTAGAGGCAGATTTTTATGCTCCTTTAAAACTCCTGTCATTTTCTGCCAGTTTATGCAGATATCTATACCAAAAGACACTGTTTTCACAATATAAAACAAGCTCTGCAAAAGAGAACGCCAAAGAAGGAGATACCTCCTCTTTGGCGTTTTATATTTATATGAAATAGAAGTAGCGATTTGGATGCCGTGTTCTTTATAAAGCCCAGTTCGTTATGAATACCAAGTTGAAAAGTAACACGATAATTTCAAATACTACTAAGTTACAGTTTTGCATCCTTCAGATAACGGCTTACAGCATCCTGCCATGAAGGAAGTGGTTTAAAACCGTTTTCTACAAGCTTTGATTTATCAAGGCGTGAATTAAATGGTCTTTTTGCCTTAGACAGACCATATTCTGCTGTAGTAACAGGAATTACTTTTGTATCAAGACCATACTGCCTATAGAACTCAACACAGAAGTCATACCATGAAATATAGCCTCCCTCATTGGTGGCATGGTAATAACCGTATTTTTCAGTTTCACACATATCTATGAGCAGACGTGAGAGATCATAGGTATAGGTTGGAGTTCCAATCTGATCATTCACCACTTTGACTGTATCATGTGTCTTGCCGACGTTAATCATGGTTTTGATGAAGTTCTTGCCGTTTACACCAAATACCCATGCAATTCTTACAATGAAGTATTTTTCAAGGATCGAACTTACACAAAGCTCTCCATCAAGTTTTGACTGACCGTATACATTAAGAGGAGCATAATCCTTGCAGTCAGGTTCCCATGGAGTATCACCAAGTCCATTGAATACATAGTCAGTTGACAGATACAGCATCTTGCAGTCAAGCTCCTTGCAGACTTTTGCAATATTCTCTGTACCGGTAACATTTACCAGTCGGACCAGATCCTCTTTTTCCTCAGCAAGATCAACGGCAGTCCAAGCTGCGCAGTGTATAACAGCATCTGCATTAACCTGTTCAAGTACTCTCTTTACAGCTTCACTGTCAGTAATATCCAGCTGTACATACGGCATGGTGCACACTGCACTGCCATCCTGCACTCCAGCATACTCAGATGAAATATCAGAGCCTACCCCCTCATAGCCACGAGAGCTGAGCTCATTCATGACATCATGACCTAGCTGACCGTTCACACCTGTAACAAAGAATTTCATAAAAGCTCCTATATATGCGTAAAAACTGGTTCTTACAGAAAAAGTAATGCACGACCTGTGCTATCTTAAGCTCTTCCTGTCAGAAAGAAACAGTGCCTGGAGAATTGTTGTCTTGTCATTTCTTAAAATCTGTCCCCATAAGAAGTATTCATAGTTCGAACTCAGATTATCGGGGATCTTGACGCCTTCAAAGGTTACGAAAAGCGCATGAGCAGAATCATCAGAAAATTCAAATATGACATCATCAACCTGCTTTACAAAATAACCTTTGAGCAGCACATAGTCACCTACTCTTGCAACCTTCTTTGTACCTGCAATTGTATTAGGCGGTGCTATTTTTTTTACATGCCTGTCAGCATGAGCATTCTCAGGCACACCATGGCAGTGCGCTCCTGATGGCAGGAACAAAGAGAGTATGGCTGCAAACAGAACATAATTAAATATTTTCACCAAAAGGCCTGCTTTTTTCGTTTTGCAAGAATAAAAACACGTCCTAGTGGACAATGCATTCATAGCTACTATTTTAAACATGAGAGATTTAAACGTAGCTGAATTTAATCATAGCCACAAAAAATAATCACGACTGACAGTCAGTATCTTCACATTCAGATCCATTCTGCTCTTTTTTCTTTTTACGATTATAGTCAATTGTGACATCAACCTTTTCAGGGAAACCGCAGAACTTTGTGAATCTGTTTAAGATTGCACAGAAAAGCTCGCACTCTTTTAAAGTGTCATACGCAGCTCCGTGAGCATGTTCCTCATCAAATTCAATCCCTGCAGCAATGCATGATTTGTGAAGCACACTCTGACCGAATGTCAGTAATGACAGAGAAGCCGTATCGCATACAGAGAAAGGATGGAACGGTGATCTCTTCCCGATTCTAAGAGCAGCCTCTTCAATAAAGGAATGATCAAAATGAGCATTGTGCCCCACAAGAATTGCTCTTTTGCATCCATAGAGCTTCTGAAGTTTGGAAATTGCCTTGAACATTGGAGTGAGAGCTTCACTTTCAGTTTTTAGATCTCGTGACTCATCAAAAGGATCAATTCCCAGAAAATCAATATTCTGCTGATTTATGGTAGAACCTTCAAAAGGACGGATGTTTGCACTAAAGAGCTCATCTGGAGTGAACATGCCTTGTTCATCCATTTTCACAGTCATCATCGCCACTTCAACAAGAGCACTGCTTTTGGGGTCAAGACCTGCTGTTTCCACATCCACAACAACCGGAAGAAACTGTCTGAATCTGTCTTTTAAACTAATTGTGTTATCAATATTATCCATAAAACCAATCTGAAAAGTTTTTTGGATATTGTAAAGCAAGACAGTTTTTTTTAAAACCAAAGAAAAACATTATTGTATTCTGTATTAGAACTTTATTGAGTTCCGTATTAAAAAAATATTCCATTTTGAAATAAAGCAAAACGCATAGTGTCTTAAACAATATTGCTTTATATCTTTTTGATAACAGGCAGGATTACTCAGTGCCTGCCGTCATTGCAGAGTGGTTGATACAGCATGAAAAAACGGCTATTGAATATATGTCTGCACCGCTTATAGCTTATAAAGGCTCAGAGCTTTTCATAATTTTCAGAGAATTTCGCGAGCTGATACAAAAAAACCTTAAAATTCCTTATGATAAATCACTTTATAGTTATATAATTTCAAAAGAAATATATGTGTGTGTTTAAAGTTAATCCAGAGGATTAACTTTAAAATTGAAAAAACAGATTTTGATATATAAGTACAAAGAACAATCATTGGATACTGCTGCACTGATATAGATTTGATTCCTTAATTGCAGAATTATTCATATTCAATAGCAGTGTTCTGGATAATCTTGATAACAGGTATGCTATGAAACTGAAGCATAAGTTAGTTGCATCTATTACAGGATGCTTTTCCCTTCTGGCTGTGTGTGTCTGTTTTTACAATCAGACTGCTGTCTATGAGAATGCCATAAATTCTCAGTACACAAGCAACGGCAATTACCTGAAACTGCTTTCATCGAGTGCTGAAAAGTTTGCCAGGTCAGCATCATCTGATGAACTGTCAAAATTTGTAACTGATCTGGCAAAACTGCAGAACGATGCCCTAAATGCCTTTTCACTTGGCATTTTAAAGCACGATTATCTTGATCTGAGTGCCATTGACTATTTCGTGCAGTCAAATTCATCCTCACAGCTTTTTGAAAGTAGAAATGAA
>JBJFET010000016.1:0-4218 GCA_051891035.1 Succinivibrio sp. | reverse complement strand
CACCTATAAAGCAGTCTCTGTAGTTGCTTCTGAACTGACTGATGGACTTTTCGTCTAAAGGAAACTCATGAGCAGGCAGCAGAGATATTTCGTTAATCTTTTCAAGTGATCTCTGTGAGTCGACATCAAAGATTCTGATGGTATCGACTTCATCGTCAAAAAAATCAATTCTGTAAGGAGAGTTGCAGCCCATTGGGAAAAGATCAACAATTGATCCTCTTACAGCAAACTCGCCAGGTGAGAGAACCTGTTCAACCAGAAGATAGCCGTGCTCTGTAAGATCTGATTTCATTTTGGAAATATTACGTCTGTCACCTACTCTGATTGCAAAGCTGTGTGATGCAATATAGTCAACAGGAGCAATTCGAGGCATTAGAGCCTGAACGGTAGTGATGACAATTCCATCTTCCATATGAGGAAGAGCAGCTAGCAGTCTGATACGGGATGACACGATATCCTCATGAGGGGAGAGAGTGTCATATGGCAGTGTTTCCCAGTCAGAAAAATACTCAATACAGGTTTTAGGAAGCAAAGCAAAAAGATTTGATTTTAGTGTCAGTGCATCATAGCTGTCGGCACAGATGACAAGTACCGGACCTTCATTCTGCTCGTAAATAGCAGCAACGGTTCCTGTAATACCTGTTGAATTTAGATTGCCTATTGATTTTTCCTGTGAGGAAAAAACGGTGTTCACTCCGTTTTTTATTAGATCTTTTAAGTGCATTGTTTTATCTGTGGTGTAAAGTTTGCTGTATACTACCTACAATTTTACAACAACTTTTGTGTCAGGTCTTTATATTTAGCTTTAACGGTTCTGCCCGTGTTACTTTCTTGTTATAAAATGAAAAATTTAAGTACAAATGCATATCTTGCTGTATGGTTTGTCTTTATTGCGTTTTTAGCCTACACCATACCTTTTGTTTCAAATGACTACAGATACGCCATGATTGAAGGAACTGAAAATACAGTTTCATCAGTAGCCGATATTATCGTGTCTGAATACAGGCATTATTTTACCTGGGGAGGGAGAACTCCTCCGCATACACTGGCACAGTTTCTGTTATGGGGCGGAAAGTATGTCTGCGCCATAAGCACTGCTTTTTGCTACATCTTCCTGATTGCACTAATCTGTATTTACGCAAAGGGCAGGGATGCAAAGCTCTTTCGACTGCCGCTTAAGGCTGTGCTTTTTATCACTGTGATGCTCTGGCTGTGTCTTAGAGCATACGGCGAGGTGATCTTTATGCTAGTTACCTCATGCAATTATCTGTATACCACAGTATTTATTCTTTTATACCTTCTGCCATACAGACTGTCCATTACAGATGAGAGAGTAAAATCTCACTCGCTGCTGTTCTCGCTACTTATGTTCTTCCTGGGGCTTATAGCAGGATGGTGTAACGAGAATACAGGTTTTGCCATCTGTGCGGTAACCTTTTTATACTGTATCTACATGTACTGTATAAAGGAACTTAGGTTCTGGCAGCTATCAGGCTTTGCTGGCATGTGTACAGGTTTTCTGGTGCTGGTTCTCTCTCCTGGCAACAAGGTTCGTCTTGAGATGATGGAAGCAAACGGCAACTTTGATTATGTTGCCCATCTTCCTGTCGCCTTTGGAATTCTTCTACTCTCTTTGGCAGAAGAACTTCCTCTGATAATCAGCTTTATCTGGCTTTTATACAAGATTAAAAAGTACGATCTTTATTCAAAATACAAAAAGCAGATGTTAAGTACGGCCTATATCTTCATATTAGGCAGTGCCTCTCTTCTGATTATGGTGTTCTCTCCAAACTTTCCGGCTCGCACTGTAACTACGTTTACTGTATGTACAATTGCAGCAGTTGTGTCTTTGTATGTGATATTAAAAAAGGAGAATGTAAAGATTGTAAACACATCTGTGTTTGTCATTTTTTATGTTTCAGCCTTTGCCTATATAGCTGTAACAGGATCAAATGCTATAGGAGCAGCACTGCAGGCCAAGACAGATATGAAAAGCCGTCATGAGATGGTAGATGAAATGATTAGGAACGGAGAGCGAAATCTTGTGGTGCCACCACTGACAGTAAGCAGTTCACGTTATATTTTTATTTCAGATGTTGCGACAGATACCAATTTTTTTGTAAACAAAATCATGAAACGGTATTATCATGTAGATTCGATTGTAAAAACGTGTGATTACAAAATGACTGTATCTCATTCTGATTTGATAATTTATCAGCACTACGGAAAACCAGTATGTTCAGTAAAAGACTCAGCTTCATCAGAAAAAAAGAAATAATCGATCGCATAGAGCATGAGCTTAAGAGTTCCTTGTTAAAGGAAGATTCTCAAAAGGTCAAAGACAGGTTAATCTTCAGGAGCGGTATGCTTTTGGAGAACAGGTTAGGTGGCCTTAACAGCCGTGATCTTATGAAAATGTCAGATGAAAGCCTGGATATTGTTAAAAAAGTGCTTGCAATGAAGGTTTCCAGAACAAAATTCCCTCTTGTGCAAAGAGGGAATTCAAAGAGATTATCTCAAATCAAAAGTCAGAACTCTTAGTTCCATCCGTTTTCCTCTTCGGTTTTTTCACCCTTGACAGAGTCGGTCTTCATTGCATTCCAGACTCTGTTTGTAATCTTGGTGGTTTTGGCAGGAGTTGGCTGCATGAAGTACATGGTTTTGAGTTTCTCTTCTGACAGGAGAATGCTGTCATTGCTTCTCAGTTCTTCAGACAGATTTGCCATAGCCTCATCTACAGGCATTACATAGCCAATCTCATCAGAAAGCTTCTGAGCATTCTTTGGCTCTAAAAGCCAGTTGAACCAGGTCATAGCGTTATCATAGTTCTTAGCGCCACGTGGTACGGTCCAGCTGTCAAACCAGAAGATAGAGCCTTCCTTTGGTACCACATACTCAATGTCGTAGTTTCTCTTGCTCTGCTGTGCAAGGTGGCGGGCCTGAATAACGTCACCTGAATAGCCAATGGTTGCGCAGATTTCACCGGATGCAAGATCGGTTACATAGCGGTTTGACTGGAAGTAGGCAGTATTGCTTGCAAGAGCAGTTAAAATCTTGCGAGCCTCTTCAAAATCTTCTGCTTTTTCAGAAATAGGGTTTTTGCCAAGATAGTGCTGTACTGCAGAAATTACTTCGATAGGTGAGTCAATAATTGCAATTCCGCACTTTTTGAGTTTATCTGAGTTCTCTTTTTTAAACAGGAGATCCCATGAATCAACTTTGAAATCTTTACCAAAGATTTCTTCAATCTTTTGTTTGTTGTATCCGATACCGATTGAAATCTCAATGTATGGATATGCATAGTCGTTGTTAGGATCAAGGGTAGCAAGTTTATCTAAACGGGCTCTGTTCTGCTTGACCCAGTTAGGAATTTTAGAATGGTCGATTTTCTGAAGAGCACCAGATTTTGCCATTCTTGGTACATAGTAGCTGACTACAATTGCTGCGTCAAAACCTGTATTTCCTGCTAAAAGGCGAGCTTCCTGCAATTCGTTTGAATCGTATTCAACATAGCTTGTCTTAAGACCGGTATCTTTTTCAAAATCTGCTACAGTATGCTCTCCGATGTTGTAGCTCCAGTTCCAGATATTTACTTTCTCGCTGTTTTCAGCCATCGCGCTATTTACGGTGCAGGAAAGAGCACCTAAAAGGCACAAAGACAATAGCTTCATTATCATTTAACCTCATAGTTAGTAGAAAAAATCCTGAATAAAATCAGGCCGTCAAGGCTCTAGTAAATCATTAACAGGGATAAGTGTCAAATATCACATAAAAATTCAAGAGCGATGTCATACTTCACCTTTATTAGTCAAAGATTCTGCATCATAATAGGACAAAAGATATTTTTGCTGTATATTCATAGAATAGATTGGCAGCAGTAACTAAAGAACAAGAGTAAGGTGATTTATGGAAAATTTCGTATTCTGTGTTCCAACAAAATATGTGTTTGGACAGGGCGTGAGCTCTCAGGTAGGAACTCTTATCAGATCATATGGTTTTAAAAAGGTACTGATAGTCATTGGAAACCATGCCAGAAAATCAGGATTACTCTCTTTAGTTGAAGAACAGCTAAAAGAGCAGAATATAGAATATGATGTGCTCTCTGGAGTAAAGCCAAATCCAAGGGCCGATCTTGTCTATGAGGGCATAGAGCTTGGCAGAAAAATGAATGCCGATTTTATTCTGCCTGTAGGTGGAGGGTCGGTAATTGATACAGCC
>JBJFET010000015.1:0-19316 GCA_051891035.1 Succinivibrio sp. | reverse complement strand
ATACCCATAAAAGTCTCTCTGATGGCAGAGTACCACCCCAAATGCACAGTGCACCAGTTCTCTGAGCACCGATAACATCAGGACCACCAACATATAAGGAAAAGTTAAGAGCGTGAACATAACGGTCGTTAGGTCTCATGCCTACCTGCCAGAACCAGCGAGCCTCTGTCTCCTGGAACTCATCAAAATCCTTCTGAGTAAATGGGCTGATAGTTGGAACACCGGTTGAACCTGATGAGGTTGAAATGAATACTACATCCTCTTCAGGTACTGCACACAGCTCACCTAGGAATGATCCTACGCCCTGAGTTTCACGCTGAGTCTTCTTATTGATGAAAGGAAACTTCTCAATATCCTTTAGAGTCTTGATGTCAGATGGTTTTACACCTGCGTCATCAAATGTTCTCTTGTAGTAAGGAGAATTGTCATAAGCAAACTGAACAATTTCTTGTAAATCCTTTAACTGATTTGCCTCAAGAACCTCACGAGGAGCAGTCTCAAGAGCTTCATCCCAGAACTTTGACTTATTGATTGGCATTTTTATTATTCCTCAAACTAACTAAAGTGTTTATCTATAAAATTCCATTTGGCGTCGCGCCCCTGAATAATTAACTTAAGATCGTTATCATCAAGGTGTTTAAAGCGCCCCTGTTTTTTGATGTATGATGCAACATCAGAAAATTCTTTTGGTCTTCTGTTTAATTTGAACTCGCCGTTTTCAAACTCGGCCAGATACCAAAGACCGCAGTCTACGACCTCCTTTGCAACTTCAATACACTCATCAGTTTTTATTCCCCATCCTGTTGGGCATGGAGCGATAACGTGGATGTACTTTGTGCCTCTTATGGATGCTGCCTTTTCGACCTTTTTCATAAAATCCTGCAGATATCCCACACTTGCAGTTGCCGCATAGGAGATGCCGTGAGCAGCCACAATCTCAAACATATTCTTTTTATTCTTGAGGTTGCCGTGCAGATTTGATCCTGCCGGAGTGGTAGTAGTTCTTGCTCCAAAAGGAGTGAGTGAACTTTTCTGAATACCTGTATTCATATAAGCCTCATTGTCATAGCAGATATACAGAACATCATCATTTCTGTCTATTGCACCAGAGAGCGCCTGAATACCGATATCAGCAGTTCCGCCGTCACCTGCAAAGCCCACAACCTGAAAATCCTTCTGACCAAGAGCCTTAAGACCAGCCTGCATGCCGGTCATCATTGATGCGGTACCAGCAAATGTAGAAATCATTGCATTATTGGCAAAACACAGCTGCGGAAAATTAAATCCAACTGCAGACATGCAGCCAGCTGGCAGTACAGCAACTGCTCTTTTGCCTAAAACCTTCAGAGCTATTCTTACAGCAAGAGAGCCCCCACAGCCGGCACAAGCCTTGTGACCATAGAAGAACTCATCATCTGTCAGAGTATTTACATTAACTGCCATTATTCATTCTCCATAAGACCAACAAAGTGAACACCAGTGGCACCAGCTTCAAGAGAGGCAAATATTTCCTCTATCTGGGCAAGACTTACGTTTCTTCCACCAAGACCTGCTATAAAGTTTGCTGTTCTGGCTGTACTGTTGCCCTGTTTGAGAGCTGAATTTACATTTGTAAATACGGTGCCCTCACATCCAAAGGAAATATCCTTTTCAAGAACTCCTACTGCCTTTACACTCCTGAGTGCATTTACAATCTCATCGCCAGGGAAAGGTCTCATATACCTTATTCGTAACAGACCAACCTTCTTGTTTGAGGCTCTCAGAGAATCTACAGTATCCTTTACAAGACCGGAGATAGTACCTAATGTCACGATTACATATTCAGCATCTTCTGTTAAATATTCTTCAACCAGACCTGTGTAGCGACGGGAGAATATTCTGAAGAATCTGTCCTCACACTCTTTAATGACATCCTTTGCATTTAAAATTCCCTGATGCTCTTTGTACTTGAATTCAGTATTGGTATCAGGACCTGCGGAGAAGCCAAGATTTACAGGATTGTCAAAGTCAACCTTGTTTGCGGTTCTGTAAGCAGGTAAAAACTCATCAGCCAAATCTGAATCAGGAACATCCACAACCTCATAGGTATGAGTAAGAGTGAACCCATCAAGATTTGCCATAAAAGGAGTTGATACCCTTTCATGCTCTGCAATATAAAAACTCATCAGAGCAAGATCCAAAGCTTCCTGAGCATCCTTTGCATAAGCCTGAATCCATCCGTGATCTAGAAGTGACATGGAATCACGCTGATCACCATAAATATTCCATGGAAGCGCTGCTGAACGGTTTGCATTCATCATCACAATCGGAAATCTGCCGCCTGATGCGTAGGTCAAGCATTCAGCCATGTACAGAAGACCCTGAGATGATGTTGCAGTAAAGGTTCTAGCTCCTACAGCAGATGCACCGATAGCTGCGCTCAGTGCTGAATGCTCTGATTCAACATGGATAAACTCAGCCTTTAACTGACCTCTTTCCACGATTTCTGAAAGTTTCTCAACAACAGTAGTCTGAGGGGTAATAGGATAGGCGGAGATCACATGTGGCCTTGCAAGGGTAACACCCTGAGCAAACGCCTCATTTCCTGATAAAAACTTCAATGCCATTCTATTTCTCAGCCTCCATGGTTATCGCCCTGTGTCTGCAGATCTTTGCGCAGATACCGCAGCCCTTGCAGAAATCATAATCAATTGTTACGCCTTTCTCTGCTTTGGCAATCACACCATCCGGGCAGTACAGATAGCATAAGTAGCAGCTGTTGCACTTGCTCATATCACATACCGGCTTTTCGTTTCTCCATCCGGCATTTACAGTTACAAGACCTGGTGTATATGTTGGAGCATCAGGAATATCCTTGAAGGTGAAAACCTTTTTATTGCGAAGTTCTACTTTCATTTACTCCCCCCGTACCTGTCTGTATGCTTCCCTTACAGCTTCAATGTTTCTTTTCTGAAGCTTCGGGTGCATATTCTCCTCAATAGCTCTGATAACAGACTCAACACTGACTATGTCGCATACGGCGGCAACAGCACCAAGAAGAACGGTATTAGTGATGGGAAGTCCAAGGATCTGCTCAGCAATTGTTACAGCATCAATGCAGATAACCTTAGGATCGGTGATGATCTGTTTTGTGCACAGAATAATTCTGCCTTTTTCCTTTAGTTCATCAAAGGCCGCCTGTGAAAACAGAGTATCGTCAAGAAAAACTACAATATCGGCTTTGCTAAGCTCTGATCTGTCACCTATTCTCCTATCTGACAGCTTTGTGAAAGCCCTGACAGGAGCGCCACGTCTTTCAGGGCCGAATGAAGGGAATGCAAGTGCATAGTGGTTATCCTCATATATCGAGTATGCGGCACCTAACAGTCTTGCTGCTGTAAAGGCCCCCTGTCCACCTCTGCCGTGCCATAGAATCTCGAACATAAATCTTACCTTGTCTGTATTATTATCTTTGGCAGTGCTTCCACTGCCTCATCTTTATTGCGACAAAGTATCGTTTATCTTACACAAACTGTCTAATACTATTATTTGATAGTTATATATAGTTTATTGCTATAACACTACAGAAAAAATGTAATCAGGCCTAGGAGTATAGGACCTAAGAATGGCTGATAGGCGCTAAGAGAGAATGATTCCTCTCTGTGTGAAGTAATTCTTGATTTCCTGAATATACAGACTGCCCATTGAACTTAGGATCTGATTTTTTTTGGTGATGTAGCCAATATTCATGTTGTCATCCTCATCGCCATCATCAGGTCTGAAAGGGACTGCCACATAATCACCGCCATTGAGTTCCTCACAGATAATTCCAGAACACAGAGTAAAACCGTTAAGTCCCTGCATCAGATTGAGCATTGATGCTCTGTCATTAACCTTTACTGTTCTTAAATATTCCTTAGTTGAATAAATTTCCTCAGCAAAGTAAAAAGAACTGTTGTCTCCCTGCTCAAAGGATAGGGACGGATAATCAGCAAGATCTCTGAAAGTAATTTCCTTATAGGATGCAAGAGGATGATCCTTGTAAAGATATACATAAACCTGGCAGTCAATCAGATGATGAAACTCAAGCTCGGCAGAGTTTAATAACTTCATGATCATGTTACGGTTGAAATTTGACAGGTAAATGATGCCAATCTCGCTCTTTAATGTGCTTACATCATCAATAACCTCTCGGGTCTTGGTTTCGCGGATAGCAAAATCGTACTCGGCAGTATTGAATTTTTTGACCATTTCAACAAATGATTTTGTTGCAAATGAGTAGTGCTGTGTGGATACACCGAATTTCTTCTTGATATTACCGTTCTTTCCGAACTTCTCAAGCAGAGAATGGTAATGAAGAATAACCTGTCTTGCGTAGGTAATAAAATCTATACCCTCATTTGTCAGAGTCACACCACGACCTGATCGATGAAAAATGGTGATTGAGAACTCATCTTCTAGCTCGTGAATGGCGTTAGACAGACTTGGCTGAGAAATATACAAGATCTGAGATGCCTTGTTGAATGAGCCTGTTTCAGCAATAGTGATGGCATAACGTAATTGAGTTAAAGTCATATTTGCCTTCCAGTAAAATAATCAGTTTTTTTTTTGCATGATCATTAAAAATTAGCTTTAAAAAGCTTACAATGCCTAGTAATATAATAAGTATTAAAATGGTAGGGTATTTTTATGAAAATTTCAACTAAAGGTAGATACGCTTTAAGGCTGATGATAGACCTTTCCGAGCACAGGAATAACGGTTTTATCACATTAAAAGACATTGCAAAAAGACAGGGCATTTCAAAAAAATATCTAGAACAGATCATTCCTATTCTCAACAGAGCCAATCTGCTACGCACTTCAAGAGGCTATCTTGGAGGCTATCAGCTTAACAGAGAGCCTGAAAACTACACTGTAGGCGAAATTCTAAGACTTACAGAAGGTAATCTTGCGCCTGTAGCCTGTCTAGAGTGCGATCCTGTTATCTGTCCTAAAAATCTTCAGTGTCCTACTCTTCCTATCTGGAAAGGACTTTATGATGTAATAAACAACTATCTTGATTCAATAACACTTCAGGATATTCTGGACAAACAGCATGCAATGTATGCCAATGACTATGTAATATAAGCCACTATCCTCTGCTGTTGAGATTACAGATAATCGAATCAAAGGATACATGCCTTACATTGAGCATTGATATCTGCTGCATGTTTTTTGGATGTCTTATGGTCAGAACACACAGAAAGTTGCTATCAATATCCTTGAGCTGATTTACATTAAAGCGTAAAAGCAACTGACCTTTCTCAACTTTCTGTCCTGTCTGAACGTTCCAGAAAAAATATTCTTTTGGATACTTGTCATACTCAAGCCCGACATTGACAATCAGTCTGTTTTTTCCAATCCTGAGGCACAGGGCATTTGAATATTCAGATATTCTTTCCACCACACAGTTGCATGGTGCCCTAAGCTCGCCAAGCGATGGCAGCAACGCAATAGACAGTCCGAATATGTCCTTTGAGATATTGATGTCACTGACCAGTGATGAAGGGATCACATCTCCTTCAAAAGGAGAGAGGATCTGAACTGAATGACCTTCCTTAAAAAATCGTATCAGTCTGCCAAGATACACGACAATATATAATGACAATCTGTTGAATTTTCTGCTCATCCGATGCTAAACCTGCAATAACTATCTATGTATACTCAGATTATTATAATGATCTGTCACGTATTTTGACCTAAAAATCATTTATCTTTATGACACAGCACAAATAATGTAAATGGTCTGAAATAACTTTTAAACCATTATAAGACAGGCACTTTTGCTGTCTGTCTGCTCATTTAAAATCAGTGTGATCTGTTCTACAGTTTTTTGTAATCTTTGCTTTTTTAAGAGATTACCTCTATTCCCTTCATACACGATCACAGCGAGATGTTATTTTTGAGATGACAACTTTTTCGTTTTTTCTCTCCATCGATCTGTAGCGATCTTTTGGCGATATTTAACGACGATCTTTTGAAGTAGTCTATGTTTATGATAAACAGTGTGACAACAAAAGGGATGAATGGTGCATTTGATATAATGACTGCATACGGATAAAAAAGGTATAATGCAAGTGGAAAAGACTCAGACCTACAGATTCAGAGACTTGTCAGAACAGATAAAAGCTGCAGTATCTGGTGATCCTGCTTTATCTGCAATGATGGGTATCCTACTTGTTCAGTTTGAATCTCAGGTTGAACAGATAAAATCCCAATCATCGAGATAGAAAAGCTCTACAGACAAATAGAAGAGCTGTCACAGACAATCCAAAAACTCACAGAAAAGCTTGGAAACAGAACACTAACTGTACGAACAACAACCAAAGGAAACGCACCTAACTTCTAGGGACTCCAGTCTTATAGCTTAAGCTTAACATCACTGATCTCTTTGATGCTCCTGTCATTATGAACATAAAGGATAGATTAACATCACGTCGTTACTGCATTTTCCTGTGGACCATCGCCAGTTAAATTATCTGATAAACATACCTATCTGCTGGCAACAAAATAGTAAAAATCTTTTCAGATCTGGAATAAGCAGCATCAGTCAGGATAACAATTAAGTTATAATTAAGTTACTTATGCTTCAGTATTTAGTAATATTCATCCATTAAACGAGTGGAAACCATATTATGTCAGTCACAAATTTTAAAACAGAAAATAACACTTTCAGAAAATTGATGGGAAACGGAATAGCCTACAGAATTCCCCGTTTTCAGCGTGACTACAGCTGGGATATGGAACAGTGGGAAGATCTGTGGTCTGACATACTTTCTAGCATCAGAGATACTGAAGACTGTGCTCATTATATGGGATATCTGGTTCTGCAGTCAGCAGATGACAGAACCTTTGATGTTATAGACGGCCAGCAGAGATTAACAACTGCATCATTAATCATTCTTGCAGTATTAAAAAATATTCAGCAGCTGGTAAATGACAATATAGAAGCATCTGAAAACAGTCAGAGAATTGAACAGATTAGAAATACATATATCGGCTATCTTGATCCTGTAACTCTTATATCGCACTCAAAACTTACCTTAAACAAAAACAACAATTCTTTTTATCAGAATTTTCTTGTTCCATTAGGCAAACTGCCTCAGAGAAAACTGAAATCTTCCGAACATCTTCTGAGAAAAGCCTTTGAATTTTTTGACAGAATGATTAGCGACTATTTAGAGAATATTCCTCATAATAAAGGTAAGGAATTAGCCCTGCTTGTTGAAAACATAAGCGACAATCTTTTTTTCACTGTTATCACAGTAACAGATGAGCTTAATGCATATAAAGTATTTGAAACTCTAAATTCTCGTGGTGTTCGTTTATCTTCAACCGATCTGTTAAAAAATTATCTTTTTTCAATACTAGACAGAAATGAAAACACCGGATATGAACTGAATAATCTAGAAGAAAGGTGGGACAATATAGTAAGCCATTTACAGTCAGAAAAATTTCCAGACTTTCTCAGAGTTCATTGGAACAGCAGGCATAAGCTGACAAGACATTCCGAGTTATTTAAAAATATCAGAAAAGTTGTAAAAAATGCAGGTGATGTTTTTTCTCTTATTAGAGACATGGAGGAGGATTTAGATCATTTCATTTCTCTTATTGAGCCCGAACTGTCAACCATGTCGACATCTGATAAAAAAAATTCATCATTATTAAAGCTATGGAGAGTAAAGCAACCTTATTCTTTACTTCTGGCTGCAAAAAGATCGTTCAGTGAAAATGATTTTTCTGTTTTACTCAATGCAGTCAAAGTTATTTCCTTCAGATACAACATCATTGGCTCCTACAGTCCAACAGATCTTGAAAAAGTTTATAATTCAGTAGCTCAGCAGATTTCTGGTGGAAAAATAACAGAAATATCTCAGGTATGGACTCTTTTACAGGAGATATACATAGAAGATCAGCGTTTCTACCATGATTTTTCGGAGTCATCAATAAAGACAAATGATTCAAGACTGAAAAAGATTGTCAGATACATTCTGTGCGAACTTGAGAATTACGTTTCTGATACAGCATTAGACTTTAATAATGACAGCTACAACATTGAACATATACTTCCTCAGAACGCTCCAGATCAATGGGGAGGATTCTCATCATATGAGGAAGAAAGTGCAATGGTATACAGACTTGGAAATATGACTCTATTGCAGTCAGGAAAAAACAGAGACATTGGTGCAGACGAATATGTGCAGAAAAAAGAAATACTGGCAGAAAGCTCTTTTAAGATCACCAGTAAGGTAGCAGGTGATTATTCTGAATGGAATGCTACAAACGTGAGCAGCAGACAAAAATGGATGGCAAAACAGGCCAAATCAATCTGGCGTGTTTCTCAGCTTGAAAAAAAAAGAATACTCTCATATGCATAAGAAAGAACAGGGGAAATGATCCGATTCTTATTCTACAGAGCGCGTCTGACTGTGAATTACAATACAAACGTCAGCTGAAACGATCTGAACATGCACATCTGATACCATCTATAAATTCATTTTTATGAAAGGATGATGGATATGCAACGATGCAAAGGAAAGACTATCTTCAGCTTGACTGAAGATAATCCTAAGATGATCTGACTGATTCTGCCTGATCTTTATGAATAGAGGTTCTTTGAGAAGTAACGATCTGATCTGTCAGGTGCTATAAATACAATATTGCCCTTTACTCCCTGCTCTATCAGTTTTAATGCCGACATGAATGCGGCTCCTGTTGAAGATCCTCCAAGAATACCTTCGGTTCTTGCAAGTATCCTTGAACCTTCAAAGGCTTCCTTGTCTGAAACCTTAATCACTCTGTCAACCAGGGTCATATCCATGGTATCAGCAATAAAATCATTACCAATACCTTCAATATCATAATCTGCATGCTCACCGCCACCCATGGTTGAACCGATAGGATCAGCAAGAATTCCCTGAATAGCGCTGTTTTTCTCTTTAAGATATCTGACCACACCTGAATATGTACCGCCAGATCCGGCTCCTGCCACAAGATAATCTACCTGCCCGTCAAGATCATCATAAATCTCAGGTCCTGTGGTTTCATAGTGGGCCTTTGGATTAGACATGTTCTTAAACTGTTCAAGTGATACCGAGTTTTCAATTTCTGATCGCATCTGTTCTGCCTTTCTTGCAGCACCAAGCATGCCATCCTCTCTTCTTGTATGCACAATCTGAGCACCTAAAGCTCTCATGAGTACCTGCTTTTCCTGCGAGAACTTTTCAGGTACCACAAAAATTACCTTAAATCCCTTGTTCAGAGCGGCAAAGGCAACACCAAGCCCCGTATTGCCGGCTGTAGCCTCGATAATGGTGTAGCCCTTTTTAAGTCTTCCCTCTTTAATGGCATCATCCACCATATAGATGCCTGTTCTGTCTTTTACCGATCCTGATGGATTGTAATACTCAAGCTTAGCAAACAGATTTACGCCTTCTTTAAGATCATAGGCATGATTTAACTTTACAAGCGGAGTTCTGCCTATAAGATCATGCATGGAATTATAGTAATGCATTTTACTTTGCAGCCTCCTCTATAGCCTGCTCAAGATCAGAGAGCAGATCATCAGCGCTCTCAATGCCCACAGACAGTCTAATCAGATTATCTGTAATACCAACAGCATCTCTAACCTCCTTAGGAATTGCCGCATGGGTCATTGTGGCAGGATGGCAAACAAGCGATTCCACTCCACCTAAACTCTCAGCCAGAGCTATCAGCTTTAATGATTTGAAGAATTTGTGAATGTCATAATTCTCCTTAAGCTCAAATGAGATCATAGCTCCACCGTTTTTAGCCTGACGCTCATTTACCTCATAACCTTCATGCTCTTTAAGCCCAGGATAATAGATTCTGTTTACTGCCTTATTGACTGACAGGGCTCTAGCAAGCTTGAGTGCATTGTCTGTATGTCTGTCCAGTCTTACAGACAGCGTCTTGATACCTCTTATCAGCAAAAACGAGTCAAATGGACCTAAAACTGCTCCTACTGAATTCTGTATAAAGTAAAGCCTCTTAGCCAGGGCCTCATCATCTGCAACCACAAGACCAGCTACCAGATCAGAATGACCTCCCAGATACTTGGTTGCTGAATGAATAACAATATCTGCACCAAATTTAAGAGGTTTCTGAAGATATGGGGTCATAAAGGTGTTGTCTACAATTGTCAGAATTCCATGTTTCTTTGCAATTGAGGCAACTCCCTGCAGATCAGTAATGGTAAGCAGAGGATTTGATGGAGTTTCAATGTATACTGCCTTTACATTTTTGGTGACCTTCTGATCAATCAGGGCAAGATCGCTTGTATCAATGCTCTCAAATTCAAGGCCAAACTGCTTGTAGACCTTATCAAGCAGTCTGTAGGTACCACCATAGACGTTTGATGAAATTAAAATCTTGTCGCCAGACTCAAACAGATTTAATACTGCAGAGATGGCAGCCATTCCTGATGCAAAGGCAAGACCGTATTTTCCTTCCTCAAGCTCTGCAATTAAAGCCTCAAGTGCGGCTCTTGTAGGATTTCCTGTTCTTGAGTATTCCCATTTAGGAGAAAGACCAATACCCTCCTGCTCATAGGTTGAAGTCTGGTAGATTGGCACATTTACTGCCTTTGTGAGAGGATCACCGTATATTCCGCCGTGTACTACAGCTGACTCAATATCTTTATACTCTGACATATTATTTGCTTCCTTTCTTTAAACCGGTTATCAGATGGACATTCTCATATGCTCTCTGACCATCTTTTCTGTCTTTAAAATACAATTCGTCAATAGCATCAGGAGACAGATGCTCTCTTACCGCAAAGCCGTGCTGCAACAGGGCTTTTTTAATCTCTTCAAATGAATAGCCATATGCCATATCCTCACCTAGTAAAGCTGTCATCCTAGCAAGCTTTGTAACACGCGAATCCTTATCAAGACTGAATGTAGTTTCATCAGGGTAGTCAAAGACCACCTCTGCTGTGCTATCTGTCAGTTCATCTATCATTTTCAGAGTGTTTTCAAAAACACCAAGTGTCAGATAGTATGTAACCCCTAAAATTGCAAAAAATGCCGGTTTATCCTTTTTAAATCCTGATTTTAAAAGGACATCAACCAGATTGTCTTTGTTAAAATCAATTCCTATGAAATGAACATTTGCAGGAATTACCCACTCAAGATCATGAACCTTGCTTTTCTTGTAGCGTCCGGTATCAGGATGATCAAGTTCAAAAACATCTATATTCCTGTTGGTATTTCTAAAAGAAAAGGTATCAAGTCCTGCGCCTAAAATAACGTACTGTACACTACCCTCTTCTCTTGCAAATTTATCAAGAGCGGATTCTGTATATGCAATGCGGCTCAATGGTATCGGTGCCAGAAAGGCATTAACCTTTTTATCAACCACACTTCTGTCAAATACCACACTCTCGTCGTACCTGCCTTCATCAAAATCATGCTCAATCAGCTGACCTATTCTTATGTATTCCCGCTGTTCCATCAGATCATAGGCAAGAGCATCATCAAAAATCTTCTGATGAGAATAGATGGAGTGATAAGCCCTTACAAAGGAGCAGATCTTAGCTGTTATGGATTCATGCTTATCTATCATTTTCTACTCCAAAAATGCAGGAGTAGACAGGTAACGCTCTCCTGTATCAGGCAGGATCACGGCAATCTTTGCATTCTGGCTTTCAGGACGCTTTGCAATAAGAGCTGCAGCATACAGAGCGGCTCCAGATGATATGCCTGCAAGAACTCCATCGGTCTTTGCCAAAAGTCTCTCAGTCTCATATGCACTAGTGTCATCTACATCTATAACCTCATCAATTACAGACTGATCCAGAGTATCTGGAATAAAGCCTGCTCCTATGCCCTGTATTTTATGAAGGCCGGCTACACCTTTTGTCAGTACAGGTGACCCTTCAGGCTCAACTGCTACAATCTTTAAGGAAGGGATCTTTTCTTTTAAAAATCTGCCAGCACCTGAGAGCGTGCCACCTGTTCCCACTCCTGCTACAAGATAATCAAGCTCTCCTGCGACCTCCATATAGATCTCAGGACCTGTTGTCAGATAGTGAGCTTCAGGATTTAATCGGTTTTCAAACTGAGAAGGAATAAATGAATCCTTGTGTTCACTCTTAATCTCTAGCGCCTTTCTGATGGCGCCTTCCATTCCAAGAGAGCCCTGTGTGAGAACAATTTTTGCTCCATAGGCTCTTAACAGATTTCTTCTCTCAACAGACATGCTGTCAGGCATCACAATTGTAAGGTTAAGCCCTAGTGATGCTGCTACAAGCGCAAGTCCTATGCCAGTATTTCCAGAAGTGGGCTCAATTATTAAGGTTTTTGTGGTAATAAGTCCCTTTGATAGCGCATCCTTTATCATGGCAGCGGCAATTCTGTCTTTTACAGAGCCGCCTGGATTAAAGGATTCAAGCTTTCCCAAAATAGTTGCACTCAGTTTTTTTACCTTTGAAAAACCGCTGAGTCTTAGTAAAGGTGTCTTACCAATCAGGTCGGTAATGCTGTCGTAAATCATTTATCTTACCTTTAGTCATCAAACATATTTAAAGAGAATGTTTAAAAGAGAATCTTCTTGTATTTGTTATTTCTTATTTACTTATTTACTTATTTACAACAGTAGTAAAGCATCAGAACTTTCATGGTCAAACCTAATTACACATTTCCTATAAGTTATGTAGGTATTTAATACGATATAACATTATATTGCAAGTACTATTTACAAAAATTTAATTTTCTTTTTATATTTCAGATAGATATTATTAAAAATTATTGAGTTTTTATGACAGAATATTGCACATTCAGAGATCATTACTTACTTTTTTAGTAAGATTAGCCTAATCTGAAGATAATGCTTTTATGCTTTCTGCAGGATATATTCCTACTGATTTTTTTATGGAATCACTGTAAGGTGTACCTAAAAATAGGTACACCATAGTTCTATAAGATAAGGGAAAGAAGAGGAATTGAGATCACAGAGAGCAATGTAGTCAGAAATGTTCCCTCTGACATTGTGCTGCCGTCAATGTTGTTCTTTAGACACAGCATGGTTCCAATTGAAGCTACAGGCATTCCAAACAGAACTACTAGTACCTGAGCATACTTATAATCAAGAGGACTTACTCTGTATATCACTAACAGAACAGCAGGGATCACAAGAAGCTTTACTGCAGTAAGTATGTACATTCTCAGATTGCCAATCATCTTCAATATTGGAATTCCGGCAAGTGTTGCACCAATAATAAGTAATGAGCCTGGCACTGTCATACTGCCAACAAGTGAGCATGCCTTTGATACTTCTGCAGGCATCTTTGCCTGAAGACAGACAATAACAATTGTAATGTAGGTTGCAATAAGACATGGAGAGAACAGTGTCCTCCATTTGAACTCAAACTTACCCTTGCCCGATGTGATAATCGGTACTCCAAACATAAAGATCAGTATATTAAAAGGTATTGTTACAACTGCAGCATAAAAAATAGCTGTTGAACCAAATAAGGCTGAGAGTACAGGAAAACCGATATAATTGATATTTCCAAAGATAAGCATGAATCTGTATGATCCGATCTTGTCAGCATCTTTGCAGATGAATTTTGACAGAGTGAAGGACACTACAAATAAAAATGCATATGAAAGCAGACCTGCTGTAAGTACCGGAGGGATATCCTCTGGCTTTGGCAATACCTCTCCCATGACTGAAGAGAGTATCAGGAACGGTGCCGTTACATTAAGTATCAGAGAGGAGAACTTTCTGCTAAAGTCCACATCCATATATTTGAGCTTGTTGCAGACAAATCCTATTACAACAAGCAAAAATAATGCTCCCATCTGCGTTAGCGTATCAAGAAAACTCATTTTTGCCTCTACAATGTGGTGAAAAATTTTTTCACATAATATGCCAATTCTTTGACAAAGGATATAGTCTGAAAAATTTTTTATGGACAGGTGAGCCTATGTTCAGATATGCCTAAGCAAAAATCTCTTTCCTGTAGATTATATTTACTAAGACACTATAGAGGTTAGTCTTATAGAGTATAAGACTTAATGATACTGTACTATTCGCGAAGTTCTCTTACTGATGTACAGCTATGCTCTTTTGGGATCATTTTTAACAGTTCAATTACAGAACTTGTAAAATCATTTTCACTGATAGTGCTCTCGCCTTTAAGACCTACCGGCAGGACCTCATCGAAAAAAGCAAATTTTCCAGAACCGTAGGACAGAGGATCTAAAAACAACGGATGACACAGGACTGACCATCTTACATTGGTACACAGACTCAGTCGCCTGTAGGCATTAAGACACAGTCTTGATGCTCTGCGCTCCTTCTCATCAAGATACAGATCAGAATCCTCATTACCAACATATCTTGTCCGGTTTCTGTCTGTAAACAGGATTGAACTTGGTGCCAGGGTCAGCAGTCTTACTGATGTGTCCTTCAATATTTCCAGAAGATGCCAGACAGGCAGATCATCTGAAGAGAAACGAGATATCTCAATGAAGGAAACAGGATCAATAATATAGTGACAGTCGGCAATGTCATTTAGGGTAAGTTCATTAACCTTTTTGATGACAAGCCTTCCATTTCCAGATACTGCAGTAAAACTGTCAACAATAGACACTGATCCGATTTTCTGCTCTTCAGCCTTTTTTACAATTGAACTGCCAAATTTTCCATCAGCATTTATTACTGCTATCTTCATTAAAACTATTCCTTAGGATGCATTGGCAAAGTATCAATCAAAGAGAATTCTCCATACTTTAACCAGTTCTCAAATCGGATCCTGTTATGCCACTCAAGATACTCTACACTAGGCCAATTGGTTCTGTCATCAGGCAGAGTCAGAGCCTTCCCCTCAAGATCCTTATAATCACCGCTCAGATCATACTTCAGATTCTCAGATACTCTGACTCGGATAACATCAGGTCCATCATAGTAGAAAGTAATAAGTCCCTTTGAAAACATCTTGTGAATGTCAGAACGAAGGATCAGACCGTTGCAAGGTCTAGTGTACCTTTCATCATAGATAGTCTTGATATGGGCAACGTTTAGGATAGGTACCAGTGAGCAGCCTGATACTGCACAGCGTCTGTGATACAGATTTATCATAAAAGATCTGAACTGAGCCGCCTTCTGTGCACTTTTGTGCAGAGATGCCACATAATAGATGCCAGGCCATGTTGAATCGGCAGATCCTGCATCAATCTGCTTGGAACGCCTTTCAAAACAGATCTTGCCAAGATACATACCAAGAGGCTCCTGACATGAGATCACCAAGCGTGATCTGTTCTCAAAATCCATTTTAAAGTCATCTGGAACTTCTACTATATTGTTTCTGATAAAGATAAAAGATCCATCAGAAATGTAGCAGCTTATTGGATCATTAAGATCTGCCTTGCAGTCTTTTGCTCTTTTCATGAAGTCCTGATATGTAATATATCCAGAGAGGACTCCATAGCTGTTCCAGCAGCTTTCAATTGTAAGATTGGTATGAAAAAGGTAGAAGCCACCGCCTACAATAAGCTGCTTTCCATCCTTTTCTACAAGAAAAAGTGTAAGAGATCCTGATGGTGGCAGAAACTCATCAGACCTCTGCTCGAGCTCTTCTACAGGAGTATACCAGCAGTTAGTAAGTCCAGACCCGTTTGATATAAAGTGGGATTTGATAACCTGATACCAGTTGTAGGATACCTTGCACAGCAGAATGCTTGAATGAATATTATCCATTTAACTGTCCTCTCCTATTATCTCTTCTTTGATTTTAATGATAAATTCCTGTAAAAAACATTAGCTTATGCACAAAAAATCATTTCTGTTGCTTACACCATACAGATAATTTACATGTACAGAATAGCTCTTTTGCATAATTTTCAATAAAAATTGTAACATCTCTCACAAAAACACAAATTTATACAAATTAATTTTTTATTTATTAATCAACAGGTTATTTTTATGAAAGCGATTACATTTTAGCACATTTTTCAGTCCAGGAATGCTAAAAAATTTTGATTTACAAGTATAATTACATTGCAATACAAAAATTACTATCTAATTGATTTTAAAGATATATTTTTAATATTATCTGATTTTTTTGCATAATATCTGAAACATTTTGCAATGCATATTTTCTAGTCAATATTATGTAATCAAGGTTGTCTTTTGTACACAATTTTTAGATTTTGATTTTTTAGTATAATTGCCTCGTTATTTAATGATGGCATCCGTGTCATCGTTAAAACTATTTAATTTTATTCAAACACAAGGTTAGTTATTATTATGGAAAATGTAGTTGCAGGTTTAAGCGCCATCGATTACGTTATCTTCGGTATCTATGCTGCCGTTGTTATCGCAATCGGTCTGTTTGCCTCAAAGAAAAACACAAAAAGTGCAGAAGGATATTTCCTTGCTGGTAAATCAATCCCATGGTGGGCTGTTGGTGCATCTTTGATTGCAGCAAACATCTCAGCTGAGCAGTTTATCGGTATGTCTGGTTCTGGTTACGCAATTGGTTTTGGTATTGCAGCTTATGAATTCATGGCAGCTGTTACCTTAATTCTTGTTGGCAAGTATTTCCTGCCTATCTTTATTGAAAAGGGTATCTATACAATTCCAGAGTTTGTTGAAAAGCGTTTCAACAAGACCTTAAAGACAATTCTTGCGGTATTCTGGATCTGCCTGTACATCTTTGTAAACCTGTCTTCAGTTTTATATCTAGGCGGTCTTGCATTAGAGACAATCCTTGGCATTCCTATGATGTACACCATTCTAGGTCTAGCTGCTTTTGCCCTAATTTACTCTGTATACGGCGGTCTGTCAGCTGTTGTTTGGACTGACGTTATTCAGGTCGCAGTTCTTGTAATCGGCGGTTTTGCTACTACCTATCTGTCATTAAAGCTTATCGGTGGTGAGAGTGGCGCATTTGCAGGTCTGTCAACTCTTATCGATGAGGTACCAGATCACTTCACCATGATCCTTGACAACCAGAATCCACAGTTCCAGAACCTACCTGGTATTGCTGTTCTTATCGGTGGTATGTGGGTTGCCAACCTCTACTACTGGGGATTCAATCAGTACATCATTCAGCGTACCTTTGCAGCAAAATCTGTTGATGAGGCTCAAAGAGGTCTTGCTTTTGCAGCTTTCTTAAAGTGCATCACTCCAATTATCGTTGTAATTCCTGGTATAGCTGCTTACTACATCACAGCTCACAACCCAGAGCTTCTTAACAAGTTAATGTCTGTATACGGTGATGTTGTTGCAGAGAACATCCCAACTGCAGGTCAGACTGACCGTGCATACCCATGGGTTGCTCAGTTACTTCCAATCGGTCTTAAGGGTCTGGTATTTGCAGCTTTAGCAGCAGCTATCGTTTCTTCTTTAGCTTCAATGCTCAACTCAACTGCAACTATCTTTACTATGGATATCTATAAGGAGTACATCAACAAGAATGCTTCAGATATCGCTTTAGTTACCGTTGGTCGTTTAACTGCTATCGTTGCTTTGGTAATCGCAATCTTTATTGCTCCAATGCTAAGCACCTTAGGTCAGGCATTCCAGTACATTCAGGAGTACACCGGTGTCGTATCTCCAGGTATTCTCGCTGTATTCTTATGCGGTCTGTTCTATAAGAAGGCAAACTCAACCGGCGCTGTAGTTGGCGTATTAGCATCAATCGTGATTGCTCTGCTCTTAAAGTTCCTGCCAATCGGTATGCCTTTCATCGATCAGATGATGTATACCTGCGTACTGACAATAGCTGTTATCGTATTCGTTTCTCTGTCAACCAACAAGTCAGACGACGATGCAAAGGCTATCGTTACAACTGCAAGTACCTTCCAGACTTCTGGAGGCTTTGCAATTGCCTCATACGCAATCTTACTGATTGTTGCTGTAATCTATGCAGCATTCTGGAATACAAACCTAGGCTTTGCATTCTAATCAGTTTATTTGATAAAAATCATGGGGAGCTCAGCTCCCCTTATTTTTTTATTTAAATCAGATCCCAAGGTAAGGATCAATTGTAAGAGACATCATTGTGCTATTACAGATAATGAATCCTGGCTCTCTGTTCATATATTCCTGACAGGTTCCAGATACTTTCAAAAAAATATCAGTATTCGCATAATCAACTGATAAAATTATTTAAAAGCCATTCAAGATCACAAAATCAGAATTCAGTAAATCTTATTTAATTTCAAATAGCTAGAAATATTTAAAACGTTTACGGTGTTTTATAGTTACATTTTTTTTTACCGTAAACAGAATAAAAAAACTAAAACACTATCATCTAACTATCTGTAATTTAATGTTTATTTATTATTCTCAAATTGTGCCTATTACATTCATTTTTTTACGATATTTATTTTTCTTTAAAGTTTTTCCTTATATATAGCCATTTGCATTATTTTCTGATACTGCTATTATTTACGCAAACGTTTTAATTTTTGCCAAACATAAAAAAAACAAAATGGAAACTGTAACTTCAGGTCTATCGACCACTGATTACATTATCTTTGGAATATATGCAGTTGTAGTGCTGGTTATTGCACTTCTCGCTTCACGTAAAAATCACAAGAGTGCAGAGGGATACTTCCTTGCAGGCAAGTCCATTCCTTGGTGGGCTGTCGGTACTTCTTTGATTGCTGCCAATATTTCTGCTGAGCAGTTTATTGGTATGTCAGGCTCTGGTTTTGCCATCGGAATGGGCATTGCCGCATACGAAATCATGGCTGCTGTTACACTGATCCTCGTAGGCAAGTACTTCATTCCAATCTTTATTGAAAAAGGCATCTATACAATTCCAGAGTTTGTTGAAAAGCGTTTTAACAAAACCTTAGAAACTATTCTGGCTGTATTCTAGATTAGCCTTTATATCCTTGTTAATCTGACCTCAGTTCTGTACTTAGGTGGGCTTGCACTTGAAACTATTCTAGGCATACCTCTTATGTACTCAATTCTAGGTCTAGCTGCATTCGCACTGCTCTACTCTGTATATAGCGGGCTGTCTGCAGTTGTATGGACTGATGTTATTCAGGTCGCAGTTCTGGTCTTCGGCGGTTTTGCAACATCATATGTTGCGCTACAGTGGATTGGTCAGGGTGAAGGTATCTGTGCCGCATGGTCAACCCTAATCAACGAAATTCCAGAACATTTTGAGATGGTTTTAGACAAGTCAAATCCTCATTACATCGACTTACCTGGCATTTCCGTTCTCATCGGTGGTCTGTGGGTTACAAACCTCTATTACTGGGGATTCAATCAGTACATCATTCAGCGTACCTTTGCAGCAAAATCTGTTC
>JBJFET010000014.1:0-19491 GCA_051891035.1 Succinivibrio sp. | reverse complement strand
AGCTGAATTTTACGTTAATTCAATGTTACAGAAACTGTAACAGATGAGTGTTTATTCTCTTTTGGTCAGCGTAAACTGTGTAATTGGATGAGATGGGCCTGACCAGTATGAGTATTGTTACTCAAATTAGCGGCTCCAACAGAAAAAAAAATAAGAAGAGCAAAATCTTTTCAGTGAAATGAGATAACATAAAAAAGTGCTCTGAGTTATTCAGAGCACACAACTATGTATGAAGTTACATTCTGAGAAATTTGTTACTGTCCTTTAATCGCCTTTCTGCCTAAAAATACAGCATCCTCACCTAGTTCTTCCTCAATTCTTATAAGCTGATTGTATTTTGCGATACGATCTGATCTGCTCATTGAGCCAGTCTTAATCTGACCGCATGATGTTCCCACAGCAAGATCAGCGATGGTTGTATCTTCAGTTTCTCCTGAACGGTGAGATACAACTGCAGTGTAACCGGCATCCTTTGCCATTCTAATAGCATTTAAGGTCTCAGTAAGAGAGCCAATCTGATTGAACTTGATCAGAATCGAATTTGCGATTCCTCTATCAATACCTTCTTTGAGGATTGCAGTATTAGTTACAAAAAGATCATCTCCGACCAGCTGAACATGATCGCCTAACTTTTTAGTCTGATAAAAAAATCCATTCCAGTCAGATTCGCACTGCCCATCTTCAATAGAAACAATAGGATATCTGTTTACAAGATCTGCAAGATAGTCAGTAAACTGCTCTGAGGTAAACTCTCTGTTCTCCCCCTTTAACTCGTAACGACCAGTCTGCTGATTGTAAAACTCGGATGAGGCACAGTCCATCGCAAGAGTGATATCTTCACCAAAGACATATCCTGCCTTTTCCACAGCCTGTTTGATGCAGTCAAAGGCTTCTGCGTTAGATGAGAGGTTTGGAGCAAATCCGCCCTCATCACCAACACCTGTAAACATACCCTTGGCCTTTAAAACCGAAGAAAGAGCGTGGAATACCTCAGCACCCATTCTTAAGGCTTCTTTAATGCTCTTTGCACCTACAGGCTGGATCATAAACTCCTGAATATCCACATTGTTGTCAGCATGAGCGCCGCCATTTAGAATATTCATCATAGGCAAAGGCATAACAAACCTGCCGGTATGGCCGTACAGTTTGCCGATATACTTATATAAAGGAATTTTTTCAGATGCAGCCTGTGCCTTGGCAACTGCTAGAGAAACAGCCAGCACAGCATTTGCACCAAGATTTGATTTGTTATCGGTACCATCAAGTTCAATCATGGTCCTGTCAACCTTTTCCTGATCACAGGCGCAAAGACCGATAATGGCAGGAGCTATCTTCTGGTTAATATTGTCAACAGCTTTTAAAACACCTTTTCCGCCAAATCTTGATTTATCACCATCTCTGAGCTCTAAAGCCTCTCGGCTACCAGTTGAGGCACCTGATGGAGCTGCAGCTCTGCCAAAGCTTCCATCTTCAAGATAGACATCTGCCTCTACTGTAGGATTGCCTCTTGAATCTATGATCTCTCGACCAGTTACCTTAACGATTTTTGACATGAATATGTACCACCTATTTGTTATTTAATTGTTTAGTTAATGAACACAGACAGATAGTACCATGTTAGTTAGCATATTGCAACTTAAATTAGCAATATGCAATTTATTATCATTCAATAGCTTTTATCATTGGGCAACAGCATTTTCAGTACGCTTTAAAAGACGGGCTTCTCTTCTGTTCCAGATCCTGCATGAAGAAAAGAAATCCTTTTTTTCTTCATAGAATGAGGTATTTACATCAAGAATCCCCAGAATACTGTGAAACACATTGTCATGAGATAAATCATCACGCATGGAGACATTTTTCAAACACTCAAGATTAAGCTTGTGATCAAAGACAAAACTGTCAGAAAACCAGGTAAGTACAGGCACCTTCTTCTGCTCTTTAGGAGCAATCATATATGGTGCCCCATGCAGAAAAAGACCAGACTCACCTAAGGACTCTCCATGATCTGACACATAGAACATGGCTGTTCCGAATCTGTCTGAATAAGGTTCAAGCTCCTTTATCACCTGACTTAGCACGTAGTCGGTGTAGTACAGAGTGTTGTCATAGGCATTGACAATCTCCTCAACAGAACATTTTTCAATTTCCCCGCTTTTGCAGTCAGGAGTAAACACCTTCATGTTTTCAGGCACTCTGTAGGCATAGGTTGGACCATGGCTGCCAATAAGATGTAGAAAGATAACAGTACTTTTTTTCTTGCCGGCAGCTATCTTCAAGCGTGATCTGAGTTTGCCTATAAGAACTTCATCAAAGCATGTTCCATCACTGCACCATTTGGCATTATCAGGAGACTGTGCAATAACAGTCTCATTTTCCACTCTGTCACACACACCTTTGCAGCCGCCATCGTTCTCATACCACATGACATCATAGCCTGCATATCTGATGACATCGACCAGCGAACTCATGCTTTTTGCTCTGCTGTCGCTGTATTCATCTCTGTTCAGGATTGAAAACATGCATGGCACAGATACAGCTGTTGCAGTACCACAACTTGCAACAGGAGAGAATTTGGTGACATTGTCAAACCTGTCCGTAAAAGGATCGGTATCTCTTGCATAGCCATTGTGCTTGTAGTTGGCGGCTCTTGCTGTCTCTCCAAGAACAAACACAAACAGCTCAGGTCTTTCCTCAGGATTATCGATAACAGAATCCTGAGCTATATGTGTAAACTCATCCCTTTTTGGGAAATAGGTGTCTCTTATTGCACCATATGATGCCCATAAATAGTTATATGGAGATATTTCCTTTCTTAGGATACTGTTGTTTCTGGCAATTGATGCGTATTTCTGATAATAGGCCTGACTTATGGAGAATAAAGTGAGAGCTGCAACAGATAGTATCGCAAGTCTTGATAGAAATCCTCTTATAACTGAAGATGGCCATCTGATTCTGATCATTAACAGCACAAGAGCCGGAACAACACCTGTCAGAAAGATGAACATAAGTGAAGACATATTCACGTATGATTTTGCTTCTGACACATTTGTCTGCAGGACATTTATCATCATGTCATAGTCAAAAATAATGCCATATCTGTGTGCATAGTAGCCAACAGCAGCACCAGTAATCAGCAGAAGAGACATTATGGCTTTAAATACGAATCTGAATGAAAACAGCAAAAATACTATGCTGAGAATGGAAAACAGAACTAAAGGCGGTGTCAGATGGAAAAAACCAAAGCTATCAGAGCCAATCAGCCTGTAAAAATGATTTAATATCTGCCTGTTCAGCACTGTTGAAAAGTATATTGTTACTGCATAGAACACAACATACCAGGGACAGTGGCAGTGAAAGCAGAGCGAAACGAGAGACGTGATCCTGACTAAAAGATTTTTTATTTTCTGAAACAGATCCATATACCGTGTACCAAATACTATGTGAATGTTAAGCCTCTGTTATCAGAGACCTAGCTTAATTACACGGTATTAGATAGGCACGTAGAGGATCAGTTCAAAATAGATTGTTAAGTTTATGTTAATTTTCTGTTAGCAGAAATTATATGGCCTGGCTCGAGGATCATCCCATACCTTTTTCAGATGGTCAGGAATAGGCGGAAAGAATCCAAGCTCACGATATGATCCTTCATGATGAAAATCAGAACCTAAAGATGCCATGAAATCATATTTTTCGCATAGCTTACACAGGTATTCAATCTCTGTAGGCCTCATCTGACAGCCGCAAACCTCAGTGGCAAGACCTCCGTACGATTTGAAGTCTTCCATAAGTTCTCTGATTTTGGTATTGGTAAGAGAATACCTTGAAGGATGAGCTAGAACAGGTATGCCTCCAGCACATAAAATAGTCTGTACACATTCTGACATATCCGGCCAGAGTGTTTTAACATAGCAGGACTTACCTTTTTTAAGATATGTATTAAAGGCATCCTCATTATCCTGAGCTCTACCAAGTTCAACTAAAAGCTTTGCATAGTTACCTCTGGTAATAGAGGCTCCTTCTCCGGCTCTTTTAACACACTCCTCATAGGCATTGCGGATGCCCTGTTTTTCTAGTTTTAGTGAGATATTCACTGCTCTTTCAATTCGCTTGGCTTTCTGACCTTCAAGGTATTTGAGCAGTATTTCTGATGTAAGATCAATAAACAGACCGACAACATGGATCTGCTCATTTCGCCAAGTACATGAAAGCTCAGAACCAGGAATAAGCTCGATTTTTCCTCTGGCCGCCTCCTGAGCTTCCCTAATCCCCAAAATACAATCATGATCAGTCAGTGCAAGATGGGTAAGGCCTTTGTCTATGGCTCTTTTTACCAGTCCCGTTGGGGTAAAGCTGCCATCTGAGGCTGTAGAGTGTGAATGTAAATCTATCTTTGATCGAATAAATGCCATTTTCTTAACTCTGAATAATCTATATCACTAGGTGCAAACAGGTTAGACATCAGTGATCAAGAGACTCTAGCTCTTCCCACCTTGAGTAGAGTTCATCAATCTTTTCCTGAAGCTTTGCCCTTTTCTCAGTAAGCTCAATAGCCATCTGAGGTCCCTTTTCATAAAGTGAAGGTGAATTGAGCATAGAATCTAGCTCTGAAAGCTCCAGCTCTGCCTTTTCCACTTTTTCAGGAAGCTGTTCAAGTTCATGCTTTTGAGTAAAGGACAGCCTGGTGTTCCTGTCTGAAGTCCTGTTATCCTGAATGCTGCTCTGATTTTTCCCGCTTTTTTCTAAAGTTTCGTTTTTATCTGCATTCCTGCTCTGTTCAACTCTTCTGTAATATGCAAGTACGTCAGCCCAGCCACCGATTACAGACTCAATGTGTCCGCTGCCGTCAAACACCCAGGTTTCCGTCGCAACCCTGTCAATAAAGGCTCTGTCGTGACTGATTACAATCACAGTACCCTGATAGCCTGAAATCAGATCTTCCAGAAGATCAAGCGTTTCAAGATCGAGATCATTTGTAGGTTCATCGAGGATCAGCAGATTTGATTCTCGGGCAAAGAGCCTTGCAAGCAACAGACGGTTTTTCTCGCCACCAGAGAGAACCTTTACAGGTGATCTTGCACGTCGTCCTGAGAACAGGAAGTTTGCAAGGTAGGATATGACATGGCGGCTTCTGCCGTTGATTGTAACCTCGGTATGACCGTCAGCTACATTGTCAGCAACACTTTTCTCAAGATCGAGTGCCTCATGGTACTGATCAAAGTACTCAAAAGCAAGGTTGACACCAGTTTTTAGCTTTCCGCTATCAGGTTTTATCTGCCCCATAAGAAGCTTGAGCAGAGATGTCTTTCCTGCTCCATTAGGCCCCGTAATACCGATTCTGTCCCCTCTCATGACTACTGAGGAGAAAGAGTCAATAATCTTTTTATCTCCAAAGGACAGGCTGATGTTTTCAATGTCGAAAATCAGGTTGCCGCTTCTTTGAGCCTGATTGGCTTCCATAACAACGTTGCCGACTCTGTCTTTGCGTTTTGCTCTGATCTCACGGCGTTCCTTTAAATCACGAACTCTGCCTTCATTTCTTGCAAGTCTGGCCTTGACCCCTCGTCTGATCCAGGCTTCCTCTTCAGAGAGGATCCTGTCAAACTCGGCATTGGCAAGCTCCTCTTTTCTCAGTCTCTCATCACGAAGCTCTATATAGCGGTTAAATGATCCCGGGTATGAATAAAACTGACCTCTGTCAAGTTCCACAATTCTGCTTGCAAGATTATTGGCAAAGAAACGGTCATGAGTTACAAATATTACCGTACCCTTAAATGATCTTATTTCCTCTTCAAACCAAGCTATTGATTCAATATCAAGATGGTTTGTAGGCTCATCAAGGAGCAGCAGCTTAGGATCAGATGATAATGAGGCTGCAAGTGCCGCCTTTCGTCTGTTGCCACCTGACAGAGACTTCAGAGGAGTATCAGGATCAAGTCCGATGCGGTTTAATATCTTTCTGATATAGGCATCCTTAACCCAGCCATCATGTTTTTCAATAAAAGCTGACAGTTCCATCTGCTCATGGACATCATCAGTCATATTAAAACGGGCTAAAGCCTCACCTACAACAGGGACACCGGAAGCTGCCAGGGTGTAGGCTGTTCCTGACTGATATGAAGGAGGATCCTGACACAATGTGGCAATTTTAAGCCCAGACTGAACAATCACCCGACCAGAATCAAGCTCACGCTGCCCCTGAATAACACTTAAAAGAGTTGATTTGCCGGTTCCGTTTCTGCCTACAAGGCAAATCCTCTCATTCTCTTCAACAGAGAGACAGGCACCATCAAAAAGCCTGTCAGCACCGTTATTTAAACAGGCATCAATAATGGATACAAGACTCATTACAGATCCTTGATCCCCTCAGGGCCAAATACTCTAGGCTTACTCTTTACAGGTCTTTTAGCTCCTGCACTCTTTCTGTCTGAAAATGGCCTTGCGACCCTCTCATCAGATCCTCTGCCTTTAAAGGCTGACATACTGCGGCTATTTCCTTTAGTCTGAGCGCTGCCCCATACTCTGTCAACAGGCTTTGTTCTTTGAGACAGAGAGTCTCTGTTTGAATCAGAATACTCATGATGAGTATCAGACTTTGCACCAATGGTCTTCTGCCACTTTGGTGCCGCTCCACGTCTTGTCATAGGCTCAGGAGTCTTTGTCATTGCACTTTTTGTAAAGGTGAGGGAGTAGCAGGTATGGATCTTCTTATCTCTTGAAAAATCACGCGGAAGCGTAGCCTCAGAGATATTCTCAAAATCAAAACCGTAATCTCTGATGCTCTCATCCATGCTAAAGCCACGCAGATTGGTGCAGAAGATCACTGTACCGCCATCACGCAGATGTCTTGTTAGGTTTGACAGAAGAGCCACATGATCACGCTTTACATCAAAGCTTGTCTCCATTCTCTTTGAGTTTGAGAAGGTTGGCGGATCAACGTAGATAAGATCAAAGCTCAAGTCCTGATCAGATGAGAGCCAGGCAAGACAGTCTGCCTGTATGAATCTGGCGTTATCGGTATTAAGAGAATTCAGTTCAAAATTATCAAGTCCCCACTGCAGATAGGTTCTGCTCATATCAACAGATACTATTGATTTTGCGCCTCCAATGGCTGCTGCCACAGAAGCTGAACAGGTATAGGAGAACAGATTGAGAACATCTTTGCCATCTGACAGCTCTCTTATCTTTTTACGTATAAGTCTACCGTCAAGGAACAGACCGGTATCAAGATAATCATAAAGATTAACCTTGAAATTCATGCCATCCTCGCTGACGGTCATAAACTCGTTTTTAAGCTCCTCAGCCTTTTCATACTGACTGTCGCCTCGGTGAACCTCTCTGCTCTTTAAAATTACCCTGTCACCAGGAACATCTGCAATCTTTACAGTAGCACTGAGCATATCAAGCTCGTGCTCGCGTGCTGTTACAGGATTTACCTTGGACGGAGCCTTGTAAGTCTGTATCACGTAGTAGCCGTCATAGTAGTCAATTGCAGCACTGTACTCTGGTACATCTGCATCATAGACTCGATAGGCATTGGTGTTGATATTTCTGGCCCACTTTCTCATAAAGGCAAGATTCTTTTTCAGACGGTTGGCAAAATCAGTTGCGATTCTTTCCTGAGTTTCCTCTCTGTCTGACAGCTTCTGAGTATCATTGATTGAAAATACACGCAGCTGACACGGCAGGTCACCGTTATAAAGCTTGTAAATCTTGTCTGAATGTAGCCTCATACAGGAGAGTAACTCTGGTGATGAGGAGATTACAGCAGCTTTTGCCCCCTTAAAATGGGTCTTGAAACCAGCACCAATAGCTGTATAAAGAGAAATAAGCTCATTAAAATTACCCATTCTCTTGCCGTAAGGCGGATTTGTTACGATGGTGATCTGATTGTCATTCGTAAACGGGTTGTACAGGGCCTCAACATCTGAGTGAAACACTCTGACTAATGATTCAAAACCAGCTTTTAAGGCATTTTCATTGGCAATATCAACAATTCTGCTGTCAGCATCAAAACCAATAATCTGAACGCCTTCCTGGAGGCATCTTGATAAACCGGCCTCATGTCTGCTCTTTGCCTGAGCAAGAAGACCATCCCAGATTTCCCTATCAAACTGCTTGAGGTTATAAAAACCAAAGTGCTCGCGGTTAATGCCAGGAGCTGTATCAGTTGCAATAAGAGCAGCCTCGAATAAAAGAGTACCAGAGCCACACATAGGATCAAGAAAGTTTCCCTTTGAAAAACCGGCTCTTTTAACCATTGCTGCTGCAAGGTTTTCTTTTAGCGGAGCTGCACCTGTTCCTCTGTGAAACTCTCTTTTTAGCAGAGCCTTTCCTGACAAATCAATAAGAATGGTGGCACTGCCCTTCCTGTCAAGATGACAGTTAATGAGCACATCAGGATTATCCTTATCAACATCAGGTCTGCCTCCCTGTGTTTTCTGCAGTCTGTCGCAGATAGCATCCTTTACCTTGAGAGCACCGTACTGTGTATTTCTGATCTCATCATTTGTACCTGTAAAGGACACTGCAATAGTACAGTCCTTGTCAAAATACTTTTCCCAGGCAACGCCGTTTGCGCCGATATAAAGCTCAGTGTCCGTCTCACAGAAGAACTCGGACATCTCAAGCAGAATTCTTGAGGCAAAGCGAGACCACAGACATGCTTTCATGCCAAAGGCAAAATCGCCTTTAAATGAAACACCCGCTACTGTTTCGCTTGCACTCTGAGCTCCTAGCTCATTTAATTCGTTCAATAAGAGGTTTTCAAGACCTTTAGGACAGGTTGCAAAGAATGATAATGCCATTTGTTTGTGCTCCGTAAATTCAGCTCACATTATACCTTAACAGAGTGCACTAAACCATGAATTAAGTTTTCAAAGACAGGCGATCTGGATCTCTTTAAGATAAAAAGATTAGGCATGAACAGTCTTACATGAAAATAAATCTGAATTTACTCTAAAGTTAATTAAAAAATTTCCGATAGGGAAATATAGGGTTTGTAACGGCCAATGAGCCCTAATCAGGAGAGAAAGCAGAAAAGTATTTCTGCAGTTGTCTCTGGAGGGTATCCTCCAGAGGTAACACTCCTATTAATCATGATTAAAAATCCCCTCTCACCTGTGTACTGTCATATCCAAAAGTGTACAATTACCAGCGTAATTGCTTGCATCTTGACCTTTTGTATACAGCACTACTACACATTATTATGTTTAATCTTAAAAAATCTGTAAAAAGAAATCCCGATCTCTACCTGGCAGCACTGTTAGCCTTAATTTCCCTTACCTTTACTAAGGTTAACCTAAGAGGGATTACAAGTGCGGTTAATCCAGAAATTCTCCTTGAACTCTTCTGCCTGATGGTAGTTACAGCCGGTCTTAGAGTTACAGGTTTTTTAGATCTTTTCTACCTTAAGATAAGCCATTTGGTGAATAATGCCAGACGCCTGTCAGGTCTGTTTATTTTTCTAAACTTTTTCACATCAATGTTTGTAACAAATGATGTCAGTCTTATAATCTTTATCCCCCTGTCAATCAGTGCTCTTTTAAAAGCACAAAGATCAGATCTCATGGTAACAGTAATATCCCTGCAGACAGTAGCGGCAAATATGGGCAGTATGCTAACCCCAATTGGAAATCCACAGAATCTTTTTATATACAACTACTTCCGATACGATCTCTTCTCATTTTTTAAAGTAACATTTCCGGTATTTGCAGTATGCTTTATCCTGCTTTTCATCTTTACTTGCTTTATTGATAAAAAATCAGTTTTATTTAATCAGTCAGCTAAAACCGAATTGCCTTTAAGACAGACTTATGCTCTTTTGGTTCTCTTCATGATCTGTATTCTCAGCGTTCTTAGGGTGATAGAGGTATATCATATGGCAGTGGTTGTCCTTGTGTCAGTGCTTGTTATCAACCGGAAACTGCTGATAAAAGCAGACTACAAACTCCTGCTGCTTTTTGTATTTCTGTTTATTTTTGTATCTAATCTAAGCAAACTTGAATCAGTAAGTAATCTGGCCCTTACTTTTGTTAAAGATTATGAGTTTTTTGTGTCCTTCTGCCTGTCTCAGATTATAAGCAATGTTCCTGCAACCGTGATGCTGTCTGGATTTGCCGCAGATCCTGATGCTCTGCTTCTCGGAGTGAATGTAGGCGGACTAGGTACCATAATTGCATCTATGGCAAGCCTTATCTCCTTCAAGTTCTATGTAAAAACGGAGGGAGCAAAACCTCTTTACTATATGAAAAAGTTTACAAAATACAATATAGAATTCCTTTTAGTTCTTCTTCCTCTGCATCTATTGTTTCCCTGTTTCTAGCTGCTAACAGGATAACCTCTAGCAGAATATGAACAAAAAAAGGACAACCTGCATTGTGCAACGCTCTCAGAAAGCTGTCCTAATGTTTATGAAAATCAAATTTGCTTATAGAGATCTGTCTAAATAAAAAGGAATAAGATTCTGATGTAACAAGCATGGCATGTGGTAAAAACCTATGCCATTTTTATTATTCGAAGTGTGATCTGCCAAGAGTAAGATCCTCTGATTGCTTATGACAAGATCAGGTGATCGATGATAACAAGATCTTTGCGTCAAAATTACAATTTTATCCACGGATTTAAAATTGATGAGGTCAAAGGTTTTGATATGTTCCCTTATACAGCACACATCGGGACGGTATGTCTTTTGTCCAAACTTTCTGACGCAAAGCATCATGTGGAAGTTGAACTCAGTCTGGATGAAATGGATCTGACTTCTGCGGAAAGCAAAGCGACCTATGAAGAAATAAAAGCTTATGTTCAGGAACACGCCGGCTTGAATGTCAGCAAGCTCTATATTGCTCAGACGAAGCGTAAATGTGGTATTATCGAGCGTGAGAACTATAATCTGCCAAAGAGCGAGGATTCCAGACGGCCGCAGTGCCCGCCGGAAAAGGAAGCGGCAATTAAAGAAGCCCTGAAACACTTCGGTATGATCTAAGGAGGTCACGATGAACACTTTGATTTCCTGCGAGTTTAACATTGATACCGCCTTCGTTGAATTGAAGTACGCTGATGGGACAACGATTTCCATTGACACTATCGCCGTGGAAAATGAAGTTGCTGACAATATGTATGAGCTGTCGGAACTGGACTGGCTGATCTACAACGCGCCACTGGAATATGCTGATCTGATTCTGAACGGCGATCCGGAGAAGTATCTGAAAACGGTCACAGTGTATAGACCATTTGAAAACTGAGAAAAGTGATGCCGCCCGCGGGAGAAATCCTGCGGGCTGTTTATCACAACATAAAACGATCTTTTTTGTGAACATTGCGCCGAACACTTTGTTTGCATCGAAAAAATTATGCTATACTATCCTTAAATTCAGCGATAACTGATTACAACTCAGCGTATTTTGATTTCAATCTGCTTTTGAGGTGCATTTGGTATGGTAGTTAGTTATAAAAAGTTGTGGAAGATTCTGATTGACAAAGACATGAAGAAGAAAGACTTATGTGCGGCTGCCGGTATCAGCCATGCTTCCATGGCGAAGCTTGGAAAAAATGAAAATGTAACGACGGATGTTCTCGTAAAAATCTGCACAGCATTGCAATGTGACATTGGCGATATTATGGAATTGACCAATGAATCAGATGGATGAAAGGTTGGAATCACAAATGACCAATGTTGAAAAGCTGAATGATCTTGCCAACCGTTTTCAAACGAATCTGGCTTATTACAAGGAAACAAGGAACAATTACAATGAGCACTCTTGCCGTATTGAATACATTGATCCTCTTTTGAAAATTCTCGGATGGGATGTAGCAAACGAAAGAGGTCTTGCCCCTCAATATCGTGAGGTAATAGCTGAAAACTATTCAACGTCAACTGATCGTCCAGACTATACGATGACGTTAAGAGGCGTCGCTAAATTCTTTGTGGAAGCAAAGAAGCCCTCAGTCGATATTACAAGAGCGACCGATCCTGCTTTTCAGACAAGAAAATACGGATGGAATGCCAATCACAGAATTGCCGTTCTTACGAATTTTGAATATCTGGCGATATATGATACTTGCTATGTTCCAAAAGAGGAAGATGGATGTGCAGTAGCTCGTTATCGTATTTTCCACTTTACCGAATATGCAGACCGGTATGACGAGATCGTTTCTCTCATTTCAAGAGATGTTGTCTATTCCGGTGAATTTGATCTGTATTTGGATGATAATTTCCCTGCGACTGGCGGAGAGAAGCAGCAGGTAGATACCCTGTTCTTAAAACAGATCAACGAATGGCGAGTTTCACTGAGTAATGAGCTTTATAGAAAAGGCGGACGTTATCAGTCGCTTGAAGTTCTCAATGATGTTGTTCAGGAGTTTATCAACCAGATTGTTTTCCTTCGCATTTGCGAAGATAAGAATCTCCCGTTGTATCACAAACTTCAAGATACAGTTTCTGAGCCGGAGCGACTTCAAGCAAAGCTGGATGAACTGTTCCGTTCTGCAGACCATCGTTACAACTCTGGTATGTTCTCTGGAGACGATATTGTTTTTGATCTGTCCAGTGCTGTTATCTCTGAAATGATAAAAGGACTCTATTACCCGCAGAGTCCCTATTTGTTCAACATTATCGAGCCGAATCTCCTTGGAAAGATTTATGAAATGTTCCTGACGGAGCAGTTGGCTCTTCTCTCGGATGGCACGATAGGGCTTGGCAAAAAGAAGGACTGTCTCAATAGATCAGTAGTCACAACTCCGACGGAGATTGTGAAGTATATGGTTGAAAAGACTTTGAGCAAAGCCTGTGAAGGAAAGACACCCGCAGAGATTTTGGATGTCCATGTCGCTGACATAGCCTGTGGATCGGGAATTTTTCTTGAAGAAGCCTTTGCTTATCTGCAAAACTATTGCGTCCAGAAATATCTTGCCAATGGTGAGCAGGAGCATTTGATTGAGATCGGAAACGGTTCGTATAAGCTGCCCCTCGACGAAAAGAAGCGCATCCTCCGTTCTTGCATTTACGGTATTGATATAGACATTCATGCTGTCGAAGTGGCAAAATTCTCGCTTTTGATTAAGTTGATTGAAAATGAGACAGCTCCTTCGGTTGCGGATGAAACGCCGATACTGCCTGACCTTAGCACAAATATCCTTTTCGGTAATTCACTCGTAAGTTCCGAGGAGCTTCAAGGAATACGGGCATCAGCTGATGAATTGATTGAGTTGGCTCCGTTTGACTGGAATTCTATCATCAACGGTAACCCCTTTAGCGTAATCATCGGCAATCCTCCCTATGTTAATACAGAGGGAATGCACGCGCTGCTTCCGATCCCAGAAGTTGAAATATACAAGAAGAAATATAAGACTTCGCATAAACAGTTCGATAAGTATTTCATCTTTATTGAGCAGGCTGTTCGGAAGACTGCGGAAAATGGATATATTTGCTACATTGTTCCGAACAAATTCTTCAAAATCGGAGCTGGAGAGAAACTGAGAGCTCTAATCTCAAAAGATCAGATGCTTGTGAGCCTTGATGACTTTGGTGATGCCCAGCTTTTTGAAGATAAGACGATCTACAGTTCTATATTGCTTCTTCAAAAAACGAAACAGGATACGTTTATATATTCAAGCATTGATTCGGCAAACAGGCTTTGGGCTGGTGAAGAAGTAAACAAGATTGAATTAAACGCATCTATCCTGAACAAACTCCCGTGGCGTCTGACAACCGATATGGACTTCCTTGCTATGCTCCAAAAGTTAGATCAAATATCGGTTCCGCTCACTAAGCATACCGAGATTTTCAATGGTATTCAAACAAGTGCCGAGCGCCCCACTCCGATATATTGGTTTTCTTCGGAAGATATTATTGCCGAATATCAGGATACGATAGAAATCCGCAGAGATGGACACAATTACACGATTGAAAAGGCAATACTGCGCCCGTATTTTAAGCCTACACGCCAAGATGAACGCGGATTGAACTCTTATAGTGTTTTGCAAACAGATAAGAGGATCATCTTCCCTTATGACAGTGCAGGGCATCTTATTCCAATCGACGAAATGAAGGCATCCTATCCCGGAACGTATGCCTATCTTGAAGCATACTATGACCGGTTAGTCCCGAAATGCGTATCCGATTCTGGTATTCGTGATGTTCCTAATGCAACGGCAGATACATGGTATCAATATGGCAGAACTCAGGCACTGACGGCCTTTATCAATACTCCGAAACTGATTGTTGGCGTTCTTAGCAAAGATCCGATGTATGTTCTTGACAAGAATGACATCTTAATTGCCTCCGGTGGTACCGCTGGATACTGTGCCGTAAGTAAAAAGGCAGACAGTCCCTATGCACTTGAGTATATTCAGGCTTGGCTGTCCAATCCAATTACGGAGCGAATACTTGAGATTGTCTGCAGCGATTTTGAAGGCGGCTTCATTGCACGTGGCACATTCGTTCTTTCGACGCTTCCGTTTGTAGAGCTTGATTTTGGAAACGTCATTCAGAAAGGCATCTATGATCGTGTCGTTGAAGCCAGCAGAGAGATTTATGATATAAATACTACTCTGTCGACCCAGCCTGCAAGACGCATTTCAACACTGCTTCAAGCCCGGAAAGACGCATTGATTAAAGAAATAGAAGAACTGATAACTAAAGTATATCTGTTGGATTTTTAAATGAGGTTATCACCATGAGGCTCAAGAAAGACAGTTCTGAACAGAAATTGAGAGGGGCATATTATACGCCGTTGCAGCTTGCAAGTGCAATGGTAAATCTCTGCGCCTCTGATAACATCCATACTGTCCTTGAGCCGAGCTGCGGTGACGGCGTATTTCTTGACAGTCTTAGGCAGTTAAGCCTCATTGAGCAAATCGGAACTATTGATGCAGTTGAAATTGAGCCGGATGAAGCTGAAAAAGTTCAGCGTAATTATCGCAACTATCAAAACGTTCATGTTTTGAATGAGGATTTCTTTGAGTTCTATTCACGCATGGTCGATGCCCAAACGCAGTATGATCTGATTTTAGGGAATCCTCCATACATTCGCTATCAATACCTCACAGAAACTCAAAGAGAGCTTCAATCCAATATCCTTACGTCACATGGAATGAAAGCAAATAAGCTCATCAATGCATGGGTAGCTTTCTTGGTAGCCTGTGTTCAGTTGCTGTCTGAAAACGGGAGAATAGCATTTGTCATTCCGGCTGAAATTTTGCAGGTAGCTTACGCAGAGGACTTACGGCTTTTCCTTTCTGAGCATCTTGCAAAGATCACGTTGATTACGTTTGAAAAGCTCGTTTTTCCTGACATTGAGCAAGAAGTCGTGGTTTTCATTGGAGAAAAAGGCTCTGTGGAAAAAGGCATCCGTATTATTGAGATGAGTGACCTTTCCGATTTTGATAAACTTGATCTCCAGCAGAACGGATTCCAAAAGATGCAGCACGTGAAAGAAAAATGGACAAGGTATTTCACGACTGCAAAAGAGATGGAGCTGATCCAGACCATCCGCGCAGATAATAGATTTGCGAAATTTGCTGATTATGGGATCATCAATGTAGGTATCACAACCGGAAACAACGGATACTTTTCAATTTCAGAAGAAATCTGTGACGAATACGACTTAGAAAGTGTTACGCTTCCGCTGATCGGCAGAAGCTCTCATGCTCACGGAATATTCTTCACAGACGAAGATTGGAAAAAGAACAAGGCGTCCGGGAAAAGAGCTCGGCTTGTGAAATTTCCTGATATTCCAATAGAAGACTATCCGGAGCAACATAAAGCGTACATAGCATTGGGCGAAGCCAGCGGTGAAAACGATGGCTACAAATGCTCAATTAGAGATCGCTGGTATATTGTCCCGTCTGTATGGGTCCCGGATGCATTCTTCCTTCGCAGAAACAATCTCTACCCCAAATTTGTTCTGAATCGTTGCAATGCTGTATCGACCGATACAATGCACCGGATGAAGTTCAATTTGGATGTAAAACCGGAAAACATCCTGCTTGCATACTATAACAGTATTTCTTTTGCATTTACTGAAATCTGCGGGCGCAGCTATGGCGGGGGTGTCCTAGAGATATTGCCCGGAGAAATGGGAAACATTATGCTTCCCGAGCTGGACGATATTGATGAAGAAACATGCCGGTCTTTGCTTAAACGGATTGATGCAATCGTCCGTGAGAATGATGACATTGAAAAGGCCCTCGACATCGTTGATAAAGAGATTCTCGTTGATGCTATCGGCGTTGAGGCTGAATGGTGCGAAAAGTGTCGGGCAATTTGGAAGAAGATGCAGAGACGTAGATTGGGCAGAGGATAAGATGGAGGAAGCTCAATGGATTGGAATGGGTGTTTAAGTATAATGCAAGGGTATTTAGAGAATAGCCCTTTAATTGTACTCGGTTCCGGTGCTTCTATGCCTTATGGTTTGCCTTCGATGAATAACCTTGCCAACTGCATAATATCCAACCCTATTGTAAAAAATGATCCGAATTATGGGAAATTTTGTACATCATTAAGATCGGATGGATTAGAAAAGGCCATAGATAGTGTTTCTCTAAATGAGGAAACAATAAAAGCCATTCGGACAACAACATGGGAAGAAGTGAATAGGTGCGACCTCGATTATCTGAAAACAAATTCCTTTTCTCCACCTGAATCACTTGTCAAACTTTTTGAGAAAGTAATAGCACCGACTCCCAATAAAGCTGTTGTTGTTACCACTAATTATGATCGTCTCCCTGATTATGCTGCTGATGGTATAGGGGCATCTTCTGTAAATGGCTTTGAGGGTTCGTATATAAGGAAATTAGAACTTCCCAACAACTCAATAACAACTAGGAGAGTGAGGGCCAGAGAACGTGTCGTTGAGATATGGAAAGTTCATGGCTCATTGGACTGGTTTACTGATGCCAAAGGAGAGATTTCTGCTTTTCAGCTATTACAAGAAATACCTGCCGGATTCTCGCCATTAATTGTTCCACCCGGAAAAGATAAATATAGCAGCACACATAACGAGCCATATCGAAGCATTATTTCAGAAGCGGACAAGGCATTTACAACTGCGGGAGCATATTTGTGTGTCGGCTATGGTTTTAACGACGAGCACATACAGCCCAAATTATTAGCACAAATAGCAAACGGAAAGCCGATTGTAATTCTGGTTAAAAAAATGACAAATGCTTGCAAGCACCATATTATTGATGCTGGTATTAGGAAATACTTGATATTTGAAAGCTTTAAAGATTCTTATACTAAGGTATATGGGAATGGTTGGTCTGAAACATACGACGGACAGTATTGGTGCCTTAACGAATTTTTGAAAGTCTGGTAGGAGGAAAATAAATGGAGATTTTTGCATATTTACCGGATGAATTGTTAGGAACGGTAGAAAGCGTTGATACCTCCACAGTTATCATAAGAGTCGAAAATGATGACAAGTTACGTGGATTACAGGTAAACCATCTGATTTCGATTCAGAGTTCAAAAGTTGGGCAGCACTTAATCGGTCTGGTCTCTAAAATCATTAGAAAATCTGCATATTCTGATTCTGCCGTTGATATTACTCCAGAACTCGGATTTAATATTATCAAAGTAATCTTAATCGGTACACATTTTGACAGAGATGGCGATAAAGAGAATGTTTTCAGGCGTTCTTTGGCCACAATTCCCACAATAAATGCAGAATGTCATCTCATTCATGGGAATAAGCTTAAACAATTCATGCAAGCTATTTCTTCCATTCCGGAAGGGGAAGATACGGTTAGCTTGCAAATCGGACATTATTCTATCGACGAAGATGCTACTGCTTGGCTTAATGGAAATAAGCTATTTCAAAGACACGCTGTGATAGTCGGCAGTACCGGATCAGGTAAATCGTGGTGTGTTGCGAAAACACTTGAACAAGTCGCCTCGCTCAAATCAGCAGACGCGATTCTATTTGACATACACGGAGAGTATTCTCCGTTACAAGGGGAAAGTTTTTCACATTTGAAGGTCGCTGGGCCAAATGATAATATTGACGACGGAATTCTATTCCTTCCATATTGGCTTCTTACCTACGAAGAAATGCTTTCATTGATGCTTGACCGCAGTGACAGCAATGCACCAAACCAAGCAATGATATTCAGTAATGCTGTAATTAATGGGAAAAAGGCGTTTCTGCATAGTATTAAGAATTTTGAGATGGAAGCCAATATTACATTGGACAGTCCTGTCCCGTATCATCTTGACGCTTTGCTTAAAAGCTTAAATGAAAAAGACACAGAAATGGTACCTGGAGCAAAAGCAAATACAGAAAAACAAGGTCCCTATTTCGGAAAACTCACTCGTTTTATTCAGCGATTGGACACTAAGCAGAAAGATAAGCGCCTGAATTTTATGTTCAGCACAGAAGAAAGTTTATTATCTTACACCTACATGGGTGAGCTTTGTGAAAAGCTGATGGCTCCATCTGTGAATGGAGAAAAAGGAGTGAAAATAATTGACTTTTCAGAAGTGCCCTCTGACATTCTTCCACTAATTGTATCGCTTATTGCACGTGTCATTTTCTCCGTTCAGCAGTGGACACCCGTTAATACGAGGCATCCGATTGCAATTTTCTGTGATGAAGCTCATCTTTATATCCCGGCAAATACTGAAAAGAGTATAGATAATGCAAGTCTTGTGACCTTTGAGCGTATTTCAAAAGAAGGAAGAAAATATGGCGTTGGATTGGTCGTAATCTCCCAGAGGCCTTCCGAAGTTAATCGAACCGTATTAAGCCAAAGCAATAATTTTATTGCTATGCGCTTAACAAATGTTGACGATCAGTCTGTTGTAAAAAGGCTCCTTCCTGATAGTTTAGGTGATTATGCAGAAATGTTGCCGATACTTGACGTTGGTGAAGCATTGGTGGTCGGTGATGCTAGTTTATTACCGAGTCGTATACGAGTCTCTGCGCCTGTTTTGAAACCTCGAAGTGCTACTATTGATTTTTGGGATGAATGGTCAAAGGAAACAACCGCAGTTGATTTGTCTGGCGCTATTGAAGCTCTAAGGAAGCAATCCAAATAGAGCAGAAAAACAATAAAAGGCGATAATCGAGTGAAGCTTATGAAAAAAGGTTCTTATCAAAAATAGGTGTGATCTCAAATCTTGAAATTTCCAGATAACCTTAATTTCGGTTGTCTTACATTAGAAAAAAAGACATAACATGAGGCAACTGAAGGATACAAACTCTGCTCAAAGTGGTTATTCAGACATTTTCTGGCAGCATGATCATCTGCTTATACAGATTTCAATTGAATTTTCAGAAAAAAATTTTGCCAAAAGCAGTACCAATTATCACGCCTATGGCCATATCCATAACATTGCCTTTTATAGCAAATTTCTGAAAGTCTTTAATAAAAGAAGGTCCGCTTTTTACAATTTTCATATGACACCTTTTTATTTTGTTTTTCAGTATTTGTTTTTATCCGTAACTTTGTTAATTTAAACACATAATAGAATAATTATTTAAGGAAAAGTGC
>JBJFET010000013.1:0-19599 GCA_051891035.1 Succinivibrio sp. | reverse complement strand
GTAATTGAGGTTAAGGATCATGAAATCTTTACCCGAGACGGAAATGATCTGTACTGTGAAATTCCAATCAGCTTTACTACAGCAGCATTAGGCGGTAAGGTTGAGGTTCCAACATTGGATGGACCTGTAAATATCACTGTAAGACCTGAAACACAGACCGGCGTAATGATGAGACTTTCAGGCAAGGGCGTCAAATCATACAATTCAAGCTTCAAGGGTAACCTGTACTGCAAGATTGTAGTTGAGACACCAGTAAATCTGACAGCTCATCAGAAGGAACTTCTAAAAGAGCTTGAAGCATCCTTAAATGGTGATGATAACGCATCTGAAGACAGTTCCAAGTCTGAAAAGAGTTCATCTGATGCAAAGGCAAAGCACAAGCCTAAATCAGAAGGTTTCATCAAAGGAGTAAAACAGTTCTTTGATGATCTTTCAAGGAAGTAACAAGAATGGAGTGACATACCTCTAATCTTAAAAGCAATAAATTGAACATTCTTTAAGATCAGTGTATAGTTCTCCATATAAGGCGCCTAATTAAAAGTTAGGCGTTGTTTTTTTATTTAACATGAGGCTTTAACTATGGATCAAACTCCAATGACTCCACGTGGCGAAGAACTGCTACGTAAAGAACTGCAGCGTTTAAAGACTGTTGAAAGACCTCGTATTGTCGCTGCAATTGCTGAGGCAAGAAGCCATGGTGATCTTAGCGAGAATGCCGAGTACGATGCAGCAAAAGAAGAGCAGGGCTTATGCGAGGCCCGTATCAAGGATATTGAGGGCAAGCTTGCCAGTGCCAATATCATTGATGTATCAAAGCTCAAGACTCCAAACGGTGGCCAGCTTAAAGTTATTTTTGGTGCAACCGTAACAGTTGTTGACGTTGATACTGACAAGGAAGTTACCTATAAGATCGTCGGTGAGGACGAGGCTGATATTGAATCAAATCTGATTTCATACAAGACACCTATTGCAAAGGGACTGCTTGGCAAGTGTGAAGAAGATGAAATTGAGATTAAGATCCCTAAGGGAACTATCTGTTACGAAATCACCAAGATTGAGTACATCTGATCTTAGTACCAGATTAAATCAGAGGTTGCCAAGGCGACCTCTTTTTGTCTTTGGCTGTCTGGTTTAAGACGATCGGAACTTTTGTAGCAACAAACATGGAAAGAATGATTCTTTTCCTGTTTGTTGAATGATGAGGCTAAGGACAGCCTAAGATATGTATGTTATCGTGGCAGAATGAATCTGCTGTCGTCTTTGCGCTGTCTGAAAAGCACAGCAACACGACCACACACAGAGACAAGCTCAGCGTTAACTGATTTTGCTGCAAGTTCAGCCTGTTCTTTGCGGGTATCACCGGCATTGACACGGATCTTTACAAGTTCATGATGTTCAATACTGCTGTCCAACTCTTTTATAACAGATTCAGACAGACCGTCATTACCAAGCAGAACAACAGGTTTTAATGAATGAGCTTGAGCCTTTAGAAACTTGAGCTGATGAGAATTCAATGACATAAAAAACCTATAATTGAAAAAAAATGGTCACAAATGCATAATCTATACATTTATGGCTTATCAGAAATGTTGTAGTGATTGTATAATATTATCTGATATTTTTAAACCTTATTAATAGTTGTGGTTACAGGATTTAATTAATGCCAGCAAAGAAAAGAACTGCAAGCCAGACCAGATGGTTACAGGAACACTTTTCCGATCCTTACGTCAAGCAGGCCCATAAGCTTGGGCTCAGATCAAGAGCATCATTTAAGCTAGAAGAGTTACAGAAAAAGGACCGTCTGATAAGACAGGGCAATATCGTAGTTGATCTTGGTGCTGCACCTGGAGGCTGGTCTGAATACGCTATCAAGTGCATAGGCGAGAGTGGCAGAGTGATAGCATGTGATATTCTGCCTATAAGACCAATCAGAAATGTACAGTTTTTACAGGGTGATTTCAGAGAGGATGAAGTTTTCTCCAAGCTCTATTCCATGATTGGCGTTGGTGCTGATGTGGTTCTGTCTGATATGGCTCCAAATATGTCAGGAAATCTGGCAATTGATCAGCCACGAGCAATGCTTCTTTCAGAACTAGCCCTTGATATGGCAAGGCGTGTGCTCAAAGTAGGCGGAACATTCGTAGTAAAAGTGTTTCAGGGTGTAGGTTCACAGGAATATTTAAAAGAACTTCATCAGGATTTTGCAACAGTAAAAGTTAGAAAGCCAGAAGCTTCAAGAGACCGTTCTCGAGAGGTTTACATGGTAGCAACAGGTTTCAAGGGACATGCCTTAAATGGGGTAGCCCCAGGAGCTGAATTTGAACAGTCTGATGTACAGACATTGGAGTAAGTGAGCGAGTATGACAAAAAATCTAATATTATGGCTTGTTATTGCCGTGATCCTGATGACTCTCTTTGAGTCATTCAGCTCTTCCGACTCAACAGGTCGTATGGAAGATTACACAAGTTTTGTTCGTGAAGTGCAGTCAGATCAGATACAGGAAGTTGTATTTGATGGCAGAGTAATCAATGGCGTCAAGAAAAATGGAGAAAGATTCCTGACAGTAATGCCGCTGAATGATCCTGCAATCATTGATTCACTGCTGACACACAATGTAAGAGCATCAGGAACAAAACCTGAGGAGCAGAGTCTGCTTCTTTCAATCTTTGTTTCCTGGTTCCCAATGCTTCTTCTGATCGGTGTTTGGATATTCTTTTCAAGGCAGATGCAGGGTGGAGGCAAGGGTAATCCTTTATCATTTGGCAAATCCAAGGCAAAGCTTTTATCAGAAAATCAGATAAAGACCACATTTGATGATGTGGCAGGCTGTGATGAGGCCAAAGAGGATGTGGTTGAGCTTGTTGATTTTTTAAAAGATCCTACAAAATACTCAAAGCTTGGCGGACGCATTCCAAGAGGTGTGCTCATGGTAGGACCTCCTGGTACTGGTAAGACTCTGCTTGCAAGAGCCATAGCAGGTGAGGCCAAGGTTCCTTTCTTCTCAATTTCAGGTTCTGACTTTGTGGAGATGTTTGTGGGTGTTGGTGCCTCCCGTGTAAGAGATATGTTTGCTCAGGCAAAGAAGAATGCACCATGCATCATCTTTATCGATGAGATCGATGCCGTTGGCCGCAAGAGAGGCGTTGGAATGGGTGGCGGTCATGACGAGCGTGAACAGACCTTGAACCAACTGCTTGTGGAAATGGATGGCTTTGAAGGATTTGAGGCCGTAATTATCATCGCGGCAACCAACAGACCGGATGTACTTGATCCGGCTCTTCTTCGACCAGGCCGTTTTGACAGACAGGTAGTAGTAGGTCTGCCAGATGTGCGTGGCCGCGAACAGATTTTAAATGTTCATGTAAAGAAGGTTCCTTTAGGAAAGGATGTGGATACAGCCACAATAGCAAGAGGAACACCTGGTTTTTCAGGTGCGGAACTTGCAAATCTCGTAAACGAGGCTGCACTCAATGCAGCTCGTCACAACAAGAGAGTTGTGAGCATGCAGGAGTTTGAAGAGGCAAAGGATAAGCTTCTGATGGGTGCTGAGCGCAGAACCATGGCGATGAACGAGCATGAAAAGATCAATACAGCCTATCATGAGGCGGGTCATGCTATTGTCGGCAAACTGGTTCCTGAGCACGATCCCGTATACAAGGTATCAATAATTCCAAGAGGAAGAGCTCTTGGTGTAACCATGTATCTTCCAGAGCAGGACAAGGTATCGCAGAGCAGACTTGGGCTATTGTCCAATATCTCAACTCTCTTTGCAGGAAGAATTGCCGAAGAGATGATGTTCGGAACTGATGCAGTAACCACAGGAGCTTCAAACGATATTGAAAGAGCAACTCAAATTGCCAGAAACATGGTGACAAGATGGGGCTTTTCAAAGAAACTTGCTCCTATGCAGTATGAAAAGGACAATGATGGATCAGCTTATCTTGGCGGTTCAACCACCAGTATGATCCCTATGTCCGATGATACTGCAAAGGTGATTGATGCCGAGGTGACAGACATTATCAACAGCTGTTATGCAAAGGCAAAAGAGCTGCTTGAGAGCAACAGGGATATCCTTGAGAGCATGAAGGATGCTCTTTTAAAGTATGAGACTATCGATGCTGATCAGATTGATGATCTGATGAACAGAAGGGAAGTCAGACCTCCACGTATGTCAGTCGATAGCAAAAATCGCAAGGACGACAGCAAGGATGATACTGACAGAAGCGATACTTCTGACAGTGAGTCTGAAGCAAAGACAAAGAATACCTCCTCTGAATCTGCTGATAACAGTCAGGAAAAGGATAAAAATTCCAAGACTGAGATATCTGACAAAGACACAGCTGAATCTACAGACGATAATAAGTAATAAATTCAGTATTCAAATAAGGGAAATCCTGAATTGAGGATTTCCTTTTTTCAGTAAGGATGCCTCTTATGAAACTCAAACTGGCAAAAAACAATGTTTTGGATCTGTCCGTAACTAAAGTTATGGGAACAATCGCTCTGTCTGAAAATGATCAGAGGTCGATTGAAGATTTTGTAATGCAGGCTAAAAGTTTTGTAAAGGCAGGAGCTGAACTGCTTGAGGTCGGAGCCAAGCACAATGCCGGCACTGTAAATGAGAGCCGGGTCAGCTCTGTTATCGGTGCAATCATCGACAATGTTGATGTGCCGGTGGCAATCAACTCAAACAACTGTCTTGTTATTGATCAGGCTCTGCGTGCTGGAGCTGCGATGGTTGTATCAACAGATGGTCTTAGATCACCTGGTGTTATCGAATTACTGAAGTCATTTGATGTGCCAATCTGTCTTCACTATGATCAGACTATCAGAATTGACGATGATGCCGACGTAGTGGCTACAGTCTCAGAGTTCTTCTTTGAAAGAATAGATGCTCTTTTGGAGAGTGGAATTCAGAGGAAAAGATTACTTATCGATCCGTCAGTTGTGAACGCATCAATTGGAAATAGGTTAAAACTGTTAGGCCGACTTGAGTCTTTTAGCAGTTTTGCACTTCCTGTATGCATAGCTTTGCCTCGTCAGATCCCTGAAGATGATTCATTCATGAGGGACAATCACATTCTGTCACTTACAGCAGCTCTATTCTGCTCGTCATGCAAGTCGGTGCAGATCATAAGAACTGTTGATGTGAGTGAGGTGGCAATTGCAATTGGTTTCTGGCAGCTGATGTCAAGCAAGACCAAACCTTTCAGATTATCAAAAGTTATTGTTAGACGTCTTAGAAACATGCGCGATGCAATCCATGATTTCAAGACCCGTAAAGATAAATGAGCAAATAAAAATGAATAGAAAATATTTTGGTACCGACGGCGTTCGTGGTCGAGTAGGACAGTATCCTATTACCCCTGATTTTGCAGTAAAACTTGGTCTTGCAGCCGGCAAGGTTTTAGGAAAGAATCATGGCGGAAAGGTTATTATCGGTAAGGATACCCGTCTGTCAGGCTATATGCTTGAAGCTGCCCTAGAATCTGGTTTTTCTGCAGGCGGAATGTCTCCTGTAATGCTAGGACCAATGCCAACACCAGCTGTTGCATATCTTACAAGAGCATTTAGAGCAGATCTTGGAGTGGTAATCAGTGCTTCCCACAATCCTTTCTATGACAACGGAATCAAGTTCTTTTCTGCTGAAGGAACAAAACTTCCAGATGAAGTAGAGCTTGAGATAGAGAAAGTTCTCGATTCAGAAGATATTCCACTTGCTGCAGCTCCTGATTTTGGCAGAGCATACAGACAGGATGATGCACCTGGTCGTTATATAGAATACTGCAAGAGTACTTTTGGAACACAGTTCAGCCTTGATGGCATGAAGATCGTTCTGGACTGTGCCAATGGCGCCACCTATCATATTGCTCCACTTGTATTCAGAGAGTTAGGAGCTCAGGTAACCACTGTTGGAGATGCTCCAAACGGCACCAATATCAACGATGGTGTAGGTTCAACACATCCTGAGGCCCTGGTAGCCAAGGTACTTGCTACAAAGGCTGATCTTGGTATTGCCTTTGACGGTGATGGCGATCGTGTATTGATGTGTGACAGACACGGTGTGCTTCGTGACGGAGACAATCTTCTGTACATCATAGCCAACGATACAAACAAGAGAGGTCGTTTAAACGGTGGTGTTGTTGGAACTCTGATGACCAACCTTGGTCTTGAGCTTGCTTTAAAGAGAGCAAATATCCCATTCTCAAGAGCAAAGGTAGGTGATCGCTACGTAATGGAACAGCTATTAGAGAAAGGCTGGAAATTAGGTGGTGAAAACAGCGGTCATATTATCAGCCTTAATCATGCAACTACAGGTGATGGCATTGTTTCCTCACTTCAGGTATTAAAGGCCTGTATGTATGAGCAGAAGACAGTAGAGGATCTTTCTGCAGGACTTACAATGTACCCACAGGATCTTATCAACGTACGCCTGACTGCAGGTCTGGATGTAACAACAGATGACAAGGTACAGTCTGTTGTAAAAGAGGTTGAAAAAGAGCTTGGTGAGAATGGCAGAGTTCTATTGCGCAAATCAGGTACAGAGCCTGTTGTTCGAGTAATGGTAGAGGGTGAAGATGCAGCTGATGTTCATACAAAGGCTCAGCGCATTGCTGATGTCATTATTCATCAGTCAGGCTGTGAAAATGCATAAGGAAAAGTCCAGAATATAGGCAAAGCTGTATACTGCCTAACTTGGCAGCACTCCTTAATAAGGCTAATTAACATAGGGAGTGCTGCTTTTGGTTTTTATGTACCACCCCTCATAGTTGCCCTAACCACTTAAGTGAGTACATCCTGATTAACAAAAGCCTTGACCTACAGATTTTCATTTCAGATCTATTCATGAACATCAGCCTTTATTGCTTAATCATATCAGAACTGCCAGGTGCATAGTTTTGCCATCAAAGAGCAGTTCATTCTTATTATGGACAACAAAATAGCTTGAAAAAATACACAATTATTAGTATTATCTTTGGTCAGTTTATCAAAAGACATCGTATATTCCTGTCCTTAACGTCAGGATATAAGGCGTCTGATTACTCAGATGTGTCTGCACTGAGCATCTGTGTTAAAATTAGATTATTGGCACAAGGGCAGAATATGCTCGGCTTTTGAGGGGATCCGGTTATAAACCGGATTATCTGAAGATCAAGGATGACTGCAGTTTTTGTGAAACTCATTTGAGGTTACAAATTCAGCTCTCTAAAGCAGGCTAAGAAATAAATCTCTGCAGTAGGAATTCTCAAGCTTAGGCAGATGAGGATATCAAATACGCAATAATAGGATGCGTTATCATGTACGAAGTAGGAATTGTTGTTTTATTACTGGTTGCAATTGCAATGATTGCACTGATCCTTGTTCAGCAGGGTAAAGGTGCTGGCATGGGTGCTTCATTTGGTGCCGGTGCTTCAAATACTGTGTTCGGCTCAGTTGGATCTGGTAACTTTTTGACAAGATCAACATGGACATTGATTGTTCTTTTCTTTGGTATCTGCCTGTTCCTAGGCTATCTTCAGAAACCTGAGGATAAGCAGTCAGGTTTCAGCAATATCGGTGATGCTCCTGCATCAGAAGTTGTTGATCAGACAGTTGTAAATACCGATGCTCCTGTTGTAAACACTGATGCTCCAGTTGTATCAGATTCCACAGATGCACCAAAAGCTGATTAGCTGACAGATTAGCTTCAGATTTTCAAAAGACCTCCTGATGGAGGTTTTTTGTTATCCATGATTAGAATACGATATGTCGTGTAGGAGTTATGATTTCGTGCAGTGGCATGTCCCACTTTTCAACAGGAACGTTCTCAAGCTCCTGAAAGTCGTATGCTACTCCGATGATAAGACATCTTGCTGACACCTTCTTTAGCATTCTGTCATAGTATCCTCCACCCATTCCAAGCCTGTTTCCTTTTTGGTCAAAAGCCACCAGAGGAACAATCAGTGCTTCAAACTTGTCAGGAGACAAAAGGTTATCGCTGATATTTTCTGGCTCGAGAATATGGAATCGGTTTTCAATCAGAGGGTCGCCTTTTCTGTAAAGGTAAAAATCCATATGCCCTTTGACATGGACATCCATGAAAGGCAGACCAAGGATGTGATTCTGCATAACATACTCATTGACAGGAACAGTTGAGAGTTCTCCTCCCATACTCAGGTATGAGCCTACCACCCGTTTGCAGCTAAAAAAATCGTGTGTTTTCAAGCGATCAGCGATCTTCAGCCCTGAGGCGTATGCTTCCTCTAGAGTAATACTGCGTCTTTTACTCAAAATTCCCTGTCTTAGGGTATTTCTCAATTTTTTGCTGTCTGATACTTTACACATTTTTCACTCTTATAAGTTCAGCCTTCATTTTTTCCATAAGCTGCTGAGCCTTCTTTTCAAAAGGTCTTTGAGTACTTCTTTCTCTGATAAGAGAACTCTCAGCATCAATTGCAATGAGAATTGCTGCAAGATCTGGGGTAAGTGAGGGGTTCTCTCTCATCATGGCAGATGCTTTCTGTTGCAGAGATTCAATAGCCTCCTGCAGGCTTTTTTTCTGCCTGTCAGCGCATCTTAAATTGAAACTCTTGCCAAAAAGATTGCATTCAATGGTTTGCGTCTTTTCTGAATACGTCATGAATAGTCCTTACGTTGAACTGTATATAGCCAAACTGAATATTATATTTGCAGAAGAGTTACAGTCTGATCCCATTATACATAATAGCAGATTAGTGAATATCGGGCTCTTTGCACATTCGTTTTGGAAAATTCCCTTTAAATGCTAAAATAGGCAGGTAAATCTATTTTGTATAAGAATTTTATTATTTATGACTGAGAAGTTACAGAAAATTTTATCCCGCGCAGGAATAGCCTCAAGACGAGCCCTTGAGCAGATGATTGATCAGGGCAGAGTTACCGTAAATGGAAAGATAGCCTCAATTGGTGACAGATTTGAGGCGGACAGTATTGTTGTAAAAATTGATGGCAGGGAAGTTCTCTCTCCTGACAGTTCATCCGTGTCATGCCGTGTGCTTATGTACCATAAGCCAGAAGGAGAACTTACTACCCTCTCTGATCCGGAAAACCGACCTACTGTATTTGATCATATTCCAAAGCCACCATCAGGAAGATGGATCTATATAGGCAGACTGGATATCAACACCTCAGGACTTCTGCTGTTTACCACTGACGGTGAGCTAGCCAATGCCCTCATGCATCCAAAATTCGGTGTAGAAAGAATATATGCTGCAAGAATCTACGGAGAGGTTACAGAAGAGCAGCTTGACAGGCTTACACAGGGGGTAATGCTTGAAGATGGCAAGGCCAGGTTCAGTAAGGTTACCTATGTAGGCGGTGAGAGACGCAATGCCTGGTACCATGTATCCCTGAAAGAGGGAAGAAAGCGTGAGGTCCGCCGTTTATGGGAAGCTGTGGGTCTTAAGGTATCCCGTCTTATCAGGATCAGATATGCAGGCATTGATCTTGATCCGGAATTAAAGACAGGTCAGTTCAGAGAACTAACCTTAAAGGAAATCAACAAATTAAGAAAAGCTGTAAAGCTTCCTGAGATTACAGAACAGGCCCCATCACTGGAACTTAAATCAACAGGAGCCACAAAGGGAAGAAAACCTCAAAGAGAAGGTTCAGAGTCTTCTAGAGCTTCATTTGACAGACGAAAGAAAGCCATGAAAAAGGAACCTGACTCAAAGCAGAACAGAAGTTTTGGCAGGCAGAGAAATTCTCAGGAATCAAAGAACGGTTTTTCAGAAAAATCTGGCAGGAAAACAGGAACTTTTGGCAAGGGCTATGACCGTGAGCAGAAGTTCACATCTGGTGGCAGAGTAAGTCATGTGGTGTCACATTCTTCTGTAAGCAAGGATAGCAGCAAGCCTAATTCAAAGTCATCCCGTTCCTATGCCATCAAATCAAGAGGATCTGCTACTGACAAGACAGCTTTCTTTTCAAAAAGAAAAGGCTCCTCTTTTAGATAGTTATCGTGAGCTTAGCTATCAGATTTTTTCTGATAGCTAAGTCTGAATGCTACTTTTTTGAATTCTGAAGCATAGCGTCACGGATCTCTTCAGATTTTGCGGTAAGCTGAGCAATATTCTGATTACACTGATTTAGAGATTCATGAAGATCATTCTGTGACTGTGTCACATTGTGAACAGAATTTTCCGCAGCCTTAATTTCTTCTGACTGCTCTTTAGCAAGAGTGATAATAGTTGTGGCACTCTGTTCTAGCTGAGCAATTTCCTGTGAAAATCCGCTTATGAAGTCAGTTGCCTGATTGGTACTTGATATAGAAGCACTGCAGTCCTGAGAGCTTCTGTCAATAAGATCAATAGTCTGACTGGTGTTCTGTGTAAGTATCTGAATGGTCCGAGAGATTTCATCAGTTGATTTCTGAGTCTTAATCGCAAGATTTCTAACTTCATCGGCAACCACAGCAAATCCTCGTCCTGCCACACCTGCGCGAGCAGATTCAATTGCAGCATTTAAGGCAAGCAGATTGGTCTGATTGGCAATATCCTCGATATTAGAACTCATTTCCTGAATCTTCTGGGGGTAGTCCTTAACCTGATAGACAGCATGTTTTGTAAGCTCGATTGATTTTTCAAGATTGGAAATTGCATTTTGAGTAGAGGATACCACCTCAATTCCTTGATTTGATTTTGAAGCAAGCTCTCTGAGTTTGACAACGGTCTCATCTGTTCCCTTTATGATTTCATTACCGGTACCGGTGATCCTTTCTAAAGAATCAATCATGTTCAGAACAACACCTTTCTGATTTTCAAAACTTCTGCTGATAAGATCGTTATTGTCAGTAGAAATCTTGCCCATATCACTGATGTGAGAGGTTACCTTGTGAATAGACTGTTTCTGTTTATCAAGGAAGCTGTTGAAGTCGTCTCCTAAAACTTCAAGTTCGTCACCTGTTCTGATGTAAACCCTTGAATTGAGATCGGCGTTTCCCATTGCCAGCCTTTTGAGAAAATCAGCGACCTTGATGATTGGTCGTACCACACCTTTTTTAAGGTAGTAGCCCACAGAGAAGAAGGTAACAGTTGCAATGGCAAGCATGATGAGGATCTCGCCGAGCATGGCAAGATACATTCCTATATAGAAGTCAGATTTCTTTACAAATATAAGAAGCTTCCATGGAGCCCCCTGAACTTGCTTTGAATAAGCCAGCATGGTATCTCCGTTATCCAGTCTGACATTGCAAAACGAATCTCTTGAATCGATTTTTTCAATTACCTCAGGAGTGAGTCCCTTATCCAGATCGACAAGTTTCTTGCCGGCCAGAGAGTCGTCCTTATAGGCGAGGATATTGTTGTCCCTGCCAAAAACCAGTACAGAGAAGCCACTTGCCGGAAGATCGATATTAGAGACGGTATTTGAGATGTAATCAGTGAAAATGTCTCCTCCTACGACACCATTTTTGGCTGTGGTGTGAGAAATGGTGATAACCATTTTCTTTGTAACCTGATCGACATAAGGTTCTGAGATTACATTCTGCCCCCTGTTTTCAACAGTCTTTTTATACCAGTCTCGTGTTCTTGGATCAAATCCCATTTTTAGGAAGTCTTCGACACTGACCTCGACATGGTAGGTTTTTCCTTCAGGAGAGCAGTAGTACACGGCCATAAAATCGGAGGTGGCAGATATTATGGCAGATAAGTTTCTGTCCTCAAGAGTCTTTACATCTGCTGAATCAGAATTCTCAAGTTCTGAGTAGTTTTTTATGATCTCACTTTCCTTATTAAGCCAAAGCTCAATATTATGAACATTGCCAGAGGCAAGAGAGGATACTGATGAGAATGCACTGTTACTAGTATTAGAGTAACTTGTATAACATAAGAATATAGTAGCGATAACAATCAGCAGCAGAATTGGTAGCATGATTGCGAGATTGATTTTGGTTTTCAGATTATATTTCATCTTCGTAGTAGCCTCATAAAGTAGGCGAATAGGAATACTGAATCAATCGGTTTGCATCTTAAAATTTAGCAGAACAGCAGATTTTGAATTTTAGGAGAACAGTAAAAATGAGACGCATGCTGGTCCATCATGCAAAATGATGATGAATATCGAGTTTTTGCAGAAAAATCGCACTAAATTTGTTCAGAAAACGTGATTGAAATAAAAGAATGGATCTGGAATCAAAACTTCATCAATTACCATGTAAACTATACATGAAGATAGAGATCTGACAGCAGAGCAAATAGCATAATAAAAGTTGTTTCTGATCTCATTGCAAAGATGAATATCCTGATTAGACTATGCTAATCACGAAATTCTTTGTATGATAAGTATTGTCATAAAACTTTACAGAGATGTTATGTGCAGTTAACACAAAGAATGTAAAGTCTTGGCAATTCATATCATGAATGTTTTATTTTTTAAGAGAGCATTAATAAAAATAAATGAACGCAGACCCGAGTATCTTAAGGGATATTTTTCTAGAAACACCACTTTTCAACAATTTTCAAATCATAAAGTCAGGAGCCAGATAATATGCATGAACAGGCTCTGACACATCCAACACTGCTGTTTGATATGCTGTGGGTGATGGATCCTACAGCCTGGGTAGGTCTTTTAACCCTGACAGCAATCCAGATAGTACTTGGTATTGATAATCTGCTTTTTATTGCGATTCTATCAGCTAGGCTTCCTGCCCATCAGGGAAAGCTTGCAAGAAACATCGGTCTTGGCGGAGCTCTTGTAATCAGAATAATTCTGATGATATTTGCCGCCTACGTCATGGCAATAGCAAGGCCTTTATTCACGGTATGGGAATTTGATGTATCCGTTCGTGATCTCATGATGTTTCTAGGTGGAGCCTTTCTTATATACAAGTCAACAGAGGAACTTCATTCAAAGCTTGAATACTCAGGATCAGAAGAATCTGTATCTGTAAGCAAGTCTGCCGGCAGCTCATTTGCCATTGTGGCAACACAGATCATGATACTCGATGCTCTGTTCTCGGGAGATTCAATCATTACAGCTGTGGGTATGACAAATCATGTCTATATCATGATAATTTCCGTGACAATCTCTATGCTCATGCTGATGTGGGCCTCAGGATTTATAGCGGATTTTGTTTCAAGACATCCTACAGTTGTCATTCTGTGTCTTGGATTCCTGCTTCTTATCGGCTTTTCTCTGATAATGGAGGCTTTCCATATTGCAGTACCAAAAGGATATCTGTACTCGGCAATAGGATTCTCACTGCTCATTGAGGTATTCAATCAGGTATCAAGAAAGAATGTCCTGAAACTCAAGCACACGAGCAATATGCAGTCAAGACAGGTTGCTGCGCATATGGTATTAAGACTACTAGGCTCTAAGGATGATGATGTGCATTCATTCCAGGAAGCAATTGTTTCAAGACCTAGTGCCTATGTGTTCAACAAGCAGGAAAAGGAAATGGTCTCAAGGGTGCTTGAACTGTCAAGTCTTCCTGTAAAGGCTGTGATGACTGCAAGAACCGATCTGCAGAAGCTTAATGTCGACAGGGACAGAGACTATATCTTAAACAAGGCTCTAAAGAGTACAAAGACCTCGCTTATCGCATACAGGGACGGACAGAAGGATCAGCCTTTAGGCTATGTCTCAAGGGCCGATCTTCTGGGGCTTCTTGTCAATGACAAGGCAGATGCAGAGCATATCAGAGCAATTGTTCAGGAGCCTATTTACCTGCCTCAGACTATCAATATTCTAAGTGCACTTGAGCAGTTCAGGCAGAGCAAGAGGTATTTTGGTTTTGTCTTTGACGAGTTTGGGTGCTTTGAAGGTATCGTAACCATTCATGACATTATTGAGGAGATCACAGGCGAGATGCCCGAGAAGAGTGAAACTCCTGAAATAGTAAGACTTGGCAAGAATGATATCTTCAGAATTGACGGTGATGCAATTCTTACTGACGTGGCAAGAACCACTGGTCTTGAACTGCCTCCGTCAGAACATTATCAGACAATTGCAGGTTATGTTCTGGACAGACTGCAGCGCGTTCCCAAGCAGGGTGAACTGCTTGAAGTTGACGGATGGCTGATTGAGGTTTTCAGTGCAGATGCGACCGGAATAAACGTATTGAAACTGATAAGAAATGAAGCTTCTAAAACTTGATTTTTTTTATATAATCTGGTATAAATAACATGCTTGAAGTTTAGTTTCAAGCCTGTTCAAGTGTGAGCTTGAACCTGGAATCGACCATGTCAATTCCAGATATAGAGGAACTTCAGATGAAAGGGACCTTTTTAGTGGTCCTTTTTTTATGGTCGTAACAGAATTATGAGGTGCTAATGTCAGGAACCATTGAAGAGAAGGTAACAGAGCTTGTTACACCTTTGGTTGAATCTCTGGATTTAAAAGTCTGGGGTATCAGATTCAGAGGTGGAAACGATCATGCTATGTTGCAGGTATTTGTTGATTCAGAAGAGGGCGTAAGTGCTGACAAGTGCGGAGAGCTTATGGATGTTCTCTCACCTGCACTAGATACAGCTGATCTGATTTCTCCTAAATATACATTAGAGGTATCTTCACCTGGTCTTGACAGAATTTTGTTCACACTTGAGCAGGCTCAGGCCTACACAGGAAAAACTGTAAAGGCTGAGCTTAGAATACCGACTCAGGGCAGAAAGAAGCTTCAGGGTGTATTAGAAGAAGTGACAGATGACGGAATGCTTAAAATCAACGATAAGCTATCAGGAGTCGTAGAGGTTGCCTTTTCAAATATTTCAACTGCAAGACTGGTTCCTGAGTTTCCAGACAATAACAAAAAAGCTCCAAAAAGCTTGTCATAGAGAGGACTTGATAAAAAATGGGTAAAGAGATAATTGCCATAGCTGAGGCACTGTCAAACGAAAGAGCAATTCCTAGGGATAAGATTTTTGAAGCTTTAGAGACAGCTTTAGCTACAGCTACAAAGAAAAAGTATCCTGTAGAGATTCTGGTTCGTGTTCAGATTGATCGCAAGGAAGGTTCATATGATACTTTCCGCAGATGGGTGGTAGTTGATACAGACGGTCCACTTGAGAAACCTGCACAGGAGATTTCACTTGCAGCAGCATCAGTTGATCATCAGGGCATTCAGGCAGGCGATATTGTTGAGGAGCAGATCCCATCAGTTGAGTTTGACCGTATTACCATTCAGACAGCAAAGCAGGTTTTATCTCAGAAGGTAAAGGATGCTGAGCGCGAGCAGGTTGTAGCAGAGCAGCGCGACAGAGTAGGTCACGTGGTAAACGCTACTGTAAAGAAGATGTCTCATGAGGTTATGGTTCTTGATCTTGGCAATAATGCCGAGGCTGTATTGAAGCGTGAGCAGATTATTCCTCACGAGACCTATGGTCGCGGTGACAGAGTCAAGGTTCTGCTTCAGGAAATTAAGCAGGAATCAAACCGTGGTCCTCAGATTATCTGTTCTAGAACTTCTCCTGAATTCTTAAGAGAACTCTTTAGAATTGAAGTTCCAGAGATCGGCGAAGATGTTATTGAGATCATGGGCGTTGCACGTGATGCAGGTTCAAGAGCAAAGATTGCAGTTCGTTCAAAGGACAGAAGAATTGATCCTCGTGGCGCATGTATCGGCATGAGAGGCGCACGTGTAATGGCAGTATCAAATGAGCTGTCAGGAGAAAAGATTGACGTTGTTTTATACGATGAGAATCTTGCACAGTATGTGACAAACGCAATGGAGCCTGCTGAGGTTTCAAGAATTATCATTAACGAGGATGATCACACTATCCTGATTGCTGTAGCAGAAGAGAATCTTGCTCTTGCTATCGGCAAGAACGGTCAGAATGTAAGACTTGCTTCACAGTTAATCGGCTGGGAACTTAAAGTTATGACTGAAGCCGAGCTTGAGAAAGATATTCAGAACGAAGTCGGCAAGGTTGTAAAACTCTTTGAGGAGTATCTGAACGTTGATGAAGAGTTTGCTACAGCTTTAGCTGATGCCGGTTTCTCTACCTTAGATGAGGTTGCCTATGTTGAGAAAGAAGAGCTTCTCTCAATCGATGGCATGGATGAAGAGGTAGCAGAGCAGTTACAGGAAGTTGCAAGACAGGCTGTAGAGAACAAGGAAAATGCTGATAACGCACAGAGTATAAATGAGCTTACAGCACTTGAAGGAATTGACAAGGAACTGGCATCTAAGCTTATCGCCAAGGGAATCAAGAGCGGTGAGGATTTAGCCGAGCAGGCAATTGATGATTTAACTGAAATTGATGGCCTTGATGAGAATAAGGCAGGTCAAATCATTATGGCAGCTCGTAATGAGTACTGGTTTAAAGACGAGAAATAATACGGGAAGACTTTAATCATGAACGAAGAAAATCAGGATATTGCACCAAAGCGAATGTCTTTAAAGAAGAAGTCTTCTGGCACTGTAACACTTCAGAACGGTGGTAGTTCAAAGAAGGTTCAGGTAGAAGTCCGTAAAAAGAAAGTAATTATTGATCCAAAAGAGCGTAAGGCTCAGATGGAGATGGAAGCTCTTGCAAAGCAGAAAGCTGAAGAAGAGGCAAGACTTGCTGAGCAAGCAAGAATTGAACAAGAGGCTAAAAGAGCAGAGATGGCAAAGGCTGAGGCTGAGAAGCAACGCAAAGCTCAGGAAGCTTTAAAGGCCAGTCAGGCAGCCAGTGCCAAAACAGCTCCTGCACAGCAGGCTCGCAAGGAGAAGCACGAGGACAAGGCTACTGAAGAGCTGCGTCGTGCTCAGGAAGAGCAGCAAAAGCGCAAGAGCGAGGAAGAGTCAAAGAGACTTGCTGAGGAGGCAAGAAAGCTTGCCGAAGAGAATGAGGCAAGATGGGCTGCAGAAGAAGAAGCCCGTTCACATCAGAGTGATGATGACGATTTTGCTACATCTCAGTATGTCCGTGAAGCTGAAGCAAGACAGGAGCGAGAGGAAGAAAACCGTGGCCGTCATCGCGACAGAAATTCAGCAGACAGAAGAGGCTCAAAGAGATTTGAGGATGCTGAGCAGAGTCAGCCAAACCGTAGACAGAAGCCAGGCAAGAGCGCCAAAGGTGTTAAGGGCGCGGCTAAACTCAATCAGCAGCAGCACGGCTTTAACCGTCCTGCAGTTCCTGTAACTCGTGATGTTGAGATCGGTGAAACCATCACTGTAGCTGATCTTGCAGCAAAGATGGCTGTTAAAGCTACTGAGGTTATCAAAACCTTAATGAAACTAGGTGAAATGGTAACCATCAATCAGGTGTTAGATCAGGGAACAGCCCAGCTTGTCGCTGAAGAAATGGGACACAAGGTTATTCTAAGAAAAGAGAATGAGCTTGAAGATGAGCTTTTAAACGGCAATAAGAATACCAAGGCAGAGGCTACACCAAGGGCACCTGTTGTTACCATCATGGGACACGTTGACCATGGTAAGACATCTTTGCTTGATTACATCAGAAAGTCAAAAGTAGCTGTAGGAGAAGCCGGTGGTATTACCCAGAGAATCGGTGCTTACCACGTTCAGACAAGAAATGACGGTATTACCTTCCTTGATACCCCTGGCCATGCGGCATTTACAGCAATGCGAGCACGCGGTGCGCAGTGTACAGATATTGTGGTTCTTGTCGTAGCAGCAGATGACGGTGTAATGCCTCAGACTCTTGAAGCTATTCAGCATGCTCAAGCAGCCAAGGTTCCAATGATTGTTGCAATCAATAAGATGGATAAACCAGGTGCAGAGCCACAGCGCGTAATCAATGAGCTGATGCAGCACTCTGTTATCCCTGAGTCAATGGGTGGTGAGAACCAGTTTGTAGAGGTATCTGCAAAGACTGGTATGGGTGTTGATGAACTGTTAGAGGCAATCACACTTCAGGCTGAAGTTCTAGAGCTTAAGGCTGTACATGACGGTATGGCTGAGGGTGTAACCATTGAATCCCGTCTTGATAAGGGGCGTGGTCCTGTTGCAACCGTGCTAGTCCGTTCAGGAACCCTAAAGAAGGGCGATATCATCCTGTGTGGTCTGCAGTATGGCCGTGTAAGATCAATGCGCAATGAAAACGGTAAGGAGCTGACAGAAGCCGGTCCTTCTATTCCTGTAGAGGTATTCGGTTTATCAGGTGTTCCTTCAGCAGGTGACGAGGTTACTGTTGTAGCTGATGAGCGCAAGGCACGTGAAGTTGCACTGTTCCGTCAGGGCAAATACCGTGAACTCAAGATCGCCAAGCAGAAGAGCGCACAGCTTGCCTCAATGTTCAAGGAGAGTAACGCATCTGAGCTTAAGGTTGTACTCAAAGCTGATACACAAGGTTCAGTTGAAGCCATCTCTGATGCACTGCTCAAGCTTGGCAATGATGAGGTACAGGTTAAGATTATCGGTTCAGGCGTAGGTGGTATTACTGCTAACGACGCTACACTTGCAGCAGCTGATGGAGCAGTTGTAATCGGCTTTAACGTTCGTGCTGACGGTCCTGCCAGACAGGTTATTGATAATGAGGCAGTTGATCTGCACTACTACAGCGTTATCTACGATCTGATTGATGATGTCAAGAAGGCAATGTCAGGTCTTCTCAAGAAAGAGATCAGAGAGAACTTTATCGGATATGCTGAAGTACGTGAAATCTTCCGTCATCCTAAGTATGGTGCTATTGCTGGCTGTATGGTTGTTGAAGGTGTGGTTAAGCGTTCAGCTCCAATACGTGTGCTTCGTGACAATACAGTTATCTTCGAGGGTGAGCTTGATTCACTGCGTCGTTTCAAGGATGACGTATCTGAGGTTAAGCAGAACAACGAGTGCGGTATCTGTGTCAAGAACTATCAGGATGTTCGCGTAGGCGACCGTATCGAGTGCTTCGAGAAAGTTGAAGTTGCACGTACACTTGATTAAAGGAATATATGCCAAGAAGTTACGGTAGAAATGAAAGAATTGCAGCATCTGTAAGGCGAGAGCTTGCAGATGTTCTGCAGAACGAACTCAAAGATCCAAGAGTTAAGAATGCAACCATTACTGAGGTGGATGTATCTCCTGATCTTAGAAATGCGCGAGTATATATTTCTTTCCTTACAGATAATCAGGAAGAGATTAAAGACGCGATGAAAGGTCTGAAGAGTGCAAAGGGATTCCTGCGATCTCAGCTAGCTTCAAGATTGAATCTGCGCTATATGCCAGATCTTGATCTTAGGTATGATTCTCTACTCACAGAGAGTATGAAGCTAGATGCTCTTATCCGAAAAGGTCTAAATAAAGAGTAGTTCAGTTCAGCAAAATGCCTCCGGTTTGTGAGGCATTTTTATTTCTCCTATCCATACACCACAAATCTGAACATGAAGTCACTAGCCGAAATTCTCCTTAAGATAAAGTAGTCTTGAAAAAAGGCATAATCATTTGCACCTGATCCAAACAGATAGATCCCCTGTGACTGTAATTTACATATTATTCGGATTAGACAGCATATATATCAGAATAGAACAGGAATACAATGTTCAGAGTACCTATTACAAACAATGAAGTAGTGTTAGTAGTGCAAACTCAATCAGGAATACAAAGATAAACAGGACAGATGTGATCTTAACTACGCTGATAAAGATCTTTGGTCGAAGAAAAAGAAATAGAAAGAATATGAAAATAGCGACAAAACTTAATGAATAGATAT
>JBJFET010000012.1:0-60209 GCA_051891035.1 Succinivibrio sp. | reverse complement strand
GCGAAAGTGGCGAAATTGGTAGACGCGCAAGCTTCAGGTGTTTGTACCGCAAGGCGTGAGGGTTCGAGTCCCTCCTTTCGCACCATTCCCCATAGAAAATATCCCAAGTTTTGCAACAATTGTCTACTAGCTCAAGTCTGTTTGAACTTTTTTTTCGGTCCCTGATTAAGCCTTGTCTCCATGCGGTTTTCTGGCGTACTTGACCATATTTGGGATTGCTATTTTCTCTTCGTATCTGTTAACTGGCTCCTTTACTCCGAACACATGTAAACTTTCTTTTTGTGACTTTGAAACTGGCAGAACTGTAACGTAGCTGTCTGCAAATGTTATCTCTTTTATTCCATCCAGCTCTCTTAGAATCGTGCGAACAGAATGATGTGGAACAGGTTTGCCGTTATCCATGTTACTTCTGAGTATGTAAATCATTCTCATATACAGAGTAAGTGCAAGAAACTCGACAAAGCACTTGCCAGGCAAAGAATCTTCGCTTGATGTGTTGAATCTGTCACAGCACATTTTGACCTTGAGGTTTAAGAAGCAGTCTTCTACTGTCCTTCTGTCCTTATATCCGTAATAAGCCTGTTTTCCGTCGCTTATTACATCAGATACCAGAACAAATATTCCCGCCTTTTCATTGGCTTTCTGAAACTCTCCGTTATTTAATTCTATGTTGCCATCCTCATTCTGGATAAGGTAGCGTTCTGTAAAGCTTTTATTATCTCCATCCAGCTCAGCATGCTCGTTGAGCATTTTTATTACTTCGCTTCTGCGCTTCTGGATCTTCTTGGTAATTGCTCCTGCGCGTTCCTGATCATAAAAAACGTGAACGAAAAGTTTTTTCTTTACCCTTTTCCCTTTTATTCTGAATTCGTACTCGCCTTCTTTTGTAAAAACATTCTCATCAATTGCAGATATGTATTTGTCTCCCTTAAGGAAGGCCACTGAAGCTTCATGGATTTCCTCCTTGAAGGTTGATACTTTCTCAAGAGGTACACAGATTAAAAAGTGATAGCCGGTACTTACCATTTCGTCGAGGTTATCCTTGCTGTAGTATCCTCTGTCCATTACTGCAACAAATGAGCGGGTACCGATGTGAAGTAGAGTATTAAAGGTTGATGCTACTGTTGATACATCAGGAATTGAGCCATTAAAGCGACTGTAGAATAAAGGTCTCCCTGATTTCTGATCAGTAAGCATCATAACGTTGATTTGCGGAATATCCTCATTCTGTTTGTTGTGTCCGTATTTAGCGTCAGTATAGCCTGCATATGTACTGATAGAGGTGGAATCCAAAGCCCAGAATCTCCTGGATGCGACTTTGTGTTTCTGATAAAGCTCCTCGGTGTAGAATTTAAAAAAATTAAGCTCGTCAGTTTCACTAATACTCTGAAACAGTCTTGTAATAGCAGAAGGAGAAAGCTCGGTATTATCAAGAAGCTTATGTGATCTGGCGTATAAGGCATATCGGTTACTTTTAAAGTCTCCGGTGTCAAGGCAGTACAGCGCCAGTGACAGAAGTTTCTCATATGTTGAAGGAAAACACTGTTTAAGACAGGTTAATAAAGGATCATCTGCAAGAAGATTTCTTGCCACAAGGAAAACTCCAACTGATAACACTGATTTAACATCATGGCTGCACTTTGGGATCTGTCTGGTAATAACATGTGCTCTTGCAGAGTGTTCTATTTTTAATTCAAATTTACCTGTACTATCGTTCTGATATCTGACAACAGCAACATCCTTAAAATCGGGATTCATTGTTATGAATTCAGTCGTAAATCTGATAAGACCGCATCCTGAGCCACTTGAAATAACTCCAATTGTGCGAGGGTTCTTTTTTATTGCATACCCTTTCTCTTTAATCCATTCATTTCCATCAAATGCCTTGACGTAAGTGGCATTGCGTACAGTTTTTCTTTCAAAGTAAATCTGAGGAAGTTTATTAAGTAAGGCTGAGTCAGACATTTTATAAACACCAATAAACTAGTATACATAATAGACTACTAGTTTATAATAAAAAGTCAATCTCTTTCTATTGAATTTTTGCTGTTATTTCAAATAATAAATTTAAGATTGAGGTGATGGGATTTGATGATGTCTACTAGTTTGCAAAATTTCAGAAAAGTATCAATAAGTATCAAAAGATTTTTATTCTTAATCAAAGGGATAGCCTTAATTATTTCTTCTTGACACGCAATGTCACTTTCTGTTCATTTACTCCTTGTGATCGCACAATGTGGTCACGAAAATGCGATCACCTTGCGAGCATTGTTTTGTTTAATTTTGATTCGCAAAACTTGAGTCAAAATAAGATTTGACGTGCACAAATACATCATTGTAAATGTCAATCTTGATATGCCGTAAAAAGCTCACCTCAAAATGTGAGAGGGGGATTTTGTCTGCATCCCCCTCTCCAATTGTCTTGCCTCATAAAATCAATCAGGTTATTTTGTATCTCGATTAAGTTTAGTTAAATGGTTTTCGTCAATAAGCTTCTGAAGAGCCTGATATCTCTCTTCACTGGCAGGGTGTGTGCTGGTTAGTCTGTTGACAAAAGCTCTTGCAATGTTGCTGCCAGTCTTTTCTGCAGCCTGAGCCTTCTTCTCAAATTCATTGAGTTTCTTCATAGCATTAACAGATCCCTGTGGATCAAAGCCAGCCTTGTAGATAAGTTCTAAACCATATTTATCAGATTCAGATTCCTGATCTCTGCTAAATGGCATTGCAAAGGCCACATTGTATGCTGAGTTTGCTAGATTTGCAGTTTCATCTTTTATGCCAAGTAGCTTAGCAACTGAAGTTAAACCACTTTGAACTGCAGCTTGGCTTCTCTTTTCTCTTGAATGCTCCTTGAGAGCATGGCTGATTTCGTGACCAATAATAGAAGCTAATTCATCATCATTGAGATTGAGCGCGTCGTTAAGTCCTGTATATACACAGATTTTTCCTCCAGGCATACACCAGGCATTTACTGTTGGATCTTTGATTGTATTGATCTCCCAAGCCCAGTCTTTGCAGTCAGGTCTAAGTTCTGGTGCAACTTTGATGAGACGATCAGATATTGAAGAAACTCTGCTGTAGAACTTTTTATCAGCATTGAGTGTTTTATTTGCTTTAGCCTGATTGATAACCTCATCATAAGCCTGTTTAGCTTCCTGATTTAGTTCTTCTTCCGATACAAGCAGCAGCTGTGATCTGTCATCTTTGAACATTGAATTGGTAGTTTGAGCACAGGAGCATAGATACAATACGCCGAGTACAGTGAATAATGATAATAATTTGTTGTGCATTTTATAACCTCAAAAAATCTCGTCGCTAAATTGTTGCAGAATATATAATTTATTCAACACCTCTGTGAAATGCCTAAGAACAGTGCAAAGGAGATCTCACAGGTTACATCAGTTCTGATTTAATTTACAAAAGGAATAATTGCCTTACAGTAAGGAATAAATGACATCTTTATCAGTGTTTTTCTCATGTATAATAATGCCGATAAAAATTTAGAATAGAGAATATATTTGGTGATTTTATGGTTGCTCAAGTCAGAAAAAGAGGAGGTCTTTTTGATAGCCTCCTAAATGGTGTGGAAAAGCTGGGAAACAAACTGCCTCATATTACCATGCTGTTTATCTATGCGCTTATATTTACAATGATCCTTTCATTGTGCCTGTCATATGTCGATTTTGATTATATTCATCCAAATACCCATGAAAAGATCAGAATCGTAAATATGTTTACACCTGAAAATCTGCTGGCACTTATAGTAAGTTCTGTAAAGAATTTTATGTCCTTCCCTCCACTGGGCATTACCATAGTTGCAACTTTGGGTATTGGTATAGCTGAAGGTTCTGGTTTTGTTAATATTCTTATCAAGAAGTTCCTTTCAGTAACACCTAAAAAGATACTCACACCTACAGTGATTCTTGTTTCTATTCTGTGTCATATTGTATCAGACAGTGCCTATACCATCTTAATGCCTGTATCTGCTTTAGTCTTCTATATTTCAGGAAGGCATCCACTAGCAGGCATAGGTTGTTCATTTGCAGGTCTAGCAGGAGGTTTTACTGCTTCATTTACACCGTCAATCATTGATCCTGTAATGCAGGGGTTTACAGAGACCGCAGCCCATTCAATTGATCCTTCCTACAGTGTTAATGTTCTGTGTAACTACTTTTATGCACTAGGAGGAACCTTCTTTGTAATTGCTGCTGTATGGTTTGTTACAGACAGGATTGTAGAGCCTCGTCTGTGGGCAACAATGCCGCTTGATAATAATCTGACTGTTGAAAAGTCTGTGTTTGACAAAGATGTTTCAAAAGAAGAAAACAGAGCATACTATTTTGCTGTACTCTCAATCGTCGCTCTGCTAGGTCTCCTGTTTTTACTGTGTTACCCTGATAACTCAATTCTGAGAGCTCCCGACGGATCATTAACCTCTCCAAAAGCACCTGTAATGCAGGGGCTTGTTCCACTGCTATTCATTTTCTTTTCAACTCCTGGTCTTGTATATGGTTTCCTTTCAGGTTCATTTAAGAATTCAAAGGAAGTGATTGGTGCAATGGAAAATATTATGAAGATGCTTCTATCTTTCATTGTGTTCTGTTTCTTTGCCGGTCAGTTCTTGTATGTTTTCGGAAATTCAAATATCGGTTCTCTTCTGGCTATTTCAGGTGCTCAGTTCCTGAAAGATATGGGAATGCCATCAGGAGCAACACTGTTTGGAATCATCATGCTGACAGCCATGCTCAATCTGCTTATAACCTCTGCAACATCAAAATGGGCGATCCTGTCAACCATTTTTGTACCCATGCTGATGATGCTAGGTATTTCTCCTGAGCTTACACAGGCAGCATTTAGAGTTTCTGATTCAGCAGTAAATGTATGTACTCCTATGTTTCCTTTCTATCCTCTGCTGATTCTTTACTGTCAGAGATACTGCAAGGCTTCAGGAGTTGGTACCTTAAGTTCAATGATGCTTCCATATACGTTCGCTCTGCTGATCGTGCTGACAGTTGTTTTATATGCATACTGGTTCCTCGGTATTCCTCTTGGATTCAACAGCGGTTTTGACTTTCCTTCAACCATGTACCCAAATCCATAGAGTTATGATGTCTGTATAAGCTTCGTATGGAGAAAAAAGTGAATTACAAAGAATGCCTGGTGGACAGATTTATAAGATATGCCCACATCAGTTCCCAGTCTGATGCAGGTGCAGTATCTGTACCTAGTTCAAAAGGACAGCTTCTTTTGGCCAGACTTTTGGAATCAGAGCTCAAACAGATGAATCTTAATGATGTTTTTCTTGATGAGCAGAACTGTATTTTATATGCAGAGCTTAAGGGAAACACCGAAGGCTCAACAGTAGGATTTGTAGCGCACCTTGATACTGTTGATGTGTCTTTAAGCCCAGAAATTAGACCACAGGTAATTCATTATGAGGGTGGAGATGTTCTGTTAAATAAGGATAAAGATATCTCAGTAAGGATAAAAGAGCATCCTGAACTAATCTCTTATCTTGGACAGGATATTCTTTTTTCAGATGGAACATCGGTTTTAGGCGCAGACAACAAATCTGCTATTGCCAATATTATGACTGCGCTTGATATTCTCTCTCATGACCCATCAGTGAAGCATCCTACTATTAAAATTGCCTTTGTTCCTGATGAGGAAATCGGTCTGAAAGGTTCAAAGCTAATTGATCTGGACAGGTTTTCTGTTGATTATGCCTACACCATTGACAGCTGTCAGTTAGGAGAGGTTGTATATGAGACCTTTAATGCAGCATCAGTTCAGATTGACATTACAGGTGTGTCAGCTCACCCAATGTCAGCAAAAGGAGTTTTAGTAAATCCTCTTATGGTAGCCCATGATCTGATTTCAATGTTTGACAGATCTCAGACCCCAGAGTGTACTCAGGGAAAAGAGGGATACTGGTGGTTTACGGCAATCAGATCTGATCCTTTAAAATGTTCATTAAGTATGCAGATACGAGATCATGATAGAACAGAGTTTGAGTTGAGAAAGCAGAAGGTTGAAGAGGCGGTACAAAAGCTCAGAGATCTTCACCCTGGAGCAAGAATATCCTGCCAGATAACAGATACATACGAGAATATAGCCAATAATGTATCGAGGGACGACAAACCTGTAGCTCTAATTTACAGAGCATTAGAAGAGCTTGAGATTACTCCTGTAACATATGCAATGAGAGGTGGTACAGATGGCTCTGCATTAAGCGCTAGAGGAGTAGTTACTCCAAACTACTTTACAGGAGCCCACAATTTTCATTCCTACGCAGAATTTCTGCCATTAGATTCCTTTGAAAAATCTTTAAGAACTACTCTGAAGATAATTGAACTGTCATGTGATTAAAAAACAGCGCCTCTTTTTAGTTAGAGAGCGCTGCTTTGTACTATCAGATTAAAATCTGAGCCAAAGCCAAACCTACAAGGCAGGCAACTACAACACCAATCAGACCTGGAAACATGAATGAATGGTTGAAATAGTATTTGCCTATCTTGGTAGTTCCTGTCAGATCAAAGTTGACTGTTGCAATATCAGAAGGATAGTTTGGAATAAAGAAATATGCATAGGTAGCTGGCATCAGTCCAATCAGAACAGGTCCTGGCAGACCAATTGCTACTGCAACTGGCAACAGAATTTTTGCAGTTGCTGCCTGTGAGTTTACAACAACTGATACAGCAAAGAGTGCAAAAGCAAAAGTCCATGGATATTCATTTACCATTCCTGTTATGGCTGCTTTGAATTCAGGCATAGCATAGGAGAAAAAGGTATCTGACATCCACGCAATACCAAAAATGGCAATACATGCTGTCATTCCTGATTTAAATACAACTCCGTTTGCCACGTTCTTGACAGGCACCTTGCTTGCTACAAGAATAATTGCTCCAAATGCTAGCATCATCATCTGAATGATGATACCCATGCTGATAGGCTTAGGATCAGAGCCAACAGTTCTAATAGATGGAAATATAGCAATTAGCACGATGGTGGCAAGAGATAAAAGGAACAGGTAAACAGACAGCTTGGCAGAAAAAGGAATTACCTCGTTTAAAGTGGTATGAGATGAATTTTCTATTTCTTTTCTGTATTCAGGATCGCTAAGTCTCTTTTGATATTCAGGATCATCCTCAAGTTCCTTTCCTCTGAAATTTGAATACAGAGAAAGAGCCAGTACTCCAAGAAGTGTTGCAGGGAAAGTAACGCAGAGAATATTCAGCAGATTCAGGTTTTCAAGTCCAGGTATCTGCAGAACATCCTTTCCAAGATAACATGCGACCACAGCAGAAATAGGAGAGCCGGTAAGTGCCAGCTGTGATGCAACTGATGCTGCTGCCATTGGTCTTTCTGGCCTAACTTTGTTTTTAAGAGCGATATCGCCGATAATCGGCATGATTGAATAAACGGCATGGCCGGTACCAAGCATGATAGACATGATATATGTTGACAGAGGACCTAGAAACGTAATTCTTTTTGGGTGTTTTCTCAGTATGCGTTCAGCTATCTGAAGCATATATTTAAGACCTCCTGCAGCTTCTAGAATTGCAGCACAGCTGACTACTGCGATGATAATCAGCATAACCTGAACAGGAGCTGATGCAGGTGGCATTCTAAGAACAAAGACTTCAATTGAAAGTCCTACTCCGGATATGACACCAAGTCCGATACCTCCAAATCTGCTTCCTATATAGAGCATTATTAGTAGGAAAATAAATTCTGCAATTAACATATCAATACTCCTTATAACTGCATATTTGTTTATCAATATAGGTCTTGGTGAAAATCTTTGTCAGTTTTGCGGGGAATAATGAGATTAGCCTCTCAGTTGTGATTGTATATTATTGATATTTATCAAATATTTTAAGATCTAAAGCTTATTGGATAAGGCTTTGCAATGAGAAAAGGGCCGCATCTGCGACCCTTTTGTGAATATCAGAAAACTGAAACTATCTATACATTGCCAGCTTCTGTAGATCTGCTTCAGTGGTATCGTCACCGATAGTAATTAACTCGGTTCCAGTCAGTTTTGCAAACAGTGCAATATCCTGACGGGTCAAAGCTGTTGATACTACACTGTGATGTGCACCACCAGCATAGCACCAGCCTTCAGTACCGATTCTGAAGTTTGGCTTATGACGATACATGATACGGGCAACAGGCAGCTTAGGCATAGGCTCAGGCTGTTTGATAAGCTCAATATCCGCACAGATGATTCTGAAATGATCTCCCATATCCACCATGGTTACCTGAATGCCATCTCCTTCAACACCATCAAATACAAGACGGGCAGGATCCTCTTTTCCGCCGATACCAAGAGGAAGCACATCTATTTCAGGTTTGGTTTTTGCAAAGCTTACAGGAACCTCCAGCATGTGAGAAGCAAGCTCGATTTCCTTGCCTTCGGTAAGATCATAGGTGTAGTCCTCAATAAATCCGGTAGCACCCTCTCTTCCTTCGGCCATCTTCATGAGGACTGCAGAGAAAGCAGAGGTCTTATAGTCACCTTCAGGACCAAAGCCGATGCCTTTACCCATCAGATTCTGTGTAGCAAGACCTGGTAACTGCTTTAATCCGTGAAGATCCTGGAAGGTATCTGCAAAAGCGCCCAATCCGTTGGCCTTTAGGAATACTTCAAGACCAACCTCATAACGGGCCTGTTCACGAACAGCTTTGATATTGTCTGTGTTCATGGTGTACTTTGACTCGTACTCAGCCATTTTCTCATCAATCTGAGCTTCTGTTACCTTGTCAATCTCATCTACAAGATCGCCAATTGCAAAATAATTGCACTCCCAGCCGTATCTGATCTGAGACTCAACTCGATCACCGTCTGTAACAGCAACCTCTCTCATATTGTTTCCAAAAGAAGCAACCTTCAGGTGCTTTGAGAAATTGATTGCACGGGCAACATCAATAAACTTACCGATTCTCTGTACTACATCGCAATGCTCATAGTATCCTGCCACTACCTCGTGAGGTATCCCCAGTCTTGCGACGATAAATCCAAATTCTCTGTCTCCGTGAGCAGCCTGATTGAGATTCATAAAGTCCATATCAATGGTTGCATATGGGAGTTTCTCATTAGCCTGAGTATGAAGATGCAGTAATGGCTTTCTTAATTCCTGCAGACCTTTAATCCACATCTTTGCAGGGGAGAAAGTATGCATCCATGTGATAACGCCAATACAGTCATCATCGCAGCTGGCCTTTCTTAAATCAGCTATACAGGTTTCAGAGTCAATTACAGTTGGTAACAATTCAACAGTTACTTTCCCCTTGAATTTTTCGTTAAAGAATTCGGTCATTCTTGCTGCATCTGCTGCAACCTGCTTTAAGCACTCTTCTCCGTATAGATACTGTGAACCGACAACGAAATATAGCTTTTCCATAATTTTATCCTTCTGTTTATTTAGTTTTCTTACCCCTGTTTACAGACAGGGGCAAGTCTTGAGAGTTATGTTTTGAAAGTTTATTTGATAACGTGGATTGCCTTTCTGTCAGCAAAGATTGCTACGAACAGCAGGAACACGATACCTTGAATCAGCTGCATAAGCTGAGTACTAAATCCGATCATGGTTAGACCACTGCTTAGTACTACAAAGAGCAGAGAGCCTACGATGAAGTTTGTGAAGCGAACCATGGCACCACCAGAGATAGGCATACCACCTAATACCAGAGCGATCAGGATCTGCGTTTCTAGCTGATTTCCTCCAGATGAGGTGACTGATCCGACCTTGATAGCACTGATGAATGCAGCAAAGCCAGTGATTGCACCTGCAAGCACATATACCAGGAACTTGACTCTGTCAGTTCGGATTCCTGAGAACATGGCAGCCTTTTCACCGGCGCCTATTGCCTTTAGGTAGGTACCGAACTTGGTGAAGCTAAAGAAGATAAAGCCAATAACAACCACAAACGCTGTACATGCGATCTTAAGTTCGGTGCTGTCTAGAAAAATCAGTTCAGCTGAACCTGTAACAGGTGCATTGGTTGTGAGGTACTTGATAAGACCTCTGAACAGGAACATGGTACAGATTGTTACAATGAAGGACTTTATCTTTCGCCTTACATAGAAATATCCGTTGATGGCTCCAATTGCAGCTCCAGTTAATATTCCTCCGATGATCGCAATGCTTATGCCATACTCAGAAAGTGTGCATACAACAATTGCTGACAGACCTAGAATAGATCCCTGAGAGAAATCTAAGCCTCCCATAGTCATAATGAAGAACACTCCCATGGAAGCAATCATGATTACATATACCTGTGACATAGCCAGGTGCAGATGACTTAACAGTCTTCCGTGAGTTAAAAAGTTGAATAGCAGGAAAACAATGATAAGACCGGCTATTGGCAGAAGATTGCGTACTAATCGCATGGTGCGCAGTTTCTTGAGTTCCTGTTCTTTATTTTTTAAAGCAACTGTATCTGACATAACGCAACTCCTTAAACCATCATTGTGATTAAGCTATTTTCATTTAACTCTGGTGAACGAGGAAGTTCACCCTTAATTGCGCCTTCTTTCATGATGATAATTCGGTCGCACATTCCAATCAGTTCCATAAGCTCTTCAGAGATCATGATGATTGATTTTCCTTCTTTTCTCATTTTGTCCATTAACTGATAGATATCCTGTTTTACCTTGATATCAATACCTCTGGTAGGACTGTCCAGAACCACGATGTCTGAATCCTTTCCAATCCATCTGGCCAAAACTACCTTCTGCTTGTTTCCACCGGACAGTTCAGAGACAAACTGATCTGTGTTAACCATTTTTACGGACATCTCTTTTGCAAATTTGCTGGCAAATTCCTTAACCTTTGACCAGTTGATTAGTTTTGTTTTACCTACAGTCAGATTGTCTAGAGATGGCAGAGCAATGTTATCCTGAATACTCTGGTTGAGTACTATTGACTCGTTGTCTCTATCTTTGGAGGTATAGGCAATAGAGTGCTCGATTGCAGTAGGAATATTGTTTATCTGAGTTCCATCTGCAAGTACTACTGAGCCTTCTCGGTCGTAGCTTGCGCCAAAGATGGCCTTGCCTATCTCGTGCATGCCTGACTCTGAGAGTCCGCCAAAACCCAGGATTTCACCTTTGTGAAGATCAAAGCTTACATTGTGAATTCTGTTTGGAACCGATACATTCTTTACTGACAGAACTACCTCATCTGAGATTTTTTCGTTATAGTCTGTTCTGTAATATGCACCTGTAACCTCACGACCAACCATCAGTTTCTTGAGGTCATCCTCGGTTACATCCTTGCTCTTGATAGTATCGATGTACTCTCCGTCTCGCAGAATGGTAATAGTGTCTGACTTATCGAGGATCTCTGGCAAATCGTGAGAAATAAAGATAACAGTATTACCTTCATCTCTGATCCTGTTCATGTGTTTGTACAGTTCTTCACGACCTTCCTGTGAAAGAGCGGTTGTGGTTTCGTCGATCACGACAATTTTTGGTTTGAAATAGGTTGCCTTTACAATTTCAATGAGTTTTCTGTCCTCGAATTTGTACTCATCAACCAAGGTTGAGGCGTTGATATGGTTAAAGCCATACTCTTTTAACAGACGGTTTGCCTCATTGTTCATGGCTCGGGTATTACGGATACCGCATTTGATGAATCTGTCCTCATGACCTAGGAAGATATTCTCTGCAACTGTCAGTCCTGAGAGAGTTCCTAATTCCTGAACAATAATTGAAATTCCGTGATTGTTGGCATCAACCTGATTTAAAGAATGGATTTCCTGTCCATCAAGGAAAAACTGACCTGACTCCATCTGATAGATACCGGTAAGCATGTTTGTCAGAGTAGACTTGCCAGAACCGTTCTCTCCAATCAGAGCGTGAACTTCACCTTTGTTGATTTCAAATGAAACATTGTTCAGAGCGCGATTGATACCAAAGTGCTTGGTAATGTTTTTTACCTGTAATCTTACTTCACTCATAACTCTACTCCTTATTTAACAATTTCACCTTTTGCTACTTTTGTAGTCAGGGTGATGATGATCAGAAGTACGAGACCTGAGATAACATCCTGAATAGCAGTAGGAGCGCCTAATGAAACGAATCCGTAGAAGATGATGTTTACGATAAACTCACCAAGGATAATTGCCTGAAGTGGAATGCCGTACTTCATGAAGGCAAGACCGAAGAAGCATCCCATTGTAGGAATGAAGTTTCTGCTCATGGAAGCCATACCGGTTACAGCAACCATTGATGAACCGTAGCTGATGGTCAGAATAGCCATGGCGCCGAAGAAAGCACCACTTAGAATGAATGCTAGTACCTTGAACTTGTCTACATTGATACCCATGTTTTTGGCTACAAATTCATCTGAGCCGATTGCGTAAGTATAGGTACCGAATTTTGTATAGTTAAGAACACCCCAGGCAATCACGAATGTGATAACTGCAAGAATGATATTTCCTGGCATCTGTCCTAGAGCTCTTAATGAGCTTGGAAGTGTCTGTTCAACGCCGCCTGCCAGATAGTTTGCAAGTGACTCATAAATTAGGGCAAGGCCTGCTGTAACGATCATTGAAGGAATGCGAAGCTTTACGTAGAACATTCCATTGCAAAGACCTACCAGAGCTCCTGTAAGAATGCTTCCTGCAATAAGGCCGGCATAACCAAGGTCAAATGCAGTTGCAAGCTGACAGCCTACAATTGCAGAGAGGATGATGTTTGCTCCGATAGAAAAATCGAACAGACCCATATCCATAACAAAGTAGAAGCCGATAGCTCCGACTGTGGCAATAAGACTTGCCTGGAAGCATAACAGCAGATTGCTAGGCGAACCAAAATTGTCAGGCGAGGCAATCTTGAAGACAAGCCATGACAGAAAGACCATTGAGATAAGGACGATATATCCTTTTGTGGCACCAGATAGGTTTTTAAATCCATCCATAGTTGATTCCTTATGTTTACGCACTGCAAAAGACTGATCTTTATACTGTGCTGTTAGTCTGTTTGATGTTAGTTTCCTTAATTATGGGTGCTGTTTTTTATTATTCCGAATTATTCATGTAATTCCTGCTACAAGATAACATATTGAATAATATGGATTATTCGGCAGTTTTATATTTTGCATCCATTAACAAAGTAGACCCTCTTCAAGGAGCTATATCTTAAAGCATAGACTAGTTTGGCAAGAATATCGTAAACGTTTGCAGATTTTTGTATCTATCGCACGTTTTTTTATAAAAGAGTGATGATTTTTTTGATAAAGTTCTCAAAAATGGTTAAGTTAACAGTAATAATTACTGATTTAAAAGCGTTTTTATAAATCAGTTAGAGTGCACGGTTTTTATTCCGAATTGAAAATATAGGAGAGAGAGGTTAAGAAAAAAATTTAACAATAATTTTAAAAAAGGAAATCAGTTATTTGAGAAATAAACAAAATATAAATTTTTTAACACATTGAAATTGAAGATAATAATAAAATATTTTGATTATTTTTATTACGTTGATCAAAGTTTTTTAATTTACGCATACGTTTACGGAAAAAAGATCCTATTATTTAAACATGGAATTGATAACACTTGTTATCCTCCAGAACACAAGAAAAGAATCTTGCTAATAACATAAGGATCATAATTATGAATTTTGCTTTCAAGAAATTTGCAAAGACCTTTGCTTGCACAGCATTGGCTGCAGGTATTGCTTCATTTAGCGGTTCTGCAATGGCAATCGATAACAGCGATATTAAAATTGGTGTCTCTATCTGGTCATCAACCGATGTTTTAGGCTCAGACTGCAAGCGAGTTCTTGATCAGGCTGCTAAAGCTTTAGGTGTTAAAGTTCAGTATGTTGATCAGGCCCATGTGTCAGAGAAAGTTACCGCTTCAGTAGAACAGCTTGTTGCTGCAGGATGTCAGGGTATTATCATCTGTAACTCATCAGATACAGAGATGACTTCTGCTATTAAGACTGCCAATGATAATGAGGTTTATTTAACTCAGTTCTTCCGTGTGATTTCTAAAGATGCAAGCCCTGCAATCTATAAGATGGCAACAAAATCACCATATTATATTGGTGCTGTTCATGAGAATGAGCCTGAGAACGGCGAGCATCTTGTAAACATTCTTCTAGATAAGGGCTGCAGAAATATCGGTCTTATCGGATGGGAACAGGGCGATGCAACCTGGCTTGGCCGCTGGACTGGTTATAAGGCAGGTGTAGAAAAGTGGAATAAGACTCACCCAGATGATCAGGCAAAACTCTCTGAGCCACAGTATGCAGGAACCTCTTCAGAAGGTGGTTCAAAGGCTGCAGAAGCTTTAATGGCTGCAAATCCAAAACTTGATGCTTTAATTCCTGCCGGTGGTGGCGGTGATCCTCTGCAGGGCGCTATCGCAGCTGTAGAAAGAGCAGGTAAGACCGGCAAGATTGCTGTTGTTTCAACCGACTTCCTTCCAGACCTGAATACCAGACTTCAGAATGGCTCTATGGCTGGTCAGTCAGGTGGTCATTACTGTGATCCACTTATTGCATTCATGACTGTTTATAATGCAATCAAGGGCAATTACAAAGATTTTGGTGGCAAGTTTGAAGATATTACTTTCCCTTATCTTTATGTTTCCTCTCCAAAGGATTACGAAGGCTATGACAAGTACTTTGTAAAACAGTTACCTTTTACAGATCAGGAACTTGTTGATATGTCAAACTTAAGCCTAGAGGATTTAAAGAAGGCTGCTGCTAAGATTTCTATCGAGGATGCTGCTACCCGTTTTGGCAAATAGCAGTTTCAAACTGACAAACTAATCATATCTCAGGCTCAAAGCCCATTCGGGATTTGGGCCTTAAATTTTATGTGTAAGGCTTGCCTTAGAGATCATTCAGACTCAAAGGAGAACCTTCTGCTCTCTGTTATGTCAGGAAAGCTTATTTCCATGAGTCGCTCATTTTGACGTTCCACAAAATAAGTAACGTACGATATATGCGCACCTTGTACTTAATCTCAGTATCAGCAGTAGCACTCTGTTGGAGCCACTCTTAAAAGATTTGACAAAGGTATGTATTGCAAGGTTGAAAAAAACAGCCCCAGTAGGTTTGTTCAACTTACTGGGGCATGTCTTTTCAAAAAGAACTGGTTATGAGAATTTGATGTCAAACAGCTGAGTAATCATAATGAATAAGATCAGAGATGGAATAATATATCTTACTAAGATCTTAAAAGGAATAATCCATAAGAATCTGTATGTTCCGTATGAGGTAAGCTCAGTCCATAACTGTCTTGTTGTCATTTTCCAGCCAACAAATAAGGCTGCACCCATTCCTGTAATTGGAAGAATAAGTTTTGCGGTTACATAGTCAAGGAAGTCAAAGAAGTTCATTCCAAAGAAAATTGGGGCAGACCAAGGACCCATTGACAGAGATGCTCCGCATCCGATAACAAAGGCACTAACGGTAACAATGGTTGCAGCCTTGTGTCTTGAAATATGAGCTCTTTCAGCCAGATACGCTGTTGAAACCTCGTGAAGGAAGATACATGAGGTAATAGCAGCCATAAACAGAATCACATAGAATGCTGTAGGAATAAGCCATGCAAATACTGGATAAGAAATCAGTGCTGAATTAAACACATTTGGTAAAGAAATAAATACCAGACCTGCACCTGCACCAGGCTCAACACCTTCAACAGAGAAAACTGCAGGGAAGATAATGAGTCCTGCCATTACAGCAACAAGAGTATCGATTAAACCTACAGACAGCGCAGTTCTGTTCAGATTAACATCTTTTCTGAAGTAGGAGGCATAGGTAACAAGACCCATTCCTAAAGAGAATGAGTAGAAGCACTGACCTAGAGCAGATAGGCAGACATCTGGAGTGATGGCGCTAAAATCAGGTGAGAGCAGGAACTGATAACCTTTTGATGCACCTGGCATTATTGCAGCGAAAATAACCAGCATTATCATAATGATAAAAAGTGCTGGAACTAGCAGTTTTGCAGAGCGTTCGATACCTTTCTGAACGCCAGCTACAATCACAATGTGCATTATTGCCATTACAAGAAATAGGCATATGATTGGTTTGTAAGGATTTGCAATAAATGAAACAAAATGATCTGTAAATGCATTTGATCCATCATTAGTAACGGTCTGTCCTAATGTTACAAAGTTTCCTGAAATTGCATCCCATACGTAGTAGACCACCCAGCCTACAACCACGTTGTAGTAGCAGAAGATAACAAATGCTACAAGCACAGATGCGACACCGACGAATCTCCATGGAGAATTAGGAGCAAGAACTCTGTATGCATTTCCTACATTTGCTCTTGCATGTCTGCCAATTGCAAATTCAGAAATTAACAGTGGAATTCCGAAGATAAAAATAATGGCAATGTAGACCAATAGGAATGCTGCGCCACCATTTTCGCCAGCCTGTGTTGGGAATCTCCATATATTACCCAGACCTACTGCAGATCCTGCAGCAGCGAGCAATCCGCCTAGCTTAGAGGCAAATCCGATACGATCATTATCTTTCATGATATGTTCCGTTAAAAGTATTCTGAAAAATTCAAAGTTGAAACAATTATATAGAAGTTTGGGAGGATTTGTAGCTGTAACGATAAAAAGCTTAAAAAATGGTGCCAAAACAGGGCGAAATGTATAAGATAATAAACTTTCAAAATGAAAGAACCTGCTATAAAGTGCAGGTTCTTAATTAACATCTGGCAAATTCAAAAAGGTTATTTGAGTCCAAGTTCAGGACGGATCTGTTTGCACCATTGAGCAATTCTCTCATCGGTCAGTTCTGACTGATTGTCTTCATCAATTGCAAGACCCACAAAATCATTATGTTCATTTAGTGGAATTGGGCTGGTAAAGTCATATCCGATTGTAGGCCATGAACCGATAAACTTTGCTCCTCTGTCACTAAAGGCCTCAAAGAGCAGTCCCATTCCATCAAGGAATGTGTCAGGATAACCTACCTGATCACCTGTACCAAACAGAGCAACAATCTTTCCGTTAAAGTCCATCTTTTTGAGTTTAGGCATGAAATCATTCCAGTCTTCCTGAAGTTCACCGATACTCCAGGTAGATGTGCCGATAATGAGGTACTTGTAGTCAGACATTTTTTCGCCATCTTTACTGATGTTGAAAACGTCTACATTTTCCTCTCCAAGCTCTTTAGCTATTTTCTGAGCAACTGAACCAGTAGCGCCTGTATAAGTTCCGTAAAAAATTCCTATATTTTTCATAACTAGAAACCAGTATTAAAACCTCAAGATCATTTTGAGTAAATTATATACCAATTCTCTATATTGCTAGTTCAGATGAAAAGCTTTATCACTAATTTTTCTATCTATTTAAATAATAATGAAATTTAAATTGATCAATGTACGTAAAATTTTCAGATCAATCATGAGCCGGAGAGGTTCTGGTAAAATTACCTCAAAGAATTATCCTATCTGCGATAAGATATCTGTATCTTAAACAACGGGGATGTTTGCAGAGCAAACATAATTTAAATATGGTTGACTATATTGTTGATGAGAGCAAATTCCTTTTGGAAGACGAACAGGAAGAGCATCTTTTTGATTCAGAATTCACGCTCCCTTGCGGGATAACTGTTTCTCAGCTAGAAGACTGTTCTGACAAATGGGAATTGTACCTAAGTGATGATGGAAAGCACTGTATTCTTGCAGTTTTTAAGGATCTGTATGATAAATGGATTGCCTCAGGGCTGCTAAAGGCATCTGATTTTCAGGTTGTAAATGTAAAAGGCAAAGATGTATATCTCCTGTTTAGCCGTTCATCGCACAGATTATGCCGTTTGACCAATGTCAGAATCGGGAGATCAACAAGATATGCACTTTCTCTGTTCAGTGCCTTTATGAACACAAGATCTCATGACCTTGAATCCAATTTAAGAGATGGAATTTATTTTGAAAGAAAGTCCATAATTCTTCCAACGTATTCACTTGTAGGAAAGGTTTCAGACAGGGCTCTTTATGACAATGCTCTGAGAGCACCTAATGAACCCGAGAAGCTTACTGTTCCAGATGGGCTGAATGATTCATTATCCTACCCCTATATCAGAAGATTATTAAATCAGAAGAATTTTGCTGTCATAAGCGAAGAACCTCTGTTGCAGATAGGAGAAATGGCAGAGGACTTTCTCTGCAAAAAAGATCCGTTTTCACTCATAACAGGTCCTCTGATAATCAGAGAACACTATCAGCTGTTCGATACCAATTCTGACAGCTATATTCTTCTTATAGATTCTTTATGGGGAGAAGCTCTCATTGCCGCAAATCTGCTAAATCAGATCTCATTATCTACAATAGTGATTTCTGGCAAAAAGCACTTCTTTTTTGCTGTCAGCAAAAAGGATGCAATCGAGAATATGAATGACAGACAGTTTATGATTCTTAAAGAAGATGCTTTTGATATTGCTCATTCAATAAAAACTACACGTTCTATTGTCCCTAAAGCGGATCTATCTGATGGACTTTATATAAAAAGTCTAGGACTTATTCTGCCACTAGCATTCAATACAGAGAATTATGGACAGGATGCAGGAATAATTCAGGATTGTCTGTCTAGGGGGCCATTTGCCTGTGGCCCATTTCTTGACTCAGTTAATGAGGAGCTTATTCTGATAACACAGCAGAATCACTAGGTTGCATCAGTTTTAGACGAAGCCCCGTATCCATACTGTAAAGATAACGGGGCTTTTTATCTTAAAAGAAAAGCCTCAGTCAGTGGCTGAGGCTCTATACATGATTCTAGATCTTTAACTGCTTTTCAAGTTCCCTGTTTCTTTCCTCTGATTTTTTCAGCTTTTCCTCAGCAGGAACATACTTGGTAAAGTATCTCATTACCAGTACAAAGAATACAGGAACATAGAAGATAGCCAGCACAGTAGCTGTCAGCATACCACCGATAACGCAGTATCCGATTTCATTTCGACCTGCAGCACCAGCACCTGAACTTAGTGCCAGAGGGGTAACACCAAGAATAAATGCCATTGATGTCATCAGAATTGGTCTGAAACGGATCTTTGCTGCATGAATAACAGCTTCAGTCAGTCTCTCACCTCTGTCATACAGATCTTTTGCAAATTCCACGATCAAGATAGCGTTCTTTGCAGCAAGACCAACAGTTGTAAGCAGACCTACCTGGAAGTAAACGTCATTCTCAAGAACTGTTCTTACAGGTATGTACTGTGTTAACAGTGCAGCAGCGATAGCACCAATAATACCTAAAGGAACAACCAGCATTACAGCAAATGGAATTGACCAGCTTTCATACAGTGCTGCCAGTGACAGGAATACAACCAGCAGAGAGATCATGTAAAGCATTGGTCCCTGAGAGCCAGCCAGTCTTTCCTGATATGAAACACCGTACCAGGAAATTCTATAGCCAGGAGGCAATACCTCTTTGGCAATTCGTTCCATTTCATCCATTGCTTGACCTGATGATACTCCCGGTACAGCTGCACCCTGAATTTCAACAGCACCTGAACCGTTGAATCTTTCAAGTCTAGGAGAACCATAGGTCCACTCTGTGGTTACGAAGGCACTGAATGGAACCATCTGTCCGGTTCTGCTCTTTACGTACCATTTTCTAAGGTCGTTTTCTGTCATACGATCAGCAGCCTGACCCTGAACATAAACCTTCTTAACCTTGTTTCTATCCATAAAGTTGTCAACGTAAGCTGAACCCCATGCAACAGAGAAGGTGTTGTTAATGTCTGAAACTGTCAGACCTAATGCCATGGCTTTTTCGTAATCGATATTGATCTTCAGCTGAGGAGTGTCATCCATACCGTTGGCACGAACCTGTGCGAGTAGTGGTGACTGTGATGCTGCATAAATGTACTGATTACGAACCTTAATAAGATCCTCATGTCCATTTGATCCCTGATCCACAAGGAATAGGTCAAAACCGTTAGCAGTTCCAAGTTCAGGAATAGCAGGAATATTGAAAGCAAATGCAAGGCCGTCACGAATACCACCTAACAGAGGCATATAGGCGCGGTTTGAAATAGCATCTGCATGCTGTTCTGCTGAAGTTCTCAAACTCCAGTTCTGAAGTTTGATAAAGCCCATACCTGCGTTCTGACCCTGACCTGCAAATGAGAATCCAGCTACAGTCATAACACTGTATACGTTGTCATGTTCAGCATTTGTAAAGTACTGTCTTACCTGAGAGAGAACTCCTTCAGTCTTCTCAAGGGTTGAACCGGCAGGCAATGATACAAGTGTCATAAGAACGCCCTGATCTTCACTTGGAAGGAAGGCTGTTGGGATTCGTGTAAATCCGAATACCAGAGCAACACAGATTGCAATGTAGTAAATGATGTATCTTCCGATTCTCTTTACGATAACAACAACCTTTTCCTGATATTTCTTTGAAATGTAGGCAAAGAAGCTGTTCCATAAGACAAGTAATTTGCGAACAGGAGAATAAAGTCTGTCAAACCTGTTGTTCAGGCGGGTAAACCAGTTATCTTTTTCCTTCTCTTTAGCATTTGCAGGTAGCAGAATGCTTGCGCAAAGAGCAGGTGTAAGAATAATTGCAATTACAACCGACAGAACCATGGCCGATACAATGGTAATGGAGAACTGTCGGTAAATAATACCCGTAGAACCACCAAAGAAAGCCATAGGAATAAATACGGCAGAAAGAACAAGTGCAATACCGATAAGCGCACCTGTAATTTCTTCCATTGACTTGATGGTTGCCTGCTTAGGAGTTAATTCAGGCTCTTCATGTAGAATACGTTCTACGTTTTCTACAACAACAATGGCATCGTCAACCAGCAGACCAATAGCCAGTACGAGACCGAACATGGTAAGAGTGTTGATTGAGAATCCGCAGACCTTCATGATTGCAAATGTTCCTAAAAGAACAACAGGCACAGTAATAGAAGGGATCAATGTTGCTCTGAAGTTCTGCAGGAACAGGTACATGATGAACACAACAAGAATGATAGCTTCAATCATGGTGTGGAACACTTCTTCGATTGAAACCTGAATAAATTCTGTGGTGTCGTAAGGATATGTGGCCTCTACCCAGTCAGGGAAGTAAGGTTCAAGCTTTTTGATTTCTTTCTTAACGTTCTTTGCTGTATCAAGAGCGTTTGCTCCTGCTGCAAGACGTACTGCAAGACCTGAACAAGGCTTGCCGTTGTAGGAGGCCTCAGCATTGTAGTACTCAGAACCAAGTTCAATCTTTGCTACATCCTTTAAATATACTTTTGTACCGTCAGTGTTTACTCTAAGAAGGATGTTTTCAAACTGCTCAACGGTTTCAAGTCTCTTCTGACCTGTAATTGTATAGGCATACATCTGGCCTGGAATTGCAGGCATACCGCCTAAAGAACCGTATGTTACCTGTGCGTTCTGAGCCTGAATGGCTGCAAGAACTTCTGATGCTGAAAGAGTGAAGTTATTGAGCTTTTTAGGATCAAGCCATACACGCATTGCGTACTTTGCGCCGAATATCTGTAGTGATCCTACACCTGATACACGGGCTAAAGGTTCTTTCAGATTTGATTCAAGGTAGTCAGAAATGTCGAAGGATGTATGCTCGTCATCCTTAGCTACCAGAGAGAAAACCAAAAGGAATGCATCAGTAGACTTTGATACGTCAATACCGTTCTGCTGAACAGTTGTTGGCAACTGAGACTGTGTCTGTTGCATCTTGTTCTGCACCTGAACCTGCGCAATATCAGCATTGGTTCCAGGTTCGAATGTGATTACGATTCTGGCATTACCAAAAGAGTCTGATGTCGAGCTCATATACATGTAGCCGTCAAGACCGGTCATGTTCTGCTCAATAACCTGTGTTACTGATCTTTCAACAGTTGCAGCATCAGCACCTGGATATGATGCATCAATTGAAACTGAAGGAGGTGCAATAGTTGGGTACTGTGAAACAGGCAGGGTTATTACAGAGAATAAACCTGCAAGCATAATACATATTGCAATCACCCAAGCAAAAATAGGACGATTAATGAAAAAACGTGCCATCTATAGCTCTCCGATTATTTTGAAGCAGGAGCCTGCTGCTGAGCGTTAGGGTCAATAGCTGTTACCGGCATTCCTTCTCTGATCTTCTGGGTATTGCTGGTAATTACCTTATCGCCTATCTTCAGTCCATCGCTCACTACAAAATACTTGTCGTATTCATAGCTAAGCTTGATATTCTTTCGTTCTACCAGACCCTTGTCATTGATGATGTAAGCGTAGGTTACACCGTTTGCCTCACGCTGGACGCCGTTGGCAATAACTACAGGAGCATCTGGCAGAATACCCTGATTGATATCACCTCTTAGGAAGATTCCTGGCAGAAGAACGTGATGTGGGTTTGGTACGATTGCTCTTAGGTTAACCATACCTGTAGTTTCATCGACGCTTACCTCGGCAAACTCGATAGTTCCCTCATAAGGGTATTTTGCTCCGTCTGAGAAATAGAACTCTACCTTTGCCTTACCGTCGTTCAAAAGTTTGCCTTCAACCAGATTCTTTCTGAGTGCAAGGTGATCCTCAGCGCTCTGTCCTAAGTCTACATACATAGGATCCATCTGCTGAATTGTGGTCATAGGAGATGTCTGACCTACAGATACTAAAGCACCTTCTGTTACAACAGAGCGGTTGATTGTTCCTGAAATAGGAGCATAAACTTTTGTATAAGCCAGATCGATATTTGCTTTGCTAAGTGCAGCTTCAGCAGATTTTACTGATGCCTTAGCACTCAGATATGTTGCCTGTGCGTCATCATAATCCTGCTTACTTACAGCCTTCTGATTTAACAGGCTGGCGTAACGCTCAGCTTTTAGCTGAGTTGTATGTAAGTTTGCTTTGGCACTAGCTAAATTGGCCTCTGCACTTTTTACATTTGCCTCATACACGGAAGGATCAATCTGATAGAGCTGATCTCCCTTATTTACAACAGATCCTTCTTCAAATAATCTTTTCTGAAGAATACCAGTAACCTGAGGTCTTACCTCTGCCTTACGGGTAGGGTTAGCTCTTCCTGAAAGATGTGAAATAACAGGGATGTTCTCTGTTTTAATTGTAAAAACATCTACAGGCATAGCACCATGCTGTTGCTGCTCCTGTTGACCGCAGGATGAAAAAATTACTGCAGTTGCGATTGTGCAAGACATTAAAAAAATATGCTTAGTTAGTGACATAGTTTCTATTTCCTATACCCAATGGAGAGTATCTGATTGAAGCTTAAAATCGATTTTAAATGCTCTGTATTATCTTATAAATGCAAAAGAAAGATACTAGACAAATATAAGATAATTGTATGTACAGCTAATAATACCCAATTATACAGTTAATATTGCCTTTATCTGATTGAAAAATGAAAAATATTGCCGAGTTTTTCGTTAAGATCAGTTTAAGTGCGAATGATTTTTACGCTCTATCTATAAATGATATTGTTAACATATTTTTTTTAGTTTAATGTTAGAATTGGAATGATCGCTATGCCTAACTGAAAGAGTGACAAACAGTAAATCAGTTCAATTGACAGCTGTATGCAAAGGAGTTTGTATGCCAAAAAGGACGCATGAGGATTCTCTTGAAACTAAAAAAAGTATTCTAGCTAGTGCAATGAGACTGTTTGCAAGAAGAGGCTTTGAACGCACAAGTCTTTCAGATGTTGCAAAATACGCTGGGGTTACAAGAGGTGCTATATACTGGCATTTTGAAAACAAGGAAGAACTTCTGTTAGCTCTTGCAGACAACGTTGCGCAGGAGCAGTTTTCATTCAATCTTCTCTATGAAGCAGGACAGCCTACAGAAAAAGATCCTCTAGGCAAGCTGAAAAAGTGGATATGCAGTCTGGTTGAAGAAGGAAACGACGCTTTTATCAATTCCCCTCTTGTAACAATGATGATTTCAATAGTGAATGGTAATTCTGGAAATGAGCTATTGAGAGAAAAATTATATGAAAGATCTGTTACAAGGCATGAAGGGGTGATTTCTGCCCTGAAAAATGCATCTCTTAAGGGACAGATGCCATCTGACTTGAACACCGAGGTAGCCGCAGAACATCTTGCCTTATTCTGTGTAGGTTATATGCATCAGACCAGAATGAATATGACCAAAGAGATTAAAAAGAATTTCCCTTATTTTGTGGATCTTGAGTTTGAATCTCTAAGAAAACTTACAAATTCTAGTATTCGCTAGCCGGAGCAAGCATTTTATCTGATGCTTCCATCGACATTAAGTCCAACACAGGCAGCATCAATGCCTTTTTCTGCAACAAGTTTTGCAGATGGAGGAAGGTGCCTTGGTCTTTTGTTTTTATCTATTGCAACATAGGTGAAATTAGCCTCGGTCACAAGGTGTCTTTCAGCGTGTTCGTTAGTTTCACTCTCAATAAGTTTTTTTACCCAGATCTCAAGGTGGATACTCATTGATGTGACTCCAACTCTGATGCATTTTCCATAGCAGCAGACCACATCCCCCACACTCACAGGCTTTAAAAAGGACATTCCCTCAACAGCCGCTGTGACAACTCTTCCGTTTGCAATTTCTCGAGCCAGTATTGCACCTGCAATATCCATCTGAGACATAATCCATCCTCCAAAAATGTCTCCTGCAGGATTTGTGTCTCCAGGCATAGCTAGTGTTCTTAACAGCAGATTTCCCACTGGGGGATGATTTCGATTTTCTGATTTTTTTTCCATATAATTCACATTTGTGATATTTTTATTTCAGCTTTTAAAGAAAGTATACATCATAAAAAATCAGAAAAATTGACACTTATTCATGTATGAAGTTTTCGCAGATAAATTTTGAACAGCAGCAAAATCACCTGAAAAATGTTTCAAGAACATTTGCTCTGACAATTCCTCTTCTTCCAGATGAGCTGATAGATTATGTTTCCAATGCCTATCTGCTCTGTCGAATTGCAGATACGATAGAAGATGATCCTATTGCTACAGGTCCTAAGAAATGTTCTTGGCTTCAGGAGTTCTATTCGTTCTGTTCTAATGATTTCTCAGACGATATGCAGCTTCTCTCTCTACACAAGCAGGGGTGTCAGCTTGTTAAGGAAGGCGCAAAGGAAAGTGAATACGCTCTCTTGGAGGATATGCCCGGAGTAGTGGCAAGAACCAGAAATTTCCCTCCAAAGATCCGTTCAATCCTTTCAAAGGGAGTTTCCATTTTAAGTATTGGAATGGCAAAGAGTATTCTTGGGGTAAAGATCAGTGATCTTAAGGATGTCGACAGATACTGCTATTTTGTGGCAGGGGTTGTTGGCGAACTCTTAGCAGCTCTTTTTAGCGAATTCAACCACAGCATCGACAGGAATTCTCTGATGAACCTGTCTGTCAGCTTTGGCGAGGGGCTGCAGCTGACAAATATCCTTAAAGACAGGGCAGAGGATAAAAAACGTAACGTTAGTTTCCTTCCTCCATGTCCTGAAGATGACTACGAAAATATGGTCAGATCATATATTCAGATATGTCAGGGACATCTTGACGATGCGCTTGATTTTATTTGTCTGCTACCGGTAAAAGAATACGGAGTAAGGTTTTTCTGTCTTCTCAATATTGCGATGGCTACAGCAACTTTAAAGGTTATTTCTAAGGCTGATGTCAATTCTGATGAAAAGTTAAAAATCACCAGAAACAAGGTTAAATTTCTTTACTGCATCTGTAAGGTTTCTGCAAGAAGCAATTTGTTGACCTGTACGCTTTTTAAATGGTTAAGCCTTGGTATAAAGAGAACAAGGAGAAATCCTGTAAAACTTAGAAACAGTGTTTCTTGCTGGAATAAGAGTATTTCAGATATTCTGTAATAGTAATTGTTTTTTGTTATTTGAGTGTATTATTTTCAATAGAGTAAAAATTTTTTGTGAAGGTAACCTATGTCTTTTAACATTGTTTTTAGATCGATCATTGGGATCCTGCTGGCTTTGAGTGTTTTTTCTGCACAGGCAAAAGACTATAAGGAAGGTCAGGATTATGAAATCAGATCCGCAAACAGAACTGTAAAGCCTGAGATAAGGGAATTTTTTTCTTTTTACTGTTCCCACTGCTTTTCTTTAAGCTCAACGTTTGAGTCGATCAAGGAAAGTTTTAAAGGCAAAGCCGATTTTATCGCAAATCCTGTAGGGATTATCGGAGGCGATTTAGGGGTTGAAAGTCAGAAGGCTTACGCTGTAGCTCTTAATATGGGGATTGAGGATGACCTTGCCGAGGCCCTGTTTGAAAGAATACATCAGAAAAATGAGATCCCAGAATCTCATGAATATTTTGTTCAGACTTTTGAGAGTTTAGGGGTGCCTGCCGACAGATTCGAGTCTGAATACAGATCATTTGTAACAAATGCGAAGATCTCTGAGTATGACAGAAATATGTCAGCAATGAAGATTGAGGCAGTACCTGAGATTGTGGTTAACGGCAAATATCTTGTTCTGACAAAAAATCTAGAATCAGTTGAGGATTACAAGAACTTAATTGCTTACCTGCTTACACTTCCTTAAATTGCAGACAGGGGGGGAATTCATTCGCTACCCTGATCTGACTTTCTGAAATCAGTACAAGTAAGAATCCTCTGCCAGTGCAGCAATTTTTACTGCTCCTCATGACAGAGAAGAAATATCCGGTTTTTTTTTATATCAGACTTAAAGGAGCCTTCAAAAAGCAATCTCCAACCTCAATGTAGATGGTAAGAGCTGATCACTGTCTACTTATCAAGTTTTCTGTATTCCTCATGCATCTTCTCAAGAAGAGCATCCTTTTTCTCCCACAGATCTCTTACGTACATGGTGAAGTCGTGCTTGAACTGCTTGTCCTCAAGATAATTCCCTTCAATTTCTTTGCTTTTCTCTAGGATCTCAACATTTACATATACGTTCTTGATCTTTCCTAGTAGCATATCAACAAAAGGTTTGCCGGTGTTGTCAGGGTAGTAGAAAGTATTGTTGAAAATGTATTCAACCTGATTTCCAATTTCGCTTAATGCAACTCCTAATGAAGCAACCTTAGGAGGAAGCAGATATTTGTACGGAGATTTTGCCTTTGCTGCTTTTTCTTTTGTAAAACGGCTTCCTTCAGCAAAGTTTATGAGAGTTGCAGGAAAAACAATAAGTCTTTTGCATGCATTTCTAGTTGTCTGTATATCTTTTTTTCTTAGTTTTGGATTTTTTAGTAGTTTTTCTTTTGGATATCTTCTAAGGAATGGCATTCCCAATGCGTAACAGGCCAGACCTGCAAAAGGAATGTAAATAAGAGAATGCTTCATGAAGAATTTTGTTGTTGGGATATTTCCTTTGTATACACAGCCTATAAATAGGATATCAAGCCAGCTTATGTGGTTGCTGATTACAATACATGAACTGTCTGTTTTGGGTATTGCATCCCCTGATATATGCCATCTTATGTTGTTGGTCAGTGCGATAATAATGCGGTTATTGAAAACCCAGTTTTTGTAAAGGTAGTAATTGGTTTTCTCTATAATCTTGGCGATGAATTCAAAATGGAATACCAGCTTTATAATGCCCAAAAGCATCATAGGGGTAGCAATAACAATAACATTGACTGATATAAGCAGACAGTTAATAACCAGTAAAATCGGACTTGGAAGAAAAGAAAGCATGAAAAGACATCCTCACAATCTAAAAAAACGTGAGTATTGTACCAAGATTTACGAAGAAAAGTTATTTTTGCAAAAAATAGAACATAATATTAACTGTGTTCCGTTTTTTGATATATAATCTAGAAAAACTACCTGACAGATTTTATATATTCTTAAGCTTACGTCATAGCAGTGAATATGGTGATAAAATCATGATCATACCTGCCAGGTGGCAGAATGAAGAATAGTAAATAGTAATATGAGGAAATAAAAAATGAGTTCAGACACTACCAAGTATATTTGGTTAAATGGCAAGATGATTCCATGGGCTGATGCAAAGGTTCACGTTACAGCTCACGCTCTACACTATGGTTCAGCTGTGTTTGAAGGTATTCGTGCATACGCTACAAAGAATGGTCCTCAGATTTTCCGTTTAAAAGAGCATATTGATCGTTTATTTAATTCTGCAAAAATTTACCGTTTCCCTGTAGCTCAGACCAAAGAAGAGATTATGGATGCATGTAAGAAGGTAATCTCTGAGAACGGTCTTGAGTTCGGATATATCAGACCTCTTATCTATATGGGAGAGGTTGGACTTGGTGTTAAGTTCAAGAAAGGTGTTAACGCTGATGCTATGGTTTGTGCTCTTCCATGGGGAGCTTACCTTGGTGAAGAAGGTCTGAAGAAAGGTATCAAGGTTTGTGTTTCTTCATGGAGACGTCTGGCTCCTGATACAATTCCAACAGAGGCAAAAGCTGCTGGTAACTATCTGTCATCAATTCTGATTGCAAATGAGTGTATAAACAATGGTTATGCAGAGGCAATCGCACTTGATGTAAATGGCTATGTTTCAGAAGGCTCTGGTGAGAATGTTTTCTTTGTTAAGGATGGTGTTTTATATACCTCTCCTAACACTTCTGGTCTGCTGCCAGGTATTACTCGTGATGCAGTAACCAAGGTTGCTCAGGATTTAGGATACGAGGTAAGAATGCAGCCAATACCAAGAGAGATGGTTTACCTTGCAGACGAAATGTTCTTTACAGGTACAGCTGCAGAGATCACTCCAATTGCATCTGTTGATGGCATTGATGTTGGTTGTGGTTACCGTGGTCCTGTAACTGAGAAATTACAGAACGCATTCTTCTCAATCGTACGTGGTGAGGTTGAAGATAAGTACGGTTGGTTAACTCCAGTTAACAAGTAATATAGATTAAGAATGGCCTGCATTACTTACTGGTGCAGGCCTTTATTCCTATTAACAGAACCAATCGTAAAAATTCCAGCTCATATCTTAGAACACCCGATTCAGACACAAAATAACTAAAAGGATTACCGCATATGTCTAACAACTACCGTTCAAAGGTTACCTATGAAGGCAAAATAATGGCAGGAGCAAGAGCTCTGTGGAAGGCAACTGGTGTAAAAGACAGTGATTTTGGCAAGCCAATTATTGCTGTTGCCAACTCTTTTACACAGTTTGTACCAGGACACGTTCACTTACATGAAGTTGGACAGCTGGTAGTAAAGGAGATTGAAAAGGCAGGCGGTATTGCCAAAGAATTCAATACCATTGCAGTTGATGACGGAATTGCAATGGGACATACCGGAATGCTTTATTCTCTGCCAAGCCGCGATATTATTGCTGACTCGGTAGAGTACATGGTAAATGCACACAAAGCTGACGCCCTTGTATGTATTTCAAACTGTGACAAAGTTACTCCTGGTATGCTCATGGCTTCAATGAGACTGAACATTCCTGTAATCTTCGTTTCAGGCGGTCCAATGGAAGCAGGAAGAATGAAGGGCTGCGATCATAAGGTAGATCTGATTGATGCGATGATTGTATCAGCTGAGCCAAATGTAACTGATGATGAAGTAAATGAGGTTGAATCTGCAGCATGCCCAACATGCGGATCTTGTTCTGGTATGTTTACTGCAAATTCAATGAACTCTCTTACTGAGGCTCTAGGCTTATCTTTACCTGGCAATGGTTCCCTTGTTGCAACCCATACCTTTAGAAAAGAGCTGTTTGTGAAGGCAGCTCACAGAATTGTTGAGATGGCAAAAGCTCATTATGAGCAGGGCGACAATTCAGTTCTTCCTCGTTCAATTGCGACAAAGGAAACCTTTGAAAACGCCATGTGCCTTGATATTGCTATGGGCGGTTCAACAAATACAGTTCTCCATCTTCTGGCTGTAGCTCAAGAGGCTGGTGTTGACTTTACTATGGCAGATATTGACAGATTATCACGCAAGATCCCTCACATCTGTAAGATGTCTCCTTCAACACATGAGTGGCATATGGAAGATCTTCATAATGCCGGCGGAATCATGAACATCATGGCTCAGCTCAAGAAGAACAATCTTATTCATGAAGAGTGCAGAACAGTTCTTGGTATGAGTATCGGCGAGCAGATTGACAAGTATGATCTGGAAAAGACTGATGATCCGGAGGTAAAGCGTCTGTATAGCGCTGTTGCAGGTGGCAAGTACAATATTGTTGCATTTTCTCAGGACAATACAACTGACAGACTTGATACAGACAGAGCAAATGGCTGTATCCATGATTTTGAGCATGCCTATTCAACCGATGGCGGTCTTGCCGTTCTCTACGGTAACCTTGCAATAAACGGCTGTATTGTGAAAACAGCGGGCGTTGACAAATCAATACTGAAGTTTGTTGGTCCTGCTAGAATATTTGAAAGTCAGGAAGCTGGTGTAGAAGGTATTTTAGGCGGCAAGGTTAAAGCTGGTGATGTTGTAATCATTCGCTACGAAGGCCCTCGTGGAGGTCCTGGCATGCAGGAAATGCTGTATCCAACCTCATACATCAAGTCTGTTGGTCTTGGCAAAGAATGTGCTTTAGTAACTGATGGCCGCTTCTCAGGAGGATCATCAGGTCTTTCTATCGGCCACGTTTCTCCAGAAGCTGCTAACGGTGGTAACATCGGACTGTTAAAGGAGAATGACTTAATTGAGATTGATATCCCTAACAGAACCATCAGAATGGCTGTTTCTGACGAAGAACTAGCTGCTCGTCGCAAGGAAATGGAATCTCGTGGCAAAGACGCCTGGCAGCCAGTCGGTCGCGACAGAGAAATCTCATTTGCACTCAAGGCATTTGGTAAGCTTGCCTCAAGTGCCGACAAAGGCGGTGTTCGAGATCGCAGCAAGTTAGAGGGACTTTAATATGGCAGAAAAGATGTTGGATTCACAGGGATATCTTAAAAAGATCCTTCTTGCCAGAATCTATGATCTGGTAAAGGTAACTCCTCTGCAGAATCTGGAAGGTTTATCCTCAAGACTTGGCATCAATGTAATGCTTAAAAGAGAGGATTATCAGAAGATCCACTCTTTCAAACTCAGAGGTGCATATCACAAGATTAAGAATCTTGATGAGGCTCAGCTCAAAGCTGGTATTGTGACCGCATCAGCAGGAAATCATGCACAGGGTGTGGCACTGTCAGCTAAAAAGCTTGGAATTAAGGCAGTGATTGTTATGCCTACCACAACTCCTGACTTAAAGATTGACGCAGTCAGAAACTTTGGTGCAGAAGTAGTGCTTTATGGCGACAGTTTCAATGAGTCATACGATTATGCTCAGCAGCTGTCAAAGAAAAAAGGTCTGACAATGATTCCTCCATATGATGATCCTGATGTGATTGCAGGTCAGGGAACCATTGCTCACGAGCTTATCGGTCAGTGTGACAGCATTGATACTATCTACGTTCAGATCGGCGGAGGCGGACTGGCTGCCGGTATTGCAGTCTATATCAAGTCTCTGCTTCCTCACATCAAGGTTATCGGTGTTGAGGCTGAGGGCAGTGCCTGTATGAAGGCTGCTCTCAAATCAGGAAAGCCTGTTGATATCGGCTATGTATCTCATTTTGCAGATGGTGTAGCTGTAAGCAAGGCCGGAACAGAGACCTTCAGAGTAGTAAGTAAATATATAGATGATATTGTAACCTGCTCAAATGATGAGATCTGCGCTGCCATGAAGGATATCTTTGATGATACCAGAGCAATTGCAGAACCAAGTGGTGCTCTTTCCTTGGCAGGTCTTAAGAAGTATGTTCGAGAGAATAACATCAAGTCAGGAAATCACATTGCAATTCTTTCAGGTGCCAATGTTAAGTTCCATACTTTAAGAATGGTTGCTGAAAGATGCGATGTAGGTGAGATGTCAGAGGGTATACTGTCTGTAGAGATCCCTGAAAAGAGCGGTGCTTTCCTTGATTTTACAAAATCGATCGGAGATCGTGTCGTTACAGAGTTTAGCTACAGATACAACAACTCTGAAAGAGCAAGAGTATTTGCATCAGTTGAACTTACTGAAGGAAAGAAAGAGCTTAACGATATCTGCAAGTCTTTGAAGAAAAACGGATATCTGGTAACAGATCTGACTGATGATGCGCTGGCAAAAGATCATCTTCGTTATATGGTTGGTGGTCATCCTTCAACCAAACTCAACGAAAGACTGTATCTGTTTGAATTCCCAGCAACATCTAACGCTCTGTTGAGGTTCCTTGAAACTCTGGGAAATTCCTACAACATTACACTGTTCCACTTTAGAATCACAGGTCTAGAATTCTGTTCTGTTCTTTGTGGATTTGATGTTACAGGTAAAGAAGACGGTATCAATGAGGTTATCAAGTCATTTGGCTATCCTGTTGAGGAAGTTACCTCAAATACCGCTTATCAGCAGTTGATTAAATAGTTCTATGAAAAGATTTGCTTTAGTTTGTGCACTGTTGTCTATATCTCTGATCTCAAAGGCCTCGGTCGAAGAGTACAGTGAGTACATAACAGACAGCGGTGTTGAATATGAAAACGCCGACGGTACATCCAGGGCAAGTCTTTCTCTTATAGAGCCTAGAGTTAATTTATCAACCACCAAGGATTACGCACAGTATCTGATGGACAGTTATCAGGGATGGGGGTTGTCTCCAGTCATTGATTTAAGAGGTTTTTCTTTTAAATATGTTGATAACGGTCCATGTTCAGGTCTTGTAACCTATTTTGACGGTCGTTCTTATCTCTTGTTTAAAGCTTGTGGAAATGTTCAGTCAGATGATTTGAAAGCTCTGTTTAAAAAAGCAAACAGAAGTCTCAAGCTTGATGAGCTGTTAAAAAGACAGTCAAAGGCAAATCTATATTAAATGATGCCGGCATTTTGCTGCCGGGCATCAATTCAGCAGAAAAGTTATCACTGCCTTGCAGAAATCTTCAGAGTCTTTTCTTCAGATGAGAGCTGATTTGCTCGAGCAAAATATTCTGTAGCTTCAGGATAATTCTGAAGGCTTGTAAGAATAGAGCCAACCTTCAGGTACAGATCAGAACTCTGTTCTATGGACAGTGCCTGCTTGTAATCTGCAAGCGCATCTCTGAGTAACCCTGATTTATGCTCTAGGTTGCCCATTGCTTTGAGAAGAGGCAGATTAACCTGTGTAGTGATGAGGTTTTTGGCTGCATGCTTTTTAAGAGCGATAAGAACATCTGGAATTGCAATTTCCCAGTTTGAAATGGTTTCCAGAAATGATGCTGTGTGCTCAAGTTTGAGAAGCGACAGGGAAATCTCACGCGCTCTGTTGATGTCGCCAAGCTTAAGCATCTTGAAAACCAGCGCTCCCATAATGACCTGATCTTTTTTGTCATTCTTTGAGAGCATCTTGTAAATCTTATCAAGATCCTCAATAGTGGAAGCATCAGCAAGCATGTTATTTATATTCTGAAGATAGATCTCATGAACCTGCTCAGAACTGAGTACCTTGAATTTAATCAGATCCTTTGAAATGGCCAGAATTTCATTAAGATTTCCAGACCGTTTATAGCAGTCATAGTACATTTCAAGAACAGCTTTATTTTTGATGTCCGATTTGATGTTATTCAGATTTTCAAGGGCGGCCTGTTCATTTCCAATATTGAGATTAAGTTTTGCACGAACAATTTCAGAGGCTATTTTGGCTCCCTTTCCTCGTGAGGAGGCCTCATCCAGGGCCTGTCTTGTATAATCGTATAAACCGATGTGGAATGCGCACTGAGCTGCAACAAGCAGAGCATTTTCTGTCATTTTGCCAATAGGTGCGGTATGCTTTAACAGTGCCAGCGCATTTTCATATTGTCCCTGCTCAAAGTAGATTACAGCTTCATCCTGAAGAGTCTTCTTTTTCTTTAAAGCACGGTGTTTGAATGCTCTTAGTGTTCCGATTGGCAGGTTATAGAGTTTTTTGGTGACAGTGTACAGAACAAACAGCAGTATAATACTGATGATATAGATGATTAGCGCTGTTGTGATAGAAGTCTCTATGATGGTATTGTTTGTTGCTATATGGACAAATCCCTGACTGTCAGCAAGTAGAGGCCCAAGAATAACTGCAAAACCAGTAAAAGCTAAGAGAATAAGTATTTTTATCATTTAGCCTGAACCTCTTTAGATTTCTTCTGATCCTTATAAAGGTGGAATCTGTCCTGAACAACAGCATTCATAAGTTCATAGCTCTTTAAAGCCTGAGGCTTTTCGGTTGTAATCTTAGTGTTCAGCAGCTCATTGAGTGCATCGATATTGGCCTGCACGATCTCGTTATTCACATCAAAATAAGATTTTATGTGGGTAATAACCTGATTTACGCTGTGAGTAAAGCTTTGCTCGTCCTGATTGACAAGAGCAACCTTAGCAAGCAGGATTTCTGTTTTTACATTCTTTAACAGGATTTTAGTCTGATCTGGTGACAGGAACTGATTTACAACTGTATCAGAACGTCTTCTCACTTCGATGAATCTTGAAGAAAACTCTTTTACCGAAGACCAAAGGTTCATCTTCCAGTCTCTCAGCTGTGCAGTAGGTTCATTTTCTTTTTTGAATGAATTTTCAGCATGGTTGCTATCCAAAAACTCATTTAAAGGCATTTTGTCAGTGTTGTCGTAAACGCTGTCAAGCTTGAATGAAAGTCCTTTTACATCCACGAAAGGAATATTCTGCAGAGCCATCTGATCCTGACTGATAGCCTCTCTTACAGCATTGATTTTTGCTTCATCAATTTTTACAAGAAGAAGATCTGCCTGTTCTAGGCACAGGAGCGCAGACTTTATATCATTGCTAAACTGAATGATATTCTGTGCAGTTGAAATCAGGTTGAAACTCTTTGCAATAAGCCAGTCGTTTGGATTCCTGTCCTCGTAATTATTGAGTCGGGTATTTATTCTATCGTTTTCCTCAACAGTTTTCTCTACGAGCTGTTTTAGGTTTTCCTGGTTATTCTTAATTGCATTGTTCTGAGCTTTAAGGTCAGCGTTGTCAGTAAAAAGTCTGTCGGCTCTCTTATCTTTTTCAAGGATATTGCTGTAAAGGATGTTAATTCTGCTTTCAGCTTCCAGAGCACTTTTTTCGCTAGCCAAGATAGACTGATTGAGGTGCTTTAGATCATCAAATTTGTGCTCGTTGATATAGTAGTAGGCAAATGCACTGCCTGCGATTGTAATAACAAGAGCGGTTGTGAGCAGACTTATTTTTGATTTTAAAGATCCTATCTGCTCATTAATTTTTTGAAAATCATTCTGATTTGCCAAAGTAGTATTCTCTTTTTCTTTGTTAATGTTTTTGGTTTTAGAACTAATCTTCTCAGAGTTATGCTTTAATGCAGCTTCTTCTTTTAGTAGTTTTTCTGCCTGATCAAGAATTGCCTGATTCTCCTTTTCCAACTGTTCTTTATTTTTTTCAAATTCCTTTTTGGGAGCGGAGTTTTTTTCGGTTCCTGTCTGAGCAGGAACAGCAGAAGACTTCCTTACTTTTTTGATTTGTTTATCTTCCATAATCTAAGAATCTCTTATCTTTATAATTTTACTTATAATAACACGAGTTAGGCCATATCTTTTTCAAGATATGCATTCAGCACACTGTTCAATGCATTTATCGTAATGTTATGTGATCTTGCACATAAATAATTGAAAATTTACCCCTCGTCAGTTCATGATGATCTCTGCAAAGATCGCATGTTATAATCTAGCTATTCGAGCTTTTCTATCATCCTTTTTTCATAAAGTATATGTATAAAGTTTAGGTCAGATTAGCTCTATCAATTGACCTTTGTTTTAATTAAAGAATCAACCATATGGAAAAGACAGAATTTGAGTACAGACTGTCGAAAGTCGAGGCTTTAAACCAGAACAGACTCAAACTAGCAGAGCGTCTTATGCACAAGAATGTGGTTGATATCTTGAATCTTGTACCACTTCTGCTCCATTACAATCACCCTAATTTACCTGGGTACCGCGACAATGATGTCCCTTCAGGAATTGATTTGTATGAGCCACAGAAGCAGCAACTTGAGTATTTGAAAGAACATGGTGTAGAGCTTGAGATCCTGCCTGATAACAAAAGATCAATCTATGCGCTCTATGCAATGGGAAGTACATCCTCAATTGCTCAGGGAAAACATTCTGATCTTGATATCTGGGTTTGTGTAAGCAAAACACTTAGCTCTTCACAGCTTAAAGCTCTGTCAGATAAATGTTACTTTATTTCCGCCTTTGCCAAGAATTTGGGAGCAGACGTAAATCTGTTTGTGACAGCAGAAGACAGATTCACTTCTGGGGAGCATGGAACCATGGATACAGAAGATTGCGGTTCTGCTCAGAGTCTGTTCCTGTTAGATGAGTTCTACCGCTCCGCAATCAGGCTGTGCGGTAGAAAAATCGCCTGGTTTATGATCAGCATGGAAGAGGAAATAGAGGATTATTCCAGATATCAAAAAGAATTCTTTGAGAGCGGGTATATAAACACGGATGAGTGGTTTGATTTTGGCTCCGTTGCAAAATGTTCACCAGTTGAATATTTCGGTTCAGGTCTGTGGCTTGTATACAAGGGAATAGACCATCCTTTAAAGGCTGTACTCAAGATCCTCCTCATGGAAACTTATGCAGATGAATATCCGAACACTTCTCTGCTGTCCATGGAACTTAAGAATCTGATTTACAGCAGAAAAAAATTCGGTCTTCATCATGATGCATATTTTCTGATGTACCGTAAGGTATATAACTTTCTGAAACGCAAAAATGATTCTGAAAGACTTCATCTGGCAAATATCTGCTTTTTCCTGAAATTAAAGCAGGCAACCATGCATATCGGAAAAAGTAAAATCATCAAAAGCAGAGAAAAGCTCATTGATAGGCTTACCTATGTGTGGGGCTGGAGTCGAGGGTATGCCAATCTCATTGGCAACATTGACCAGTGGAGCATATCCATGGTCCGAAAGATTCAGAACGAGCTGTTCTATTCTTTGCTTGAAAGTTATCAGTCTTTACTGCGATTCTCTGTTGACAACAGGATTGAATACGCTATTACATCTGATGACGCAGGAGTTCTCTCACGTAAGATTTATGCGGCATTTGACAGATATCCTGGAAAAATCATCCTCACAAATAAAGAATTTATGTATCTGCTTGAGGAAAATCGTATCACTTTTGTAAAACCATCCAAAAACAGCATCTGCAGACAGGGCTGGCATGCCTATCCAAAGGCGGCTGATGATATTGAAATCCTCTCAACAAAGGCTGTTTATATCTCATCCCGTGCAGTGGAAATGGTGGCATGGGCAACACTTAACCACCTGCTGACAAGCAGAAGTCATGTGGATGTGGTAGATACAGACAGTTCTGTTACATCAGAAAAGATTAGACAGCTCTCATATGATATCAGCCTCTTTTTAAAGAACTATGACATGAGAGTAAGCGAGTCATCTCTGCAGAAGCCTCGCTACATTGAAAAAGTAATGCTTTTGCTGAATTTTGAAAAAGATATTACAGAAGAACTTCTCATTTCACCATCTGATATCGAAATCGGTTCCACTCTCTCCTGCGGCAGACAGAGAATGTGTCTTGTAGGATCTGTTGATCTGATTTTTTTAAATTCATGGAGGGAAATCACCTGTAATTCATATCAGGAAGGAGAAAACGGCATTGTTGAAGCCCTGGCCACCATTGTAAGGATTCAGTCTCAGGAGACAAATTCTGAGTACCATGAATATCCGTCAAACATCAAGATTTATTCTTATTCAAGAAGTCACAGGGATTTAATAAGATTTGATTTTGAAGCAGTTGTCAGAGGCGTATTCAGCTGCACTAAAGACTACGAGTCAAACTTTGTATTCAATATAGGGCACAATACCTATGAAGCTTCAGTGAATGATGATAACGAAATATCCATTATCCGTCATTCAGTATTCAGAACCTCAGATGATGATGTAACCATCCTTTCAAGGTTTGGAATGCGTCCTGAATATGCTCTTCAGGTTCCAAGTCTTGTAGAAAAATGTGCAACAGTCGGCATTATGCAGTACTTCTTCAAAAAGGAAGATGACAGTTGGGTTATCTATATTGCCAATGAAAGAAACGAGGTAAAGATCTATCACAATTATTCAGGTTCAAGAGAAGAACTTGTCAATGCAATTAACCGTTTCCATACCCAGAATACAGAGTCAAATCAGGGATGCTCTCTGAACTTTAATCTTCCGCAGTATTTTGTGCTTGAGGAAGATGAGTCTTATATTTACCCTTATACTATCGAAGGCAACTGACGGCTATCTATTCAGTTTTGTGCAAAAAAGTCGTCTGTAGTGATTGCTAAAAATATTCTGTTATACTCATGCAGACAGGTTGCTTAATATACTTACAATTTAGAAAGGTTGAAAAAGTGAATTATCTTGTCAGATATCTTGTAATGGGATTAACACTGTTATTCCTGACTTCCTGCGGAATCAAGGGACCACTCTATATTGAGGAATCCCAAGATGATCCTTCTGTATCACAAAACAGTGAACAGCAATCTTTCTCACAAGAGCAGAACCAATAGACAAAACAGTTTTAGGATATAAATATGGATTATTTTAATTTTAAAGGCGCAGATTTATACGCAGAAGATATCAAGGTTACCGATCTTGCAGAACAGTACGGTACACCTCTATATGTATATTCTAAGGCCACATTAGAGCGCCATATGAAGGCTTTTGAGGATTCTCTGTCCAGTAAAAAGCATTTGGTATGTTTTGCTGTCAAGGCCTGTTCAAATCTGGCTGTAATAAATCTTATGGCAAAGCTAGGCGCAGGTTTTGACATCGTATCTGAAGGTGAGCTTCGCAGAGTGATTGCCGCAGGCGGTGATCCTAAGAAAGTAGTGTTTTCAGGTGTAGGCAAAACTGAGAGTGAAATTGAGTTTGCTCTGTCACAGGGGATCAACTGTCTGAACATTGAGTCAGAAGAAGAGATTGACGTGGTGATAAAAGTAGCCAGAAAACTCAATGTTACAGCACCGGTTGCACTTAGAGTAAATCCTGGAGTAGATGCAAAAACTCATCCATACATTTCAACAGGACTGAAGAATAATAAATTCGGTGTAAGTGAAGAAACTGCATTTGAGCTTTACAGGAAGATGGCAAAAGAGAGCTGTCTGAGGATTTCTGGAATTGACTGCCACATCGGATCACAGATGACATCAGGCATGCCGATTATTGAGGCTACAGACAAAATCGTTGCTCTTTACAACAAGCTTCTTTCAGAAGGGATCAAGGTTGACCATATTGATATGGGCGGTGGTCTTGGTGTTACCTATGACAATGAAACCCCTCCAACTCCAAGCGAATACTGTGCTCCGATTCTTGAGAGGTTAAAGGATCTTGATGTTGCAGTCTACATTGAGCCTGGCAGAGCAATGGTTGCCAATGCCTGCATACTTCTGTCAAAGGTTATCTATCAGAAGAATAATGGCGATAAGCACTTTATCATTACTGATACCGGCATGAACGATATGATTCGTCCTGCTTTGTATGGATCATGGATGACAATCATAAACTCAACCGTACATGAGACTGGTGAGGCGGTATTATCAGATGTTGTAGGTCCTATCTGCGAAAGTGATGATTTTCTTGCAAAAGACAGAAAGCTTAACGTAGTAAACGGCGATATTCTGGCTCTCAGAGGCGCTGGTGCCTATGGTTCATCAATGTCTTCTACCTATAATTCAAGAAGACTTCCTTGCGAGGTAATGGTGGATGGTTCTAGATCACAGGTTATCAAAAAGCGCCAGACCTATGAGGATATTTGGAAAGATGAAGTTTTAATGGACTAGAAAGATGCTGTTAAGATTTACAAAGATGCACGGACTGGGAAATGATTTTGTTGTGGTAGACGGAGTCACTCAGAAGGTATTCTTTTCTCCTGAAAACATTAAAAAGCTAGCAGACCGTCATTTTGGAATCGGTTTTGATCAGTTGCTGCTAGTTGAGCCTCCATTTGATCCTGATGTGGATTTTCATTACAGAATATTCAATGCAGATGGTTCTGAAGTTCAGATGTGTGGAAACGGAGCAAGATGCTTTGTGCGTTTTGTAGTTGATCACAATCTGACAAACAAGCGAGATATTGCTGTCAGCACAGTGTCTGGAGTTCTTCATCTCAAACTCAATGATGATGACTCTGTAACTGTGAATATGGGAGCTCCGGTATTTGATCCTGATAGCATCCCATTTAAAAGCAGTAGCAGAATGGCAGAATACACTCTGTCTCTCTCAGATGGAACTGTCATTCCTCATGGCGCAGTTTCAATGGGCAATCCTCATGCGGTCATCTTTGTAGACGATGTGGATGCAGCACCAGTTCAGAGAGTAGGAAAAGAGGTTGAGTGTCATCCTAATTTCCCAGAAAAGGTCAATGTCGGTTTTGCGCAGGTTGTAGATAAGAATAACCTCAGACTCAGGGTCTTTGAACGAGGCTGTGGAGAGACTCTAGCCTGCGGAACAGGAGCATGCGCGGCAGCAGTGGTTGCAATCAGTCAGGGAAAGGTCAATTCCCCTGTAAATGTAACTCTGCCAGGCGGAGCTCTGAAAATCTCCTGGAATGGGGAGGGCGAGCCTGTCATGATGTCCGGTCCTGCCGTAAGAGTATTTGAAGGAACTATCGTTATATAGTTATTCTAGGAGACAGTGTGTATTTATTAGAGGAAATAGATCTTTTTATCAGTTATCTCAGATATGAAAAAAGAACAAGTGAACACACTGTTTCCTCATACTATAGGGTGCTCGAGCGGGCCTATAACTGCTTAAGAACTGAATTTCCGGATGTTAGGTCCTTTTCTGAAATCTCAACAGAGCATATCAGATTCCTTCAAAGAGAATTCAACTATACAAAAAATGATGAAAAGAGAAGCAATTCATCTGTTTCTCATGATATCTATGCTTTAAGTTCTTTTTTCAAATATCTAATTAGGCAGGGGATCTTAAAGGATAATCCCTGCGATCAGATCAAAGCTCCTAAAGTAAGCCACCATTTACCCAAAACACTTTCATCAAATGAATTAGATACGCTTCTTGACTATGAGCCTAAAGATAATAAGGATATAAGAGATCTTGCAATAGCAGAGCTCCTGTTCTCATCGGGGCTTCGTGTTTCCGAGCTTGTCGGCCTAAATCTGACTGACTATGATGCTGCTATAAGAGAAGTCAGAGTGTTAGGAAAGGGAAACAAACAGCGAATTGTACCAGTTGGCAGATGTGCAATTGAGCGTATCGGTCAGTATCTTGATATTCGAGAGGAATTTTCTCCAAAATCAGAGGCTCTGTTTTTAAACCGCTTTGGAAATCGTCTGACAATAAGAGCGGTAGAGCAGAATTTGAACACTCTTTCAATAAAGGCGGGGGTTGCAACTCACCTTAATCCTCATAAGTTAAGACATTCATTTGCAACAACCCTTCTTGAAGGAGGCGCAGATCTGAGAGCCGTGCAGGAAATGCTCGGGCATTCTAGCCTGGCATCCACACAGGTTTATACTCACCTTGATTATGAGCATTTAAAGAAAGTCTATCAGAGTGCTCATCCTGCAGCTAAAAGGAAGAATAAATGAAGTTCTATAAAGCTTTATCCCTCAGTGATATTAAGGTTCTTTCTTTTGATCTTGACAATACTATCTATGACTGCCAGTCAGTTCTTTCTGCGGCTGAAAACTGGTTTACACAGTATTTATGTGATGCCTTCGGTCTTGGTGGTGATTATCGTAGTTACAGTTACTGGGCAAATATCAAATCAAGGGTGCTTCATGAGGATATGTCTTTGGAAAATGATGTCACCCTGCTAAGAGCAAAAAGCCTCGATGTGGCTTTTAGGGAAATTGGAATTCCTCTGAAGGGAGGGCTGGATGAGGCTTTATCACTGGTAAATGAATTTATCAAAAGGCGTTCGGCAGGTCAGGTTAGCGAACCTGTTATAAAGATGCTTGAGTCTCTAAAGGAGAAATTTCCCTTGATTGCCATATCTAACGGAAATCTTGATGCCAGAATACTTGGTATAAGCTCTCTTTTTGAGAGAGACTTCAGGCCTTCACGTTTTGAATTATGCAGAAAGCCTGCACCAGATCTGTTTATTGAATGTGCCAAATTCAAAAACGTAAAAACACATGAGATCCTGCATATTGGAGATGATCCCTATACAGATGTTTACGGTGCAGTATGTGCCGGTTGCCGCTGTGTCTGGCTAAAAGAGGGATATACAGGAATTTCTCCAGACAGTTCACATCTTAAAGTCCTTCCCGATATTGAAATAGATTCAGTCCTGGAACTGAAGAATCTGTTTGCTCTGGCATAATTTGGTGGCAAAAGCATACCTCTTGTTATTCTTTTGATATAATTTCTATCCTTATTAACAGAAGCTTATTGGAGATAAAAATGGACGCAGTGTCACAGGCTTTGTCTGAACTGGATAGTCAGGATACTTTATCTGTTATTGAAGGGTTAAACGATCCTCAAAAGGAGGCTGTATGTGCTCCATTATCCAATATGCTGGTGATAGCTGGAGCCGGAACTGGTAAAACAAGAGTTTTAGTATCGCGTATTGCCTGGCTTATCGGTCATTATCAGATATCGCCAAGGAACATTCTTGCGGTAACTTTTACAAATAAAGCTGCAAATGAGATGCGTGAACGTATTGCAAGATATTCAGGCAGAGATGTTGTACGCCAGCTTTGGGCAAGCACTTTTCACTCCATCTGCCTAAGACTGTTAAGATCGTATCCAGAGCAGGCCGGATTCAAACCGAATTTTACGATCCTAGATACAGACAGCCAGAATTCTCTTGTAAAAAGAATCATGAAAGCTAAGGGTATTGAAGACAAGGAGCTAAAACCATCATATGTTGTGTCAAAAATAAGCTCCTTAAAAGAAAAGGGTATCAGAGCAGAAGAATACCGAAAGAAAACTTATAGCAGATATGAAGATCCTAACCACGGTGCAATAAGTTCCATCTATTCAGCGTATGAGGAAACCTGCAAAAACGAGAATACGGCAGATTTCAGTGAACTTCTGCTAAGAACTGTCGAACTTCTGGAAAAAGATCCTCAAATAAGAGAACTTCAGCACAAACGCTTCAAGGAAATACTAGTAGATGAGTTTCAGGATACAAATTCAATTCAGTATAAATTCTTAAAGCTGATGTCTGGAGATAATGCTCATGTGATGGTTGTAGGTGATGATGATCAGTCCATTTACGGATGGAGAGGAGCAGATTACACCAATATGCATCACTTCCTTGAAGATTATCCTAATGTTTCAAAGATACTGCTGTATTTGAATTACCGCTCCTATCAGAAGATCCTGGATATGGCCAATACCCTTATTTCAGACAACAAGGGGAGACTGATAGAAAAAGTACTCAGGGGAAACAGTGGTCAGGGTGAGGATGTTTCAATTCTAAACTGCTCTGACAGCAGCTGTGAGAGCAGAACGGTTGCCTCTCAGATTGCTTCGCTGTATTCTCAGGGGGTAAACTACAGAGATATTGCCATCCTCTATAGAAACAACTATCTTTCTCTGGGCTTTGAACAGAGTCTTTCCTCACTAAAGATCCCATACGTCATTTACGGTGGACAGAGATTCTTTGAAAGAGCTGAAATTCTTGATGCCCTAGCTTATCTTAGAGTAATCATAAATGATGCAGATGACACCGCTGCTCTTAGAATAATAAATGTGCCTGCCAGAAAAATAGGTCCTAAGGTAGTGGATGATTTAAGAGCCATCTGTCTTGAAAGAAACTGCTCCATATATCAGGCTCTGCACCTGCTTGATACATACGTCAATCAGGATGGAGATGACAGGAATCTCATAGCTCTGCACAAAAAGATAAAAGATTTTTATCAGATGATTGAGTCTTTTAAAAAACTCAAGGACAAGCTCCCGTTGCATGATTTTGTTGGAACAGTTATCAGAAACTCTGGGCTTGAAGATCTGTATAAGCAAAAAGATCTGAAGGAAGGAAAAGCTGGCGAGGATCATTCTCGAGTATCCAACCTAGGTGTTCTTGTATCAAATGTCAGGGAATTTGTGGAGGCTGCTGGCAAGGCTGATAATAATGAGAACGGTGAACTTCAAGAAGATCCGCTGCTTACCTATCTGTCAAATATCACCCTTACAAGTACATCCGAACTTGATGAGGATGGATCTGCTCAGAGCAGTGCTGCAGATGCGGTAAACATCATGACAATTCATGCTTCAAAGGGACTTGAGTTCAGCCATGTATTTCTTGTGGGGTTTGAAAAAGGAATTCTTCCATCCGAAAAAACATTTGAAAGCAGTTCAGATCATGCCCTTGAAGAAGAGCGCCGACTAGCCTATGTAGGTATTACCAGAGCCAAACAGAGTCTGACAATCTCATATGCTCAGAGGCGAAGTCTGTTTGGTAAGGTTATCACCTCTGGAGCAAGTGACTTTTTAAGAGCTGTGGTCAGATCCTATTCAGGAGATGCGCAAAAAAACAAGCCTTATGCTATTAAAACCGTATCAGGTTATCAGCGTTAGACAGGGCCTTGATCCTGATTTTTGTTTATTCGTGGATTTCGATAGGCAGAAGATCAGGATCTCTGAAAAAGGTCATTTTTTTACCCGTAAACGTGTCAAGTCTGACTTCTTCGCAGTCTATACCTTTGCTTTTAAGCTCATTTACAGTTTTTTCTACATCATCAACATGAAAGGCAAGATGCCTTAATCCGCATGCTTCAGGAGAGCTGACTCTTTTAGGCGCATCAGGTTTGATAAAAAGCTCGATTTGTACGATTCCGCATACAAGGTCAATTTTATAGTCCTTTGTCTGTTCTCTGTAGTTTTCAGCAATTACACTAAAACCAAGAAGATCAATGTAAAAATGTTTGGCTTTCTCGTAATCTGTGCAGATTACAGCTATATGGTGAACCTTATTAAACACGCCTCTGCCTTATAAAAAAAATGAGATATTAAAAAAAATTTATGATAATATTGTCTTCACAGTCATTCTGACTGTAGCCCCTTAGATATTTGAATTATATCATGCACGGGGGTCCTTATTTTTTAATACATTTTTTAAGAGAATTCTTATCTAGGCCATATTTCCTGTATGGTCATTAGTTATTTAGTCTATCTATGAATCTTACCGAACTAAAAAATACGCCAGTTGCTCAATTGGTTCAGATGTGTGAGCAGAATGGCATTGAAAATGTTGCACGTTTAAGTAAAAAAGAAATTATCTTCCAGTTATTAAAGTTTTCATCAAAAAACGGCGAAGATATTTACGGTGATGGCGTAATTGAAATTCTGCCAGACGGATTCGGGTTCTTAAGAAGTGCAGACAGCTCATACATGGCAGGTCCTGATGATATTTATGTATCACCAAGCCAGGTCAGAAAGTTCAATCTAAGAACTGGAGATTCTATTTCAGGAAAAATCAGACCTCCAAAAGAAGGTGAAAGATATTTCGCATTACTGAAGGTTGATACTGTTAATTTTGATGAACCTGAAAATTCTCGCCACAAGATCCTTTTTGAAAACCTTACCCCATTATTCCCTCAGGAACGTCTTTGCCTGGAACTTGGAAATGGCTCAAAGGAAGATCTAACTGCAAGAGTTATTGATCTTGTAGCTCCTGTAGGAAAAGGTCAGCGTGGTCTGATTGTAGCTCCTCCAAAGGCCGGTAAAACCATGCTGCTACAGAATGTTGCCCATTCTATTTCAAGCAAGTATCCAGAATGCACTCTGATTGTTCTTCTGATTGATGAAAGACCTGAAGAAGTTACTGAGATGCAGCGTATGGTTAAAGGTGAGGTTGTTGCATCTACATTTGATGAACCTGCAACTCGCCACGTACAGGTTGCTGAAATGGTAATTGAAAAGGCAAAGCGTCTTGTCGAGCATAAGCATGATGTAGTTATCCTGATGGATTCTATTACTCGTCTTGCAAGAGCTTATAACACTGTTGCCCCTTCTTCTGGCAAGGTCCTGACAGGTGGTGTTGACGCAAATGCACTTCAGCGCCCTAAGAGACTGTTTGGTGCTGCAAGAAATGTTGAAGAGGGCGGTTCTCTCACCATTATTGCAACAGCACTGATTGATACAGGCTCCAAGATGGATGAGGTTATCTACGAAGAGTTTAAGGGTACTGGTAATATGGAGCTTCATCTGTCAAGAAAGATTGCAGAGAAGAGAGTATATCCTGCAATTGATGTTACCCGTTCTGGAACTCGTCGTGAGGAGCTTATTACCTCTCCTGATGAACTGCAGAAGATGTGGATCTTACGTAAGTTCCTTCACCCAATGGGCGAAATAGAGGCTACAGAGTTCCTGATTGACAAGCTGAAGATGACAAAGACCAACGACGAATTCTTCACTGCAATGGCAAGATCTAAGTAAGCCTTTCTTCATATCAGAGAAACAGACCTGTGGTCTGTTTCTCATAAGATAATCTGTTATTTCTTCTGCTCAATCGCTCTTTTGACCGCTTTTGCCAAAAAGTCTGACATTGTATCTCCATTGTGAGTAAGCATCTTTGGGAACATTGAGATTGGAGTGGCTCCAGGGAAGGTGTTGATCTCATTGATTAAGATACCATCCTCTTCAGACAGGAAGAAATCAATTCTTGAAAGATCTCTAAGCTTAAGACCGACAAATGCACGTCTTGCAAATTCTCTTATCTTTTCAACTGTATCTCTGTCAAGATTCTCAGGAGTTACTGTAGTAACTGTTCCTGAATTTTTCGAATATTTTTCTTCGAAGGTATAAAACAGTGAATCAGGAATGATGATCTCTCCTGGGTTAGACAGTTTGAGCTCTCCATCAATTTCATAGGCAGCAACTTCAAGTTCTCTGTGAACGATATTCTTTTCAAGAATAACCTCTGTACTGTACTGAAAAGCTTCACAGACACTGTCCCAGACATCGTCTTTTGAAGTTACATGATAGCAGCCAACAGATGACCCCTGACTTGCAGCCTTTACGTATATATCCTGATATCTGTCAAAAAACTCCAGAGCCTTAATCTTTCCCTGTTCATTATTTAATGGAATGATTGCATAGGGAGTATTAGGAATACCTAATGCATCAAGGTAGAGTTTTGTTGTGATTTTATTGAAGCAGTTTCTGCTAGCTTCAGATCTGCACCCGATATAAGGAATATTGTGTATTTCAAGAAAAGACTGAATATCTCCTGTTTCACCAGGGAAACCATGCAGACAAGGGACAACACAGTCAATTTTTACTGAATTGTTTCCGTAGATAAAATTTCCCTGACCATCAAAGAAACCGCATTCATCTTCAACAGTAAACTGGTGATTATGTAATACTGATTTAATGATATTGAATTGAGAAGTTAGTTTTAACTGTTCTTCGATAAACTTTGCTGAAAGCAGTGAGATATCGTGCTCTGATCCGTCTCCACCGCATAAAAGCAGAATATTGATACTCATTTTTAACCTTGAAATTAAGACAAAACAACGAGTTCATAATAATGCAGATAATAAGTAATATACAAGTAAATAAAAGTAAAATGAAAAGTAATATACAAATTAAATAAAAGTAAAATTATGGCTGTGTATGAGAGAGTTATGAAGAGAAAGAGACTGACAGAACAGAACGAGTGAACATAATGTCCACTCGCAGTGGAATTAACTTAATGAGTTTTCAATGAAAGCTTTAAGCTCACCCTTTGGCAGGGCTCCAATCTGACGGTTTACGATTTCACCATTTTTAAACAGAATCAGATTAGGAATACTCATTACACCAAATTTAGAGGCATAAGCTGAGTTTTCATCTATATCGACTTTAACGAACTTGACATTATCCATTTCTTCAGACAGTTCTTCAATAAATGGTCCAATTGATCTGCAAGGACCGCACCATTTAGCCCAAAAATCAACAAGAACCGGCTTATCAGAGTTTAGAACCTCAGTTTCAAACTGATCATCGGTAATGTGTATAACTTTATCGCTCATAAGTCCTCCTTTGTGAATGCATACATACTAGCACGCATGCAGGTATTTATAAAATTACAGTGATATTTAATTTCATAATTTTGTAAAAACTGCCGGTCTATCTCTTATTTTTGCGTGAGCTTTCTGATAATAATGCTTAATACCAGACCATAAATCGGCAGGAAAAGGATAATATTGGTAAGTATCTTTACCGCATAGTCAACCGATGCTATTTCAAACCAGTGTTCTGACATGAAAGGATCTGTTGTGTTGATAAAGGCAATTGCAAAAAAAGTATAAGTATCAAGCATATTTCCAAAAATGCTGGACGCAGTAGGTGCAGGCCACCATTGTTTTAATTCGCGTAATCTCTGGAAAATCAGAATATCTGCAAGCTGTCCTACAAGATATGCGCAAAGAGAAGCAAAAGTTATTCTGAACACAAAGACTGAAAATGTACCAAGATTGGAAAAACCCTGAAAACTGCCGTGTTCAAACACTGTACCGACAATATATGAGAGGATAAGTCCTGGTATGGTTGCCAGAAAGACGATTGTTCGGGCTCTGTTCTGCCCAAAGATTCGTACAGTAAGATCTGTGGACAGAAAAATAAATGGATACGTAAACGTACCAAGAGTGGTATGTATTCCAAATACTGTCAAAGGGATCTGAACTGCGTAATTGCTCAGTACCAGAATAAAAATGTGTGCAAACCAAAGCTTTTTTAAAGGGAAAGAAAAATTATTCATAATGTTTTCGTTTCAGTAAGTTAATAAAAAAAAGGATAACCTGATGCTGATTATGTCTCCTATGTAAATCAAGACTGGCAAAGTCAGTAAAGTAATGGCTTAATGCAGGTCTTTATAAAAGGCAAAACAGGCATATCCACCAGGGCGTATCTTATTTTAAGAAAAGATGCTAATCAAGAGTTAATCGAGCAAAACTGATACAATAGGAAGATAAACAGAAAGTGGATTGAATTATGGCAGAAAATTTTCCTTTAGTACTTGTAGATGGCTCATCATTTCTTTACAGAGCGTTCTACGCTTCCAAACAGAGTTTCACAAATTCAAAGGGAGTACCTACTGGCGTCTCTCTTATTATCACAAATATGCTCAATTCTCTGCTAAAGAAATTTGATGGCTCAAAGTTCATTGTAGTATTTGATGCCAAAGGAAAATCGTTCAGGCATCAGATGTATGAGGAATACAAGGCAAACAGAGCAAAGATGCCAGAAGAACTTGTAGTACAGGTTCCTTATGTTCATGCAATTGTCGAGGCAATGGGATTCCCATTAGTATCAATAGAAGGCGTTGAAGCTGATGATGTTCTTGGCACATATGCAAAACAGGCCACTGCAAAGGGGATTAAAACTGTAATCTGTACAGGTGACAAGGATTTATCTCAGCTTGTTGATGATAATGTCATTCTGTATGATTCCATGAAAGACACCTTTTACAACAGGGAAGGTGTTATTGAAAAATTCGGAGTTCCACCCGAGCTAATTATTGATTTTCTCGCTCTAAAAGGTGATTCATCGGATAATATTCCTGGTATGCCGGGAGTAGGAGACAAGACTGCTGTAGTTCTGTTAAATGAGATTGGCGGAATAGATGAAATCTGCAACCACCTTGAGAGTATTGAGTCTCTTTCGTTCAGAGGTTCAAAGACCTTTGCTCAGAAATTCAGAGAATCATTAGATTCTGTAAAACTGTCATATGAGTTAGCCACAATTAAAACGGATGTTGCCGTAGAGCTTTCTCTTGAAGATCTTAAATTTCCTAGACCTGAAAAGCAAAAGCTGATTTCAGTCTACAGAGAACTTGAATTTAGAAAGTATCTTGAGCAGGCAGAGAAGCTACCAGATGAGCAGTATGACAGTGAGTCAGACAGGTGCAGCTCAGAGACAGAAGATAGCGTTGCCTTTTCGTCAGATGAGGTCATTTCAATAGATAATTGCAGATCTCTTGGCAGTAAATTTAGCATAATAACTACGGAGCAGGAACTTGAAAACCTGTGCAGGAGAATTTCTGAAAAAAAGACAGTTGCTGTTGATACTGAGACGACATCATTAAATCCAGCTGACTGTCAGATTGTAGGTATGTCAATATCAGTACAGGAAAAAGAGGGGTTTTATATTCCTCTGAATCATACCTATTTGGGAGTTCCTTCCCTCTTGTCTCTTGATTTGATTAAAGAAAAGCTTATTCCTGTTCTAAATGGCAGTGATATCAAGGTTATAGGTCATAACCTTAAGTTTGATCTTCTGGTGCTGCACTACAAGGGAATAGAACTTGTCAACAGTTACGCTGATACCATGCTCATGGCTCATCTTCTGGATTCAGCAGAACCTGTAAATATGGATGATCTTGCAAAAAGACATCTCCACTACAAGACCATAACTTATAAGGAACTAACAGGGGACAGCAAAAAAATACAGATTAGTGAGCTGCCTGTTGAAAAGGTAGGCGAATATGCAGCAGAGGATGCAGAGGTTACCTTCAGGCTGTATGAGCATTTTTCATCTGTCATGACTGCAGAGGACAGTAAGCTTTTCTATGATATTGAGATTCCTTTTATGAAGGTTCTTTATCAGATGGAGCAGACTGGTGTATGTGTAGACAGAAGCGAGCTTGAAAAGCAGAACACCGCACTAAAACTCGAGCTTGTTTCCCTGCAGAAGGATATATACGTAGCCTGTGGACAGGAGTTTAATATTTCATCTCCAAAACAGCTTGGAAAAGTGCTGTTTGATGATCTGAAAATTCCGTATCCTAAAAAGGCAAAAGACGGTAAATACTCAACAGCCGAAGATATTCTTGAGCAGATATCCTACCAGTATGATGTTGCAAATCTGGTTTTAAGATACAGAGAATTATCAAAGCTTATCTCGACATATACAGAAAAGCTTCAGAACATGATAAGACCTTCTACAGGAAGGATATATACATCATTTAATCAGGCAGGAACCGTAACAGGCAGACTGTCATCATCTGATCCTAATCTGCAGAATATTCCTGCAAGAACCAACGAGGGTAAACTCATAAGAAGGGCATTTGTAGCTCCTCAGGGATACTCTATAGTTGCAGCTGATTATTCTCAGATAGAACTCAGGCTTATAGCGCATATCAGTCAGGACCCAAATCTGCTAAAAGCATTCAGAGAAGGTCTAGATATTCATAAGTCAACAGCAGCTGAAGTGTTAGGAAAGCCGATAAGTGAGGTAACACCTCAGGAAAGATCTCATGCTAAGGCAACCAACTTCGGTCTGATGTATGGAATGGGAGCCTTTGGTCTGCAAAGACAGACTCACATGAGTATGTCTGAGGCAAAAATATATATTGAGAGGTACTTTAACCGCTATCCAAAAGTTAAATCATACATGGAGGGTACCAAACAGTTTGCCCATGATCACGAATATGTAACCACAATAACCGGAAGAAAGATATCGGTCGCCAACATCAACAGTACCAATACCATGATGGCCAAAGCTTCAGAACGAGCTGCAATCAATGCTCCTATGCAGGGAGGTGCCGCCGATATTATCAAGCTTGCCATGATCTCCCTAAGTCGTTGGATTGAAACTCTCCCAAAGGATACAGTTCGCATGACAGTTCAGGTTCATGATGAACTTCTCTTTGAGGTAAGGAATGATTTTCTTGATGAGGCTGTAGAGAAGATTAGATGTCTGATGGAGAATTCCTTTAAACTAGATATTCCACTTACTGTTGGAGTGGGAGTGTCAGATAACTGGGCTCAGGCTCACTGACAAAAGACAGCAGAGTCGGCATTAGCTGGCTCTGTCATATTAGAAATTCTTCTCCATTGCTCTTTGCACCAGCTTAAGCTCGTGTCTGTCAATCTTTATATAGCTGTAGTGGGATTTCCACATGCCAAGCCCTAGTCGGTAGGTGCCTTCTCCAAAAGCATCCTTTTCACCACCATAAATATGGAAGTGACCATGTATAAGGATCTTGCAGTTGGTGTTTTTCAGCAGTAGAGTGCCGGCTTCTTTCACAATAGGATCTGATAGGGACAGAATCGTTTCTCTTGCTACCTGTTCTTTCTGACTTTTAAGTCTGATTTTCTGTGCTACAGATTCTCTCCACGACAGAGGAAGAGCCATAAAAACATATTTTACAAGCCTGTTCTGAGAAAAGTTTTTAAATTTCAGATAAGACTTGTCAGAAAGGCACAGCTGATCCCCGTGAAGAAGTAGCGCCTTGCCATCGGGAGTCTGTATGGAGTAGTAGTCTCCAATTAGCTTCATTCCGAAATATTCAGCTGACTGTGCATCCATCAGAAAGTCTCTGTTTCCTCGCTGAAACAGAGTTGCAATTCCTCTCTTTTTAGCTTCAAGAATAATACTTCTGATTTTCTGCTGGAAGGATGAGTTCTTATCTATGCCAACAAAGAAATCAAACATGTCTCCTGCTATGATTAACCGGTCATTCAGATATAGATTATTGTAGAAGTTGGCAAAAGCGTTTGTCAGAATAGGTTTATGTTCAGACAGGTGAAGATCCGCAATAATGAAAGTGGCCATATTCAGATGATCCAAATAAAAAAATGCGGGCAGCAATACCCGCAGTTACTTATCCTTTATTCTGAAATCTGAGCATCAATGATTTCAATTGTCTCTACAGGAACATCCTGATAGTAGGAAACTGTTGTGGTCTTTGAATTTTCAATCTTATCGACAACATCCATTCCAGAAACAACCTTGCCGAATACACAGTAGCCCCATCCCTGAAGATCTTTTGATCTGAAGTTTAAGAAGCTGTTGTCTTTAGTGTTGATGAAGAACTGAGCTGTTGCAGAATGAGGATCCTGCGTTCTGGCCATTGCGATAGTGCCTCTGTCATTCTTCAAACCGTTGTCAGCCTCATTCTCGATAGGATCATTGGTTTCCTTCTGAGACATATCAGCAAGCAGACCGCCGCCCTGAATCATAAATCCTTTGATAACGCGATGAAAAATGGTTCCCTTGTAGAAACCTGATTTTACATACTCTTCAAAGTTCTTTGCTGTAACAGGTGCTTTCTGGAAGTCAAGCTCAATTACGATATCGCCAAGGTTTGTTTTTAATGTAATCATAGTTTAATTCTCTGAAATCTGACTGATAAATATGGATATATTCTAACAGGCAAATTCATTTTTTTACACAGTGCAGAAAAAGATCCGGTTTAAAATGAAATTTTTCGCACATAAAATCCTCTATTCGTTCAATTCTCAATGAATGATTTCTCTCAATTTGGTATGATCTGCGTCAGTAATTAGTCTGATTCAGAAGAGAAGAAAATGCTGAAAATCTATAACACTCTTACAAGAAACAAAGAAGAATTCAAACCAATTAACGAAGGAAAGATAGGTATGTATGTATGCGGCGTTACCGTATATGACCTGTGCCACATCGGACATGCAAGAACCTTCGTGAATTTTGATGTGATTGTAAGGTATTTAAGATACTCAGGTTATGACGTTCAGTATGTTAGAAATATTACTGACATCGATGACAAGATCATAAAAAGAGCAAATGAAAGAGGCATAGATGCAAAGGAGCTTGCAGAACAGTTTATTGTTGAGATGCATAAGGACTTTGATGCTCTTTACATAACAAGACCTGACATTGAGCCAAAAGCTACAGAGAATATTGATGAGATCATAGCAACCGTACAGAAGCTTATTGATAACGGAAATGCCTATATATCCGACAATGGAGACGTGGTTTTCAATATTGATTCATTCAAGAATTATGGCTGTCTGTCAGGACAGAAACTGGATGAGCTTCAGGCTGGCGCAAGAATCGAGATTGCAAAGAACAAGCACAATCCAATGGATTTTGTGCTCTGGAAGATGTCAAAACCTGGTGAGCCTTCATGGAAATCTCCTTGGGGCGAGGGCAGACCGGGCTGGCACATCGAATGTTCTGCTATGAACAGCAAATACCTTGGTAAGGAGTTTGATATCCATGGAGGCGGCTCTGATCTGATTTTCCCTCATCATGAAAATGAGATTGCCCAGAGTTGCTGCGCAAATCATACTTCATATGTTCACTACTGGATGCACTCAGGTATGGTAATGATCAATGAAGAGAAGATGTCAAAATCTCTGAATAATTTCTTTACCATCAGAGACGTTCTCAAGTCATATGATGCCGAGACTATTCGATTTTTCCTGCTCTCAGGTCAGTACAGAAGCCCTCTGAACTATTCTCAGGAAAATCTAGATAAGGCAAGAGCCGGCCTGAACAGACTTTATACTGCGCTAAGAGATACACCTCCTGCTCAGGTAGAGCTTGGAGAAGATGAGTATACAGATAGATTTAAAGAATTCATGGATGATGATTTCAATACTCCAGGAGCTATCTCTGTATTGTTTGATCTGGTAAAACAGATTAACAAGGAAACAGGTGAAAAGGCAGCATTACTGTCAGCAAGACTCAGGCAGCTTGCATCTGTTCTGGGTATTCTTTCACAGGATCCTACTGTCTTTTTAACAAGCGGAGCCTCTAATGATGATGCTTGTGAAATTGAAGCTCTAATCAAGGAAAGAAATGATGCCAGAAAGGCTAAGGACTGGGCAAGGGCTGATGCGGCACGAGACAAACTCAAAGCAATGCATATCGAGCTTGAGGATGGTCCATCAGGAACAACCTGGAGACGAGTATAGCAGACAGCAGATCTCCTGCATAATGCGGGAGATAACTGTTTGTCTCTATTCAGAAATTTGTCTTTCGTGAAGTCATTTTACTGTAGAAATTCATGTATTTAGAAAGAGCGAGAATTGAGAATTTCAGAGGTATCAGAAAACTCTCAGTTGATTTTGAAGATTCTAGTACCTTTCTGATTGGTGAAAATCAGTGGGGTAAAACTTCTCTCCTCAGAGCTCTGTGGATGCTTTTGGGGCAGGGTGAGGTTCTTTGCAAGTTTAAGCAGACAGATCTTTATAAGCCTATTAAAATTACTCAGGAGCAGAATTTCCCAAAAGACAATCTGGTAGAAAAGGTTTCTGCAAGACCTGATCTGAATTTTGATGCTCAATACGCTTTCTCTGGACGGGATACTGCTGACTCAGATTCAGAGAACAACAGCCCATCAGAAATGTCTTTAGAAAAATCAGTAAATGTAGACAAGACTGAATTTATTAAAGATCTTGGTGAATACATAGAAAACGCAGAAGATTTTTCTGATTTTGAAAAAGAAGATGTTTTTAAAAATACAGTTGGAAAAATTAAAATCGATCTGTACTTTAGAGAGAGCATTCCTGGTTCAGAGGCGGATTCAGACAAAGAACTGGAAAAGTTCTGGAATTACTGCACGGATGGGATATACAGAATCCACTGGCAGGTTATTGGTGAATTTGACAGTGACAAAGAAAAGTTCATCACCAGACATAATCTTATAAAGAAAAGCGGAGAATTACAGAGTCACGCTGCTGTTGAGCGGGCGATCAAGACTCTGATAAGGTACAATCCTGTATTCAGACTGCGTGATAGCAGAATGAAGGAAAAACGCAGAAAAGGCAGAGAGGGCAGTGTTTCAAAAAAAATTGAAAGCATGGTCCATGTTCTGACGAGTGATATTGCATTAAGTGCCGATGTTGTAAGTAAAAGCGTAAATCTGTTTGGTGAATTTTTAGACAAGTATTTTTCTGAGTATGACAATCAGATTGAGGGTTCCGCTCAGAATGACAGAAGCAATATCAGTGAAATAGTCAAATCTCCTTTGACTCTGGAGTCCATATCAAACATCAGGCAGACCTTAAAATCTCCTGGTTTTAATAAATCAAAAGCTCTTCTTTCCATAATCGCTCTTACTTTTATGGTTAACAAGGGCGACAGAAATGTGGACAGAAGGAGCAGCCCAATTCTGATCCTTGAAGATATAGAATCAAGATTTCACCCTTCTCTGTTACTGTCATTCTGGTCTCTGTTAGCAACAATAGACAACCAGAAAATCGTGACGACAAACAGTGGTGATCTTCTGTCAGCAGTAAGTCTGAATTCAATCAGGAGACTTCATAAGAAGAATTACGACACCAGATGCTACAAGATAGATAACAGAGTTCTTAGTTATGAGGATATGAGAAGAATTGCTTTTCATATCAGATTAAACAGACCGATGGTACTGTTTGCAAGAACCTGGATCCTTGTGGAGGGAGAAACCGAAGTTTGGCTTATTAATCAGATAGCGTCAATACTTGGAATTTCACTTGCCTGTGAAGGTATAAGAATTGTTGAATTTGCCCAGTGCGGCTTAAAGCCGCTGATCAAGCTGGCAATACAGCTTGGGATCAATTTTCATGTGCTGACAGATGGAGATGAAGCAGGAAAGAAATATGCTGACACTGTCAGTTCATTTGTTCCAAAAAAGCATCTGTCTAAATATCTGACTGTTCTTCCTCAAAAGGATATCGAGCACTATCTGTATTATGAGGGCTATGAACAGGAATTTCGTATGGCAGCAAGTCTTCCGATAAAAGATCAGTTAAAGAAGGGGATCACGGCAGACAAGATTATTGAAGCTGCAATCAAGCGAAAGAGTAAACCTGGTCTTGCTTTAATTCTAGTTGATGCAATAAGCAAGAAGGGACCTACAGGGATACCTGTAGTATTTGCCAGACTGTTGCAGACAGTGCGTTCATTGGACAATATCTCTTTTCTTGGGTTATAGTTTTTAGCCACGCTCATAAAAGTAAAATGAATTAACAATAAAATAGAGGTGAATATGCAGGAATATCAGCGCAAGTTTATAGAGCTTGCCCTAAAGAAGGGAGTGCTTAAGTTTGGAAGCTTTGTTTTGAAATCTGGTAGAACCAGCCCATATTTTTTCAATGCAGGCGGTTTTAATACCGGTGAAGATCTAGCTACGCTTGGTGAATGCTATGCAAAGGCTCTGATTGAGTCTGGAATAGAATTTGATGTTCTTTTCGGACCTGCTTATAAAGGAATACCTCTGGCATGTGCAACCGCTATGGCTTTATCAAACGTTTTCAATAAGAATGTTCCATGGTGCTTTAACCGCAAGGAGAAAAAAGATCATGGTGAGGGTGGAAACCTTGTAGGAGCTCCTCTTGAAGGAGATGTTCTTCTGATCGACGATGTTATTACAGCTGGTACAGCCATCAGAGAGTCAGAGGAAATTATCAAGGCTAATAACGCCAACTTCAAAGCAGCTCTGATAGCCCTAAACAGACAGGAGAAGGGTAAGGGGGAAAAGAGTGCTATTGCTGAGGCAGAAGAACAGATTGGAATTAAGATTATTTCGATTGTATCTTTTAATGATTTATTGAAGTACATTGAGGAAGATGCTGAATTAAGCAGGCATATCCCTGCAATGAAAGCCTATAGAGAACAGTACGGAGCCTAGAAGCATGTCTGGCAGATCTTCTGCCAGAATCATTATTTTGAGTAATTCTTGCTGTTGATGCTGTACTGACAACCGCAGTACAGCTGATTATAGAAATCGATTTGCCTTACCAGTTCGTATCTTCTTCCTACAAGACCTTCTTTTCTCCAGTCCTGATCCCAGAATCTGCTGCCCTCAACAGAATTCTGTGCAATGACCCCTGCTTTGTTAACCTGATCTTTGCTTTTCCATCTAGATGTACAAAGAGTAGTAGTAAACAGGTTTATGCCCTGATCTTTGGCAAATTCTGCTGTTGCGGTGAGTCTATGCGCAAAGCATTTTAGGCACCTGTTTCCTCTTTCAGGTTCATTTTCAAGTCCCCTGATTTCAGTCTGCCATTTTTCGTATGAGTAATCACCAATGGTGTATTCAATGTTCAGAAGATTGCAAAGATGAATCCATTCATCCCTTCTTTTAATGTATTCATCTGAAGGGTATATATTTGGATTGTAAAAAAACAGATGGGCCTTTATGTCATTTACCAGCAGACATTCGATGAGAGCTGTAGAACATGGTGCGCAGCAGCAGTGAACAACTACCTTACTAAACCCTTCAGGAAGTTTTAAGTCTTTTTTGGGGGAATCTTTTGCAAAATCTGCAGGTAGAGAAAAATTAAGATCCATGAACATTTCACCTTCATCATACAGATAGCGTATTATATACAAAAATTTTTTCTAATGGCTTTGATTATGATGCTTGCAAAATCCAAATTTTCTGACGCATTACTGTTTATTGTTCCTGCAGCAGTTCTGCTTCTGCTCTATTCTGTATATGATTTTTCGTTACAGAGCATAGTAACATTTGCTATCTATACTGTGCTTGGACTTATATCTTTTATTGCATGCTTGTTTTGTTCAGGAAACATTAAAAAGCTTTTAATTCCCTTTGCTGTATTTGAAGCAACGTATTTGTCTGTTTATACCATATCCATAAGCATGCATCTGAATACTTCCTGGTTTGATTTTTCAAAAGGAGTTGCTTTTTCTCTCATAGTCTTTTCATTGGTCATGGAACTAAAGCTCCTCATTTCAGGAAGCATAAAGATAAAGATCCTGTCACATGTTCTGCTTTGGCTGCTGATTTTTGTATCTCTATTTCTACCAATGGTAGTTATCTGTTATCTGATTGCTACAGGATCACTGATATCATCGGATATCATTCTTGCTCTTGCACAGACAAATGCAACTGAGGGACAGGAATTTTTTATAAGCAATTTCAACAGTAAATGGGTTATTTCTTTTGCTGTTCTAATAGCTGTAATAACCATCAATTTTTACCTTTTTGCATTTTCAACACCAGATATAACCACTGAAAAAAAATCAATTTTATTATCCTGTGTTGCTGTGGGGATAATAAGCGTATTTCTTGCACTTCCAAGAATGGATTATCTGCCGTTTTCTGTCATAAAGGTCACCTCAAAACAGTTGGATAATTTTGACAGATACAAAAAACAGAAGCAGGAGAGGCTAGATAAACTAGCAAAGCTATCTTCGCTTAAGCTTAGAGATCAGAATCCGGGAAATCTATATGTGCTTGTAATAGGCGAGTCACAGAACAGAGACCGCATGCATGCCTATGGTTATGAGAGGGAAAACACTCCTAAGCTTGACCTGAGAATAAAAGATCCAAACACCATACTGTTCAAAAACTCATACTCTAGCTGGCCACAGACAGTTCAGGCTCTGTCTTATGCTCTGACCCAGTCAAATCAGTATCAGAACACAAATGTTGCAGACGGGTATTCTCTCATGGAGATTGCCAGAGCTTCAGGGTTTACAACATACTGGATGTCAAATCAGAGAAAATTCGGAGTATATGAGACACCGATAACAGTAATTGCGTCGACTGCAGATCACGAGGTTTGGACAAACGGCTCTTCAAAAATGGAAGGAGTGTTCTTTGATGAGGAGCTTTTGAACAGATTTCCTGAATTGGATGACAGGAGAAACAATTTTGTTGTAATCCATCTGATGGGGTCTCATCAGAAATATGACAAGAGACTGCCATCCGCTTTCAAGAAGTTTAACGGTACCACAGTAAACGAAGATGATTATGACAATACTATCCTTTATACAGATTATGTTTTAGACAGAATCTACGAAAAGGTAAGCTCATATCCGTCTTTTAAAGCACTTATATATATGTCAGATCATGGAGAGGATCCTAATATCGTAGGAGGACATGATCCTGTTAATGTAAATTCAAAAATGCTTCGCATTCCACTGACAATAAGTTTTAGTGATGAATACGTAAAGCACAATGGCAGAATAGTTTCTGAGCTCAAGCGCAACAAAGACAAGTACTGGTCAAATGATCTGCTATTTGAAACAGTAGTAAGTGTAATTGGAATAGAGGGCATTCCTGATTTTAAATCTGAGTATAGCCTTGCAAGCACCGATTATCTGTTCGATAAGAAAGATGTTCTTACAATGGGCGGAAAAGAGCCGATAGAAAAGTACGAAAAATAAAAAAATATTTGCTTTTTATTTTTTTAAGAGTAAAATATATGCACTTTCATGCATCACCCAACGTGTGAATGACATGAAGCCAGCCCTACTTCTATATGATGCGGCTGAGGAGACTCTCCCTGATTTTGGGAGAAATTGGTAATAGTAGCACTTCCTCTTACAAAGTCTTTTAAAGATGAGGTAAGAAGGCAGGTGTTTCATGTTCTTTTATTTATTATGGAGTCTGCAATGCAGAATCAGAGAATCAGGATCCGTCTAAAGGCTTACGACCACAGATTGATTGATCATTCAACTGCTGAGATCGTAGAGACAGCTAAGCGCACTGGCGCACAGGTACGTGGTCCAATCCCGCTCCCTACTCGCAAGGAGCGTTACACCATCCTTATTTCCCCACATGTTAACAAAGATGCTCGTGATCAGTACGAAATCCGTACTCATAAGCGTTTAGTAGATATCGTGGAGCCAACTGAGAAGACAGTAGATGCTTTAATGCGTTTAGATCTTG
>JBJFET010000011.1:0-4420 GCA_051891035.1 Succinivibrio sp. | reverse complement strand
TACCAATTGGTAATGGTTTAAACGTCTTTACGCTCATTTACTTATATCCTGAAATTTCATCTACAGCTTTATTTTAGCTGAAATGCGGTTAAATTCAAATTAACCATTTATGCCTGCTTCACTTATAAATACCAGTAATTACTTATAAATTCACAGAGCATTGGAAATTTCAGGAATGAATGATACCAAAAGTATCATAGTCAAAGATAATACGTATCTTTCTGTTCATTCTTCTCGATTGCATATAAATGAAAAAGCACTGATATCAATGATTTTCAGTGCTTTCAATATATTCGAGAACAGAAAAATATTACATACTGTCTTTCATATATACCCATCCGGCTTTTAGGTACATGACCATAGACCAGATTGTAAGGACAGTTGCAACGATAAGTAGGGTGACAGCAGCATAGATCATAACCTCACTGTGTCTCCAAATGAGACCTGAGATAGCAACAAGCTGAATTGTAGTCTTCCATTTGCCAACCCAGCTGACAGCAACATTGGCTCTTTTTCCAAGCTCAGCCATCCATTCACGAAGTGCAGACACTGTTATCTCTCGTGCAATAATAATCATTGCAGGAATAGTAATAAACTTTCCTAAATGAGGATATAACACATCACGGTATAGTGAGTAATGCTCTACAATAAGCACCAAAGCGGTACACACGATAATCTTATCAGCTACAGGATCAAGAAATGCACCGAATTTGGAGGTAAGTTTCATTTTTCTTGCCAGATATCCATCCAGAAGATCAGTCAGTGCCGCAATTACAAAAACGATAGCCGCATAGAAATTCGACATATCAGTTGGCCAATAAAAGAGAATAATAAAGACAGGGATAAGTCCCAGTCTGATTAAGGTGAGTATGTTTGGTAACTTTATCATAATGCTTTCCAGTTGTTTATTATAATTTATGGCATCCAGATTGGACCTTTAAATTCACGTACAGGTAAATTAAACTCCATCGGATAAGAAACGTCAATAAGGTAAAGACCGTATGGCTTTGCTGTAGGACCAGCATTACTCCGATTTTTTGACAGAAACATCTGCTCAAACCATTCTTTTGAGTTGGTTCCGTTTCCGACAGTCAGTAATGAGCCGACAATGTTCCTTACCATATGCATTAAAAATGCATTTGCAGCAATATCAAAAACGATATACTGCCCCATTCTTGAGACATTGCAAAAGTGAACACATCTCATTGAAGATCTTGATTCATCATCTGCAGCTCTAAAGGATGAAAAATCATTTTCTCCCAGAATACATTGAGCTGTTTCATGCATGAGTTTAACGTCAAAGTCACCTTGATAAATTGACACTCCCTTGCACAGAATGCCTGGTCGGTTAACGGTATTCTGAATGATGTATCGGTAGCGTCTTGCTTTGGCCGAAAATCTTGCATGGAAAGAATCATCAACATGTTTTGCCCAGGTAATGGCAATGTCATCAGGCAGATTGGTATTAGTTCCCATGATCCACCCCCTGTCTGATCTCTCTTTTGTAACATCAAAGTGGATAACCTGACCTGTAGCGTTAACACCTGCATCAGTTCTTCCGGCACACTGAAGTTCTACCTTCTCATCGGCAACAACTGACAGAGCTCTTTCCAGTTCTCCCTGAACAGATTTTAATGTTGTCTGTCTCTGAAATCCTGCATACGCTCTGCCTTCGTATTCAACTCCAAGTGCTATTCTCACGCTATTTCCCTTTATCAGTAAAGATCACGAACTTTGAAACAAAATAGGTAATTCCTGTTACGAGTGCGCATGCCAGTAACAGAGATATATAGGCGTGCATATTCAGTATATAAATAAACAACCATACAAAGAAGTTTCTGATACCAAGATTGCACAGCGCAAGGACAAAGAATGACAACGGATTACCTCTTTTTTTGAAGGTAAAAAATCTATGTCCAAAGAAAGAAACAAAGAAAGCAAGTACAAAGGCTAAAGTGGTAATTGCATTAGGTGATAATGATGTTGCAAAGAACATCAGTGTAGTAAGAAAAAAATCAGTTAAGGTAGCAAGTCCGCCTACTATTACAAAGCGGACAAACTCTCTGAATGTACTCTTATCAAGAAATGATGTGATCCTCATTTGCTGTTACCGCTATCATCCTGATTGTAGGTAATGCCAACTGCTGTTGAGCTAAGGCCTTTGTCAATCTTCTTTTTCAGAGGTCCTGTTACATCTGACACAACATATACAGGTCTTCCCTTAACTTCTTCTGACAGTCGTCCTATATATTCACCTAATACGCCGATGGATAGAAGCTGTACTGAACCTAAAAACAGTATCACACAGATTAAAGTTGTATAACCTGGCGTTGGGTTTCCGAAAATGATGGTCTTAATTAGGTTCCAAACCATAAAGAACAGTGAAAGAACACCGATAAATCCTCCAAGATAAGACCAGACTCTAAGAGGCAGTGAAGAGAAAGCAAAAATGCCATCGAGTGCAAAATTCCAAAGCTTCCAGTAATTCCACTTGGTTGTACCTGCAACTCTCTCAGGTCTGTTATAGCCTACCCCTTTTGAGGTAAATCCAGGCCAGGCATAAAGAGCCTTCATAAAGCGGTTTCTTTCAGTAAGGTTCTTGAGAATATCAATAATTTTTCTGTCTATGAGGCGGAAATCGCCTACATTTGCAGGAATTTTTACTCGACCGGACATTTTGTTGAATACATAGTAAAATCCCTCGGAGGATACTCTTTTGGTATTGGTATCCTTTGATCTGTCCTCACGAACACCATATACGTTGTCAATGTTCTCGTCACGCCACAGACGTATAAACTCCAGTACAAGCTCTGGAGGATCCTGCAGATCGACATCAATAGGTACAATCGCATCAGCATCCACAAGATCAATTGCCGCAGTCATAGCAGCTTCCTTTCCGAAGTTTCTTGAGAGCCTTATCAGACTGATTGAATCATCGTTTTGCTGCATATTTTCAATGAGTTGTGCAGTATTGTCTTTCGAACCGTCGTCAATAAATACAATCTGTATATGCTCAAGTTCAGAGACCAGTTTTTCTCTGACTGTATCAACAAATGTCTGTACTGTTTCATGCTCATTGTATACAGGAACAATCAGTGCAACCTTATAATCTTTCTTTCGCATTTTTGCCTTCTTAGTCTGTCAGAAATTCATGACGAGAAGATGGATTTGTTTTGAACAATCCGCCTAAAGCAGTTGTTGTTGTCTGTGAGGTCTGATCTTTGACTCCACGTGATTTAACGCAGTAATGTGTAGCTGTTATGCTAACTGCTACATTCTTGGTATCAAGCAGTGTCTGAAGCGCAACCTTGATCTGCTGCGTAAGTCTTTCCTGAACCTGAGGTCTGTGCCCAAAGAACTGCACAATTCTGTTTACCTTTGACAGACCAATGATCTTGTCTGATGGCATATATGCAACCTTGGCAATGCCATCCATGACCACAAAATGGTGCTCACATGTTGAGGTGATGGTAATATTGCCAACCTTTACCATCTCATCAAAATGCATTTTGTTGTCAAAGACACTGACCTTTGGAAAATTTCTGTAATCAAGACCAGAGAAAACCTCATCTACAAACATTCTTGCCACTCGAGCAGGAGTCTCCTCTAAAGAATCGTCATTAAGGTCAAGCCCTAGAGTCTGCATGATCTTTGCCATGTAATCACCGATTATCTGCTTTTTCTCACTTGAGCTAAGACCGTTATCATGCCATGGTGTTTCAAGGCCATGCTCAATAAGAGCATTTCGCACCATCAGCGCTTCTTTAGAGAGAGTTGAATCATTCATCGCAGCCATAGTAAGAGGTTACTTCCTTTTCCATGTTAAATCTCAGATGATGATGCTCAAGATTAAATCTTGAACTGAGGTGATCACCCAGCCTTTTGATCCCTCCCTGTTCTGAGGCGTGATGTCCTACTACAAAGACCGTTGTTCCACTTTCCTTAGACAGATGATAGGTCTGCTCATTCACATCTCCAGTAATCAGGGCATGAAAATCTGGTTTTGGGTTTTCATCTATCAGGAACGAACCAGATCCTGAACAAACAGCAATGTCACGCAGGGACAGACTCTTATCGCTGTTACCTAGGACTTCAACTCTTGTCTGCAGAGAAGTAGCTAGCATTGAGCCTATCTGCTCAACAGTTTTATGCTCTCTTAGCAACCCCTTGAGAGCAACTGAGCGAGGATCACCTTTTACCACATAATCAATTTCTTCTAATGAGAGAAGATCACAAAGATACCTGTTGTTACCAACAGTAAAATGTGCATCTAGAGGCAGGTGGTATGCCAGAAGATTGATATTAGCCTCAAGCAGTGCATTGAGTCTGTCTTTGAATGATCCGACTACTGGCATCATCTGTCCTTTCCAGAAAAGGCCATGATGTACGATCAGAGTATCAACTCCAAGTTCAACTGCAG
>JBJFET010000010.1:0-20694 GCA_051891035.1 Succinivibrio sp. | reverse complement strand
CTGATATCTATTCCATAATAATCCGCTACAGATGACAGCTGTCGGTAATAAAACGGATTCTGCCTGTCCCAGCCTACAATCGCCCCTTCATATACTGATTTTGACTTGTCAGGAACGATCTTGTCCTCATCTAGAATCATCATCACGCCAAGACCCTCACACTTAGGGCATGAACCGTGCGGATTATTGAATGAGAAATCTCTAGGCTCAAGTTCAGGAATTGAATAACCGCAGATCGGGCATGAATAATGAGAAGAGAAAAGCATTTCATCTTCTGCCCTGTGCTCATCCATAGGACAGGCTATGGCAAGACCGTCTGAGTATTTGAGAGCTGTTTCAAATGAATCTGCCAGTCTCTGCTTGATATCTGCTCTTACCTTGAGTCTGTCTACTACAAGTTCAATTGTGTGCTTTTCTCTTAATGCCAGATCCGGAGGATCAGACAGATCACAGATCTCTCCATCCACTCTTGCTCTGATAAAACCGTCCTTTGCCAGATCTGCAAAAAGCTGTCTGTACTCGCCTTTTCTGCCTCTTACTACAGGAGAGAGGATCATTACCTTGCTATCTTCAGGCATCTGCAGAACAGAATCGACCATTTGAGATACAGTCTGAGCCTTAAGCTCAGTGCCATGTTCAGGACAGCGGGCCACTCCGATGCGAGCCCACATGAGTCTCAGATAATCATGGATCTCTGTAACAGTACCCACAGTTGATCTTGGATTGTGGGAAGCTGCTTTCTGTTCAATAGAAATAGCTGGTGACAGACCTTCTATGGAATCAACATCAGGCTTGTCCATAAGAGAAAGAAACTGACGCGCATAAGATGAGAGGGATTCTACATAGCGTCTCTGTCCCTCTGCATAGAGAGTATCAAAAGCCAATGATGATTTTCCAGAACCGGACCTGCCGGTAATAACCACAAGCTTGTCTCTTGGAAGATTCAGCGTCAGATTTTTAAGATTATGCGTTCTTGCCCCGCGAACTATAATTTTATCCATAATTCTTCTTTCTTAGTTACACATAGTTTCAGAAGAAGATTGTATCAGTCACAGTGTTATTTTTCATTTTTTACAGGTAATTTATTTATGAGAAAAAATGCTCTGATAACCGGATATATCAATTCAACTGCAGATAATCTGTTAAAAGATTAAGTTTTTTTCAATTTTTGTTAATCAAGATACTGAGGAAACTTTTTTTTAATTTAAAATAGGTTCAATTAAAACTATAGATTATTTAAGGACTAAATATGGCACGTGGCGTTAACAAAGTTATTCTTATCGGCAACCTCGGTGAGGAACCATCATACAGAACAACAAATTCAAATACAGCTGTCGTAAATATCTCAATGGTTACCAATGAAGTCAGAAGAAACATTGAGACAGGACAGACAACCGAACTTGCTGAATGGCACAGAGTGGTAATGTGGGGAAAGCTCGCTGAAATCGCTCATCAGTGGCTTCACAAGGGCTCTCAGATTTATATTGAGGGAAAGCTTCGCACCAGATCATATACTGACAAGCAGGGCACCAAGAGAACTGTAACAGAAATCGTTGCTGATGAAATGCAGATGCTAGGTGGTCCAAAATCACCATCTGCAGGTGCCGGCTATGTAGCTAATGACAGAATTCCCGACAGCACCATGCAGCCTATGAAAGCAGCTGAACCTATGTATGCTCAAAACAGCTCACAGGTCTATGCACAGGCTCCTTCTATGAACAGTACCAGTCAGTACACCACTTCACAGATGGCTCCAGAGAGTTTTTCTCAGGCTCCATCTCAGGGTTTTGGTTCTTCACCAATGTCTGAGCCTCCTATTTATGATTCTCCTGCAACTACCATTGACGGCAACTCAGATTCTGATGACGATCTGCCTTTCTAGGAGAGCACTTTTTCAGTTACAGCAGACAGTTGTCTGCTGTAGTCTGCTCTTGAGGATGTCTGACTCTCCTGCACGGCTTGCAGCACAGTCTGAATCTTGATTCTGATTGCTTCAAGCACTCTTGCAGTTCACTGTTTGTGATTTTTGTAGGACTTTTTAACTCAATCTAGCATTCATTAAGTTAAACGGGCCGTTGCCTGTGTTATACTTTTGCGTAAAATAATCTTTTGTTTGGTTATTAAGTTTCAGCCTTTTAACTTCGGCTTTGGATCCATATAAATGTTTAAGAAATTAAGAAGCATGTTCTCAAACGATTTATCAATCGATCTGGGTACAGCTAATACACTAGTTTACGTAAAGAATAAGGGAATCGTTTTAAACGAGCCATCTGTAGTAGCAGTCCGCCTCGACAGAAACGGCGGTGCACAAAGAAAAGTGGATGCAGTAGGTAGAGCTGCAAAAACCATGTTAGGTCGTAGCCCTGACAATCTAGAAGTTATCAGACCTATGAAAGATGGTGTGATTGCTGACTTCCAGTATACAGAAAAAATGCTGCAGTACTTTATCTCAAAGGTACTTCAGGGTTCTCATTTTGTTCCTTTCAAGCCAAGCCCTCGTGTTCTTGTATGTGTTCCATGTGGCGCAACTCAGGTTGAAAGAAGAGCTATCCGCGAGTCTGTTGAAGGTGCTGGTGCAAGCGAGGTATTCCTCATCACTGAACCTATGGCAGCTGCAATCGGTGCAGGACTGCCTGTATCAGAAGCCAAAGGTTCCATGATTGTTGATATTGGTGGTGGTACCACAGAGGTTGCCATCATTTCCTTAAACGGTATTGTTTACTCAAGTTCTGTAAGAATCGGTGGTAACCGTTTTGATCAGGCTATTATTGATTACGTAAGAAACACCAAGCGTTACGAGATCGGTGAATCAACTGCAGAACAGGTCAAGATTGAAATCGGTTCAGCTTACGCCGAGCAGGAGATGCACGAGAAGGAAGTTCGTGGTAGATCTGTTGTTGAAGGTGTTCCTCGTTCATTTACCTTAAATTCAAATGAAATCCTTGAGGCTCTCTCAGATCCAATCAAGGGTATCGTTGCTGCTGTAAGAACAGCTTTAGAGAAATCACCTCCAGAGCTGGCAGCTGATATCGCAGAGCACGGTATGATGCTTTCAGGCGGTGGTGCTCTTCTCCACAACCTAGACAAACTCTTAAGAGAAGAAACAGGTATTCCTGTAACCATTGCTGATGATCCACTTACCTGCGTTGCTCGTGGTGGCGGCAAAGCTCTTGAGTTATACGATACTCAGGATAACGAAATCTTTGATTAATTGATAACAGGATCTCCTAAGGGAGATCCTTTAGTTTACGGATATTGATTTGAAAAATTCAGATCAACGCAACAGTCTTGTTCATTTCAGATTTATTGCTGTTTTGGTGCTGTCATTAGCTGTGATGGCTCTTGATGTGCGATCAAAACTTCTGACTGATTTCAGATTCTATGTAGAGTCTGCCCTATACCCTATTCTAGTTTTTGCTGATTCTCCTCATGCCATGAGCAGAATGGTTTCTTCTCAGTTTAAAAGTCACAGCGATCTGCTTGCCGAAAATGAAAAGCTCTCAACAGAGATCTTCATGCAGAAAGCGGATATTCTAAAGCTAAAAGATCTTGAGCTTGAGAATCAGGCTTTGAGAAAACTGCTCAATTCTCCTGTCAGGGCCAATACCAGAAAACTATTCGCCGAAGTAATTGACGTTTCACCTGATCCTTATCTGCATAGAGTTATTGTAAACAGAGGCTCTAAAGAGGGTGTTCGTGAAGGAATGCCTGTGATCACCGATGAGGGACTGGTAGGTCAGGTTATGAATGTTAACCACTCATATTCAAGAGTTCTGCTGTTAACAGATCCAAACTGTTCAATTCCGGTTATCGACGGTAGATCTTATGTAAGAGCAATTTCAACAGGTACATCTGCCCACGGAGAAATCTCCATCAACAATGTACCTCGCTCAGCTGATATAAAGAAAGGCGATCTGCTTCTTACATCTGGTATCGGTGGAGTATACCCAAAAGGCTACCCTGTAGCGGAGGTTATATCTGTCGGTATTTCTGACTCACAGCCTTTTGCCGCAATTAAGGCCAGACCTCTTGTTGATATTGACAAGATGCGCTATGTTCTGATGTTCTGGACAAATAACGAAATGATCGATAACTATGATATTGAGTCCAGAGCCAAAAAACTTTCAGACAGCAAGGTTATTCTTCATCAGGAAAAGGTCAAAAATCTGATTCAGACGCTATCTGTAAAGAACAAGAAGAACAGTGAGTCTGGTGAACATACTCAGAACAGTGAGGAAAAAAATGATTAGCAAGGAAAAACAGTCATCTTTCCTGTATGTTCTGATCCCAATGCTCATTCTGAGCATTATCATTCAGATTGTGCACATGCCATCTTCTGTGTCAGACTACAGACCAGATCTTCTGGTTTTGGTAATTCTGTTCTTTTCTATAAACAATAATTTTGTACTGAAACTGGAAACCTCATGGTGTGTGGGTATCATTCTTGACCTGGTTACAGGAGCACCTCTTGGAATCAATGCCTTCCTGATATGCAGCCAGATCTATCTGATAGGCACCCAGTTTAAGAACTTTGCCAAATATTCCCTATGGCAGCAGATTATCATCATTGGCCTAGTCAATATGGTGGTTAATGTACTTGGCTACTGGATTGAGCACATCATCGGACAGAGCTATTACGAGACTACTTTCATTATTCCATCAATCGCTACAGCACTGATGTGGCCTGTAATTTTTGCTATCTGTCTGATTCTGTGCAACACATTCTCAGTTGAATCAGAAAACAAAGAGAACAAAAACTAAACATGAGTAATCTGATCCTCGCTTCAGGCTCTCCTAGAAGAAAAGAGCTGATATCTTTGCTTGGTATTCCTTTTCTCATCAGAATTCCAGATATATGCGAGGATGCTCTGGCAGGAGAAAAACCTGATGAACTGGTTTTACGCCTGTCAAAGCTAAAGGCACAGGCGGTCAGCTCACAGGTTCAGGACAGTATCGTTGTTGCTGCTGATACTGTTGTCTCCATTGATAATAAGATCCTAGGAAAGCCTGCAGACAAGGAGCAGGCTTTTAACATGATAAAAATGCTTCAGGGCAGAACACATCAGGTTTTTACAGGAACCTGCATCAGCAACAGTAAGAAAGAGATATCCTTTGTAACTGCCACTCAGGTTACTTTTGACAGTCTGGATGACATTACTATCAGAACCTATGTGGATAGTGGAGAATGCACAGATAAAGCAGGAGGATATGCCATTCAGGGCATAGGAGCAATGCTGATTTCAAAAATACAGGGATCAGTCAGCAATGTTATAGGTCTGCCTGTATGCGAGCTTAGAAATGCACTGATGGAGTTTGGCATTACCCCTCAGACTGTAAAGAAATAAGACAGCTTCAAGGATTTCATATATGAGCAGTTTTGAAAAAGTTAAGAATATCCTGTGGAAAAACAGCGACATTACAGAAGAGTCAACTTTAAAGGCACTGAATACACTCAACAGCCGAAATATTGATTTTGGTGATCTGTTCTTTGAGAGAGTCGTGTCAGAAGGATTCTCTTTAGAAGAAGGGATTATCAAAGGAGGCTCATTCAATATTTCACAGGGTGTTGGTGTAAGAGCTGTCAGCGGTACCAAAACCGGATTTGCCTATTCAGATGTGCTTGATAACAGGTCACTTATGGAGGCATGCAACGCTGCTCATTCAATAAGTAGCGGACACAACTGCAACAGTATTGAAATCAAAAAGGATGTTAAGGACAGCAAAGCTCTTTACGTTGGGGACGATCCTATCTTCTCCATGGAACGGTCTGAAAAGGCTGCAGTACTTGAAGTGCTAGATAAGGAAGCAAGAAAACTTGACCCTAGAGTTATTCAGGTAATTGCAAACCTCTCATGCAGTCACAGAACAACTCTGATAATGCCTACAGACAGCCCGATCAGATATGACATAAAGCCAATAGTGCATATCTCTGTTACCGTAGTTATGGAAAGCAACGGCAGGAGAGAGAATGGCAGCGCCAGCGCCGGTGGAGCAATTCTTCTGAATAGTCTCCTTGCAAGTACTTCACTTAAGGATATGGCTGCAGAGGCTGTGAGAATCGCAGCAGTTAATCTTGAGGCAGCACAGGCACCTGCAGGAGCCATGACTGTGGTATTAGGTTCAGGATGGCCTGGAGTGCTGATTCATGAAGCAGTTGGACACGGATTAGAGGGAGATTTTAACAGAACAGGTTCTTCTACCTACTCAGGCCGAATTGGTCAGAAGGTAGCTTCATCTGTATGTACCATTATTGATGATGGCACCATAGCTAACAGAAGAGGCTCAATGAGCGTTGATGATGAGGGTACTGATACCAGAAAGAATATCCTCATAGAAAACGGAATTCTCAGGAGCTATATGCAGGATAAGCAGAATGCAAGGCTCATGAATACAGTTTCTACAGGCAACGGTCGTCGAGAGGGTTATAACTGCCTGCCAATGCCTAGAATGACAAATACCTATCTGCAGGGAGGTGAATTTTCAAATGAGGAAATACTATCCTCTGTAAAGAACGGTATTTATGCGGTTAATTTTAAGGGCGGTCAGGTTGATATCACCTCAGGTCAGTTTGTTTTCTCAACTTCTGAGGCCTATCTGATTGAAAACGGAAAAATTACCACTCCAATCAAAGGGGCTACACTGATAGGAAACGGTCCTGAAACCATGTCAAAGATAAGCATGGTAGGCAATGATCTTGAATTTGATGGCGGAATCGGTGTCTGTGGAAAGGGTGGCCAGTCAGTTCCTGTTGGAATCGGTCAGCCAACTGTAAAGATCGATTCTATTACCGTTGGCGGAACTAAGGCCTGACAAGAGAACTCTCACTTTATAAGTTCGAGGATCCTCTAAAAGACCACCTGACTACTTAATCAGATCAGAAGGTATCTCTACTCCGGCTCTGGCAATTTCACTCTTTAAATACTTATACAGAGCTCTGGAGTTTGGCTTTGATGCCTCAAGATCACCTGAAATCTCAGCCTTGGCTTTCTTAATAAGATTTCTAAGCTTGTTTCTGTCTGTATCAAGGATCAGAGAACAGAATCTGTTTAATACCTCAACGCCACCAGTTAACAGATTTTCTCTTAATTTTTCAAGCTTCATGGTATTAGGATCTTCTTTTGAAGATGCTCCCAGCATATTCACCTGATTTTCAAGATCACAGTCATCATAGGCACGCTGAAGCTTAGCCACATACTGAAGCTGTCTGCGTCTCTCATCAGATTTAGGCTTGAGCTTTCTGGCAACAATCAGAGCTTCCTTTACATCAGATGGCAGAACCAGAGATTTGAAACTCTGCTCTCCAAGATTTGAAATTTTCTCAATGAGTTTTCTTAGAGCCTGAGCTTCCCTTTTATGCGCACTTCTGCTTTCCTCTTCAGGAGCTGCATCAAATCCTTCAAAATGTTGCTGTTCTGCCATATTTTTATCTTTCTATCTCAAATAATTCGTTTACTTTATAGGTGTTGATAAGATTCATCATGAAAACCGGAACATGGATAAGCTTCAGTTTTGAAACTGATGATCGGGATTTGGACCATTTGACTAAAAAGGCTATTCCAGAGGCATCTGCTGTTTCTAACTCCGACAAATCTAAAGTATCGTGCGCAAAAATAGTATCCCGCTCATTCCACAGCTTAGGAACAGTATCAAAATTCAGATTTAACAGTTTCTGCATATTACTATTTCTGCTCTTTTGTATTTAACACTTCTATTGCAGCATCAATACCTTTAGATTTAATTATAGGAGACAACTCAGAAACTTTAGCATCAAGCATCGAAATATTCTCACCTATCAGATCAAAAGCCTTCCACTCCCCTGTTTTTGCATTTTTTCTGAGTTTAAGTATCAGCTCGAGATCCTTTTTGCCCTCTTCCTTGATAAGCATTTTTACGGATATGAGCTTTGCTGCATCATCAACTGCCTCAACCTTTGCAGGAACTATGGTCTGATTTGTGTATTTGCTTAGTACATCTACAAGAGATCTCTTCATGTAGTTTGCAAACTCATCTGTAAATCTCTCTCTGTCCTGAGCTGTTGTCTTATTCAGTGATGTGCCAATAACCTTGTAGGCTGCATACTTTACATCAATGTACGGCATCAGGTTCTTTTCAATAATATCCTGAGCTACTCCATCCTCGGCTATTCTAGACTTGTTTGCCTGAATCTGAGCAACAGTCTCTGTTGCAACCCTGTTTGCCAGCTCGTATGGATTAACCTGATCTGCAGCAAATACCTCAGCTTCGCAAATGCATAAAAACACTGCTGTAACAAAATATGAAAGTAATTTCTTCACAACTGTCTCCAAACTTTTGTTATTCCTTTGCGTTCTGTTCTGTTTCAGAACTTGAATTAAATACAAACTTTGAGATTAAATCCTCAAGCACCAGTGCTGAACCAGTATCGTTTATATAATCTCCATTCTTAAGATAGGTACTTCCCATATCCTCATCATAAAAGCCTGGTGTTATGCTGATGTACTGTTCGCCGATAATACCTGCTGTCTGAATTGAGGCTTTAGATTCACTAGAAAGCTTATCAAACTGACGCTCAATATCCAATGCTACTGTTGGTGTCAGAGTCTGTGCATCCAGGTAAATCTCACCCACTCTGCCAATGAGTACACCACCGATTCTTATCGGTGCTCTTACTCTTAATGATCCTACATTCTCAAACTTTGCGTATACGCGATAGGTCTGATGGCCTTCGGAGCTGAGTACAAGGCCTGCCACCTGCAGAGCCAGTATTACCGAAGCAATAATACCTAAAAGCATAAATAATCCGACCATTATTTCTGTCTTTAAATACTTCATCTTCTTTTCCTGTTAGAACATTAATGCTGTCAAAATAAAATCCATTCCCAGCACAGCCAGAGATGACTGTACTACTGTAGCGGTTGTCGCTCTGCTGATACCCTCTGATGTTGGTCTGCAGTCATATCCGTTAAACAGTGCTATCCATGTGCAGACAAAGCCGAAGCAGACTGATTTGATTACCATAGGGATCAGATCCTCGGAAATATCCACACTAGACTGCATTCCAGACCAGAATATTCCATCATCAAGCCCCAGCCAGTCTACACCTACAAGCTTTCCGCCATATATACCGACCAGACAGAACAGAACTGACAGTATAGGCATACTGATAAGACCTGCCCAGAATCGAGGAGCTATAACCCTTCTTAAAGGATCAACTGCCATCATTTCCATTGCAGATAACTGCTCTGATGCCTTGAGCTGTCCTATCTCAGCTGTAAGGGCTGAACCTGCTCTTCCTGCATATAACAAAGCCGTTACAACAGGTCCTAACTCTCTGATAATTGACAGGGAGACCAGTGATCCTAATGATCCTGTGGCCATAAAATCCTTGAGAATATTAAAGCCCTGAAGACCAAGTACCATTCCTATAAACAGACCAGATACAATGATAATTATTATTGACTGAACGCCGATAAAATAAATCTGTCCAATAAGCTGAGGAAAATTTTTTCTAACATTAGGAACAGAAAAAACTGAATGAACAAAAATAATGGTTGACCTGCCGAGAGATGATATCTTTTTAAGAGTATATCTTCCAAGAGAACCTAGCAAACTCTTCATTACAATTCCTCGATATAATTTCCAGATCCCTTTAGCTTAAAGGCATAAGGTCCGTCAAAGTCGCCCTGTATAAACTGAATCACTCTAGGATCACTGCTGTTGATGATTTCATCAGGAGTTCCATGTCCAAGAACAGTTCCCTCAGCAAGAATATAGACGTAGTGAGCTATTTCCAGTATTTCCTTTACATCATGAGTAACTACAATTGATGTCTTACCCAAAGATCTGTTGATATCAGCAATAAGTTTTACCAGCACGCCCTTGGTAATAGGATCCTGTCCGACAAAAGGCTCGTCATACATGATAAGTTCAGGATCAAGCGCAATAGCTCTTGCTAGTGCCGCACGTCTTGACATACCACCTGAGAGCTCTGAGGGAAACAGATAAGCCGCAGGTCTCATTCCAACTGCTTCAAGATTCATCATTACCACATCATGGATCAGTTCCTCTGGAAGAGTGGTATGTTCTCTGATGGGGAAAGCGACATTATCATAAACATTCATATCAGAAAAAAGGGCACCGCTCTGAAACAGCATACTCATTGACTGACGCAGCTTGTATAACTGTTTTCTGTTCAATGAATGAACATCTATTCCATTAAATTCAATAGTGCCTTCGCATGGGGTCAACTGCGCTCCGATAAGACGAAGAATAGTGGTCTTACCGGTTCCTGAAGGACCTAGAATTGCAGTAATTTTTCCTTTTGGAATATTGAGAGTAAGATTTTTATAGATTTGTTTATTCAAATAAGAAAAGGAAACATTTCTAACTTTTATTAAAAAGTCATCACTCATTTACTATATCCAATAAAAATAAATCATGTAACAGTTATGATATTTTACCAAATAGCTGTTTTTTATGCTTATCTGAAAAACAACAAATGAATGTTTATTGCTGACTTCTTTTTTCAGACTATTTCTTTTTTAAGAGAGTGCGGTGTCTTATCTTTACACTGGTTCCTCTCTGAATAAAGCGCTCGGCAAGACTCTGTGCTATATACACTGAACGATGGAATCCTCCGGTACAGCCAATGGCAACTGTAAGGTAGCTTCTATCACTCTGCTCAATTGGCTTTAATACGCCGTTTATGAGATTGTCTATCTTATCAATATAGGCTTCTACTTCAGGATATTTTGCAAAATAGTCTCTAATTGGCTGATCAAGACCGCAGTACTGTCTTATATCCTTTTCCCAGTACGGATTTGGAAGAAAACGGGCATCAAAAACAAAATCAGCATCTTTTGCCACACCGTCCTTGTAGCCGAATGACTCAAAGATAATTACTATCTTTTTATAGGGCTTTCCCTGAATTGTGGTTACTACCTGCTGACATAATTCATGGATGGACAGATTTGTTGAATCAATTCTGAGATCAGCAACTGAAGATATTATCTTCAGAATCTCTGTTTCCTTCTCAATTGCCTCATTTAATGTCAGATTATGTATAGACAGCGGATGGAGTCTTCTTGTTTCAGAATACCTCTTAATTAATACCTGATCGTCTGCATCAATAAAAATTACCGTGCTGTTTATTTCTGAATCGTGTGTTGCCTTAGTGTAGATTTCGCTTAATTCAGTATAGTCTTCGCTCAGAGGAATATTTCTAACATCAAGGGATACAGCTATTTTTGGATAGTTGGTTTTGGCAAGCTGTATAAGATCTTTTAAAAAGACGATAGGAAGATTATCGATACAGTAGTATCCCAAATCCTCAAGTGCATGGAGTGCAACCGTTTTACCAGAACCAGATCTTCCGGATATAACTACAAGATCTACTTTGTTTGACATGTTTTTTTCCTAGTGCTGCAATTTTTTTTATTCTGTTTCGGATGATTCTACTAATCCATCCTGTGCTTGCTCTAATAATACATCAATCTGATTAAGTATTATTTCTAATTTATGCTGCTCATTTTTGGCCAGTCTTAATGAGTTAAGTAAATCAGTATTTGATAAAACAATTGTCAGATTTCTAAGCAGACTCTCTATCTTATCCTTATCTTCCTTCGGAGAAATAAACAGACTCAGTGTTATATCCACTAGCTGTTCATCTGCATCTATTGAATTAAAGGTAATCGGCTTATCCAGTATGCTTAATATGGCAAAGGTAGGGGTATCACTGTCTACTACAGCATGGGGGATAGCGACTCCCTGATAAAAGACAGTGGTTCCATGATTCTCTCGCTCATTTAACAGTGTAATAATGTCTTTCTGTCTCTTTTTCATTATATAGGCAGCACAGCTGGCAATTTCTTCAAAAAGACGCTTTTTACTGAAACAGAATAATGGAGAGAGGATCTGTGTTTCTGGAAGCATTATTATCTTTCCGCTTAAAAATTAAAGCCCTGCACATAGGCAGGGCATCCTAGTTGAAAGAAAACTTATGACTTTAACTTTTCTTTATACTTAACCAGCTGACCGTCAACTTTATCAATTAGTCCGTCAATTGCTGGATACATGCTTTCTGCATCATGTTCTGCATGAAGATTTCCGCCTGCAACCGCAAGATCTGCTTTTGCAATATGACTCAGTTTCTCTACAGTAAGAGTTACAGAGATAGAGGTAATAATATCACCTTTACGCTCAAGACGCTTAAACTTGTCATTGACGTATTCTTTTAATGAATCAGTTAACTTTACACCTACGCCATGAATATTAATTTGCATATTTACTTCCTTAACCTGATCTTAGTGCCAGGTAACTTGTTAAGCGAGTATTAAAATGTAACTACACTTTAATAATAGGTTGTTATACTTATTAATTAAAGGAAATATATGATTTTTTTTAATCTCGACTAACAATTCGTGAAGTAATTCAATTTTCTGCTTTGTTATTAAACAGTAAAGTCTCTTTTAGATCTTTTCTGTTCTAATAATGGGCTTAAGTGTTTATTAAACTTACTAAACCAGCTGCTTTCTCTGGGATGAAGATGCAATACCTAAAGCCTCTCTGTACTTGGCAATTGTTCTTCTGGCTACATTCATTCCCTTTTCATTGAGCATTTCTGCAATCTTGCTGTCAGAAAATGGTTTTCTTGGTGATTCTGAGGATATTATCTCTTTGATGAGTGCTTTAATTGCCGTTGATGATGCAGCGCCACCATCTTCTGTACCAACTGAAGATGAGAAAAAGTACTTTAATTCAAAAGTCCCCTTGGGAGTATGAATATACTTTTCTGTGGTTATTCTTGAGATTGTTGATTCATGCATCTCAATTTCTGTTGCCACATCATTAAGGATCATAGGATGCATTGCAGACTCACCCTCTTCCATAAATTCAGTCTGATGAGCAACAATACATCTTGCAACCTTTAACAGAGTGTCATTTCTCTTTTCCAAACTCTGTATGAACCAGTTTGCCTCCTGAAGATTATTCTTAAAGAATATTTTTTCTTCCTTGGTTCTGGCCCTGTTAGCAAGCTTGGCGTAGGTTTCATTGATCCTTACATTCAGGTTTGATGCAGGATTTAATTCAGCAGAATAATTACCTTTTGCATCCTTTACAACAATTACATCTGGAATAATAAAGTCCGTCTTCTTTGAGATTGTAAAGTTGCCAGGACGTGGATTAAGTGAAGTGATTAGAGCATAAATTTCCTTTAGAACATCATCCTTTACAGACAGCCTCTGACACATTGTCCTAAAGTCTCTGTTTGAAAGGAGGTCAAGGTGGTTTGTTACAAGTCTGATTGCCAAATCCTTGTACTGCACACTATCAGGCAAATCATTTAGCTGTATAAGAAGACATTCCTGAACGTTTCTCGATCCGACGCCTAGAGGATCATAATGCTGTATAAGTTTGAGAATCGCAGATACATCCTCTAAAGTAACATCAGCATCTAGCTTTTTTACACAGGAAAAAATATCCTCAAGCGACTCAGTCAGATAGCCAGAATCAGAAATTCCATCAATAATAATTTCAGCTATCTGCTTGTCAATTCCCTCTAAAGGAGACATTTCCAGCTGCCAGATAAGATGATCTCTTAGTGTCTCTTTTGTTTCGCCCTCGTAAATGTCATCATTATCAACAGCAAGCCCCTTGCTCTGCTTTATCCCTGCTGAATACTGATCATCTAGTACCTGCTTTTCTTCATAAGCGGATTCAGAATACTGATCGTCAACATCTTCTGAACTAGACTCTTTTTGGGTAGAGCCATTCTCAAGAATGGTTTCCAGGCTCTTCTCTCCGTCTATCTGCGTATTGTTGACAGATGCATCATCTGAAAACAGATCATATTCATCCTGATCACTGTTTTCATTCTCTGTCATTTCTTCAAGTGATTCTTCAACTGATGAGAGGGATGATTCATCAATTTCCAGCATTGGATTAGATTCTACGGTCTGTCGTATCTGCTGCTGAAGCTCTATAGTGGACAGCTGCAATAGTCTGATTGCCTGTTGCATCTGAGGAGTCAGTATCTGAGATTGAGTCTGAGTGGTTCTTATCTGCAGAGAATTACGTAGACCGGCCATAATCTAAACTCCTCTATAAAGAAAAGTCCTTTCCAAGGTATACATCCTTTACCTTGTCATTACCAAGTACCTCTTCAGCACTTCCCTTAGCTATAATTTTTCCGGCATTCACAATATATGATTTTTCGCATACATCCAGGGTTTCTCTTACATTATGATCGGTGATAAGTATGCCGATACCCCTGTCTCTCAGATGGATGATGATTTCCTTAATCTCACCTACAGAAATAGGATCAACTCCGGCAAAAGGCTCATCTAAGAGAATGAACTTAGGATTGGCCGCCAGTGCTCTTGCAATTTCTACTCTGCGACGCTCACCACCAGAGAGCGACATACCGCTGTTGTCTCTTAAACGTGTAATGCTGAACTCTTCGAGCAGTTCATCAACGCGCTCAGCTCTCTCGTTTTTTGTAAGGTTTGGAACCAGCTCGACAACTCCCATCAGATTCTCATAAACAGAGAGTTTTCTGAAAATTGAGTTTTCCTGTGGAAGATAACCTAAACCAGCTCTGGCCCTGGCATGCATCGGTAAGGAGGTAATATCTTTGTCATCAAGCATAACCTGACCTTCCTCTGAAGAAATAATACCAACTATCATGTAAAAGGAAGTGGTTTTTCCTGCACCGTTAGGACCAAGAAGACCGACTATAGATCCGCTTTTAACACTGAGACTTACATCAGAAACTACAGTTCTTTTTTTGTATGTTTTCTTAAGGTGTAATGCTTTTAATTCACTCATTTGTATATTTCTTCTACTCAGATGATTTGTCAGATTTTAATTCCTGAGGGATAAATGTACTCTGCACTCTTCCGCCCTGGCTATTCTCATTGCTTGCCTTGAGCTGCTTGGTCAGAGTGTTGTACTCAATTCTCTCGCCATCAACATGAGAGTTTTCCTGCCAGATAGTTGCTCTACCTATCAGAATCAGCAGATTTTTTTCTGGAAGATACTGAATAATAGACGACTGTGAGTGAATCACCTTGCCGTTTTCCTGCAGCTGTTTGAATGTAGCAGGTTTTCCATATGCCTTTACTTCTTTGAGGTTTCCGTCACTGTTTCTTGTCAGTTCAGCCTTGTCTGCATGAACTTCAATACTGCCCTGTGTTGCTACAACGTTACCTATAAAAATAGCTTTGTTACTGTCAAAATCAGCAATCTGTTCTACTGATACGACCTGTAAGGGCTGATTGGTATCATCCTTTAGTGCATGTGAAGATAAAGAGAATAAAGATGCCAGCAGTAATACTGTTATCTTGAATCTACTTGCTCTTAGGATAATATGTGGCATTTGGTTTTCCTTTATATTTGAGCACATTCTTGTTTAAATCCAAACTGAACTGAGTTCCTGTTGTTTTGAAACCTTTTCCAAAAATGGTTACCTCATCTTTAGAGAAAACACCATTGTCTTTGAAAGAGTAATACAGATACTCTGCTTCAGCCTTCTCTACAATTGAACCATCAAATCCAGGGTATATAACAACATTTTTAGAAATCGTGGCACTCTTATCAGTGTACATATTTCCAAATTCACCTTTCATATGCCATAGCTCAACATCATTATTGTTCTTATATGAATAATGGGTAACCAGCGGATTTTCAAACACGTATTCTGTTTTTTCATCAAAATAGGTTGTCTTTGTTGATACGAAGGTCTTATCAATCTTTCCATTATCGTTATATAAAACACCTTCTGTATCTGTTGCAACAAAGGTAGGATAGTCTTCCAGATCGCTTTGTGTATCAGTGTTAAGTCTTGTGGAATATACATACACAAAAGATGTAAGAAGAGCAAATATGACAGCAAGTATTATGGATTTTTTAGTAACGCTCATCAGCATACCCACCGTCAGCATTCATGATACCCTTAGATATCAGAATAAGGTCGCATAATTCTCTTAATGATCCCCTGCCACCATCATTTACAGTTACATAATCAGCAAACTGTTTTACAAAAGGATGAGCATCATGAGGACATACTACGACACCTGCTATTCTGAACATTGGCATGTCATTAAGATCATCACCAAAACATACCGTATCAGAAAGATCAATCTGCAACTGTGCGCAGAGATTTTTTAAAGCAATACTTTTGTCTCTTTCACCCTGAATGATGTTTTTGACCTTAAGATCTTTCATTCTCCTTTCAGTCAGTGGTGCCTTTCTACCTGTTATAACTGCAGTCTCAATACCCTCATTAAATACTGCAACAAGACCAAAACCATCCTTGACATTGAATTTCTTAAGCTCAATCTCTCTGTCGTCATAATATATGCCGCCATCAGTGATCGAGCCGTCAACATCAAAAGCAAGAAGTCTAATATTAGATAACTTTGTTAAAAAGTCAGAATCGACTTTTCCATAACAGGTATTGATAACAGTCATACATAATCCAAATACATTCTAATTACTGCAATTATAGCAACAATTGTGCCATTTGTTGATTATCAGTATTTTCACATATGTATGTATCTGATTGTTATTTTTTAATACTGTGACGGGGAGGGAACATTTTTATGAAAATAAACAGGAGCATGAATACGATTTTTATCGGCTTTATCTGATGTTTTACCTGTACTCCTTATTCTCAATTGCCATTTTATCTGAATTCATCAGGATCTTTTCTTTAATCTTCTTTAGTGCCACATTTTCAATCTGTCTTACTCTTTCAACAGATATATTAAGCTCTTTTGAGAGCTCCTGCAGTGTGGCCTTTTCCTCATCAAGCCATCTTCTCTTAATGATGAATCTTGATCTGTCATCAAGATCGCTTAACGCCATTGCCAGTCTTTCAAGCTCAAAAGACTTGTAATCTCTGTTTTCAAATTTTTCTGCAAAATTCGAATTCTCATCCTCAAGGTAGGATGCCGGAGCTAGTAAAGGAAGCTGTGAGCTTTCAGAACTGTCCTCAGAGCTAAGATCATATCCTATATCCTGTCCGGTTAATCTGGTTTCCATCTCGGCCACATCTCCGGTCGTTACTCCAAGATCTTCGGCTACTATTTCTCTTTCCTTTTCAGTAAACCAGCCAAGATGCTTCTTATTCTGTCTTAATTTGAAAAACAGTTTTCTCTGAGCTTTGGTAGTTGCAATTTTTACAACTCTCCAGTTCTTGATAACATAATCATGAATTTCTGATTTGATCCAGTGTACCGCAAAAGCTGCAAGTCTAGCTCCTGCATCCGGATCAAAGTGCTTTACAGCCTTCATCAGTCCAATATTGCCTTCCTGAATCAGATCTGCAAGCGGCAATCCGTAGCCTGAATATCCTCGCGCTATGCTTACTACAAGTCTAAGGTGGGAAATAATAAGCTTTCTGGCTGCCTCAATATCACCATAGTCTCTTAATCTGATAGCAAGAGTTCTTTCATCCTCCGGCTCAAGCATCGGCACCTGACTGATTACTTTAACGTAACTGTCTATGTTGCCAACCGGAGCTAACATTCCAAATGTATCGTTAATATTGCTATCTGACATAATGACGATCCTGCACTACCTATATCAAATTATATTAGGTGGTGCATTTTTTTACTGTCTATTTTCCAATAATTATTTGCAGGTAATTATCCGTATCATCCAAACAGGGCTTCAACAAAGCTGTCTATATCAAATTCTCTTAAATCCTCAACCTTTTCTCCGATACCAACATACCTTACTGGTACTTTGAACCTGTCAGCCAGTGAGAACACAACTCCACCCTTTGCTGTTCCATCGAGCTTGGTCAGACATAATCCTGATACATTTACAGTATCGCCGAATATCTTCATCTGAGAAACAGCATTCTGACCTGTTGTTGAATCAAGCACCAGCATAACCTCATTAGGAACGCTTTCATCGATTTTTTTCATCACTCTGACTATCTTTCTGAGCTCTTCCATAAGATTGTCTTTATTCTGCAGTCTGCCTGCAGTATCACAAATCAGAACATCATATCCATGTGCCTTAGCTGATGTAAGTGCATCAAATATCACTGAGGCACTGTCTGATCCTGTAGGCTGAGCTATCACAGGTGTATCAGTCCTCTGTCCCCATTCTTTTAACTGCTCAACTGCAGCTGCTCTGAATGTGTCTCCTGCAGCAAGCATTACTTTCATACCTCTTGCCTTATACTTCATGGCAAGTTTTCCTATGGTAGTGGTCTTTCCGGCTCCATTGACACCAACCATAAGTATCACAAAAGGCAGATCACCGTTTCTTGCTGGATTAAATGGTACCTGACATGGTTTTAGTATTTCTTTCAGGATAGCCTTGAGATTGTTTCTCAAAGCTCCGGCATCCTTCAGATCACGAAGTTTTGATTCCTTTTTTAGTCTTTCTATTACTGATAGAGTAGTTTCAACACCCAAATCAGCAGTCAGCAGTGCGGTTTCAAGATCCTCGTACAGATCATCATCAATTTTCTTTCCTACTACAAGAGCACTGATTCCTAATGATAGATTCTCTCTGGTCTTTTTCAGTCTTTCAAAAAAAGATACCTTTTCTGTCTCTGGTTTTATGGCAGCCTGCACCTCTTTTTCTGACTGTTCACTGTCAGTATCTTTCTGTACTAATTCTTCGCTTTTAGCTTCTGCTCTTTCAAGTTCTGCTTTTTCTGACCTGTCTTCTTTATTTTTTTTTGAAAAAACTGAAAAAATACCCATTGCAACTACCTATTTTTGATTATTTTGTATGCATTATATTCTATTTCAAATATCATTTCATTTTGTATAATTCGCTATATTCTGCTCAATTACGGAGATGGTTACTGTGAATAATAATTATAAAAACGATATTAAAATCCTTGGAGGCAAATTTAGAGGAAAGCTTCTTCATGTTCTTGATAATGAAGGACTCAGACCTACACCTTCAAGGGTAAGAGAAACTATTTTCTCATGGTTGAATCAGAATATTCAGAATGCAAAAGTTCTCGATTTGTTTGCCGGATCAGGTTCTCTTGGATTTGAGGCTTTTTCTCGTGGTGCTAGAAATGTTACCCTTATTGAGTTAAATAGGGATAATTACCTGAATCTTAAAAACTGCGCCTCGGATCTGGGTAGCGGTTCAATCACAGTTATAAATACAAGCGCTATTACCTTTCTTGAAAATACTGACGAGCAGTTTGATATCGTTTTTATTGATCCCCCATATAAATGTACTGATCTGTATGAACAGTCTCTTAAACTTCTGATTAAGAGAAATCTTATATCTGACAGCTCACTGATTTATGTTGAAATGAGAAACGGCTACAACTGCAGCGCACCTGGATATGAGATCTTTAAAGAAGAGAATGCCGGTCAGGCAAAGTACACTCTTTGGAGAAAAAGCAAACTGCTTTTCTGATGAAAGGTTATGAGGATGGCCTAACGGCCACCCTCTTATCAGAAACTATCTTCTTCTGTTTCTTGCTATCTCTACAACCTTAAGTTGAGCCATAGCATCGGCGAGTCTTGATAATGCATGAGCATAATCAGTATCACCAGTTCCATGTCTGGCAATAGACTCTTTGGCAGCCTTGATAGCTTCCTGAGCCTTTGCCTCATCAATATCATCAGCTCTAAGAGCTGTATCAGCAAGGATAGTTACACAATCAGGCTGAACTTCCAGTACACCACCAGCAAGATATATCTGATCCTCATTATCATGTGAATCAATAAGAGAGACCATACCTGTCTTGATGACGGTCAGTAAAGGAGTATGTCCATATCTGATGCCAAGCTCACCTTCTGCACCTGTAACACGAACAGATTTTACAGATCCTGAATATAAGCTTCCGACACCACTTATGACATCCAGATGGAATGATATAGAATCCATTCTCCACCCCTTTATTATAAGTTCTTAGCTTTTTCTACAGCTTCGTCAATAGTGCCTACCATATAGAAAGCCTGCTCTGGTAAATTATCATATTCACCACTGATAATTCCCTTGAAGCCGCGAATAGTTTCCTTTAATGGAACATACTTACCAGGTGAACCAGTAAATACTTCAGCTACGCTAAATGGCTGTGACAGGAATCTTTCAACCTTACGTGCTCTTGCAACTACAAGCTTGTCTTCTTCAGATAATTCGTCCATACCAAGAATTGCAATAATATCCTTCAATTCCTTGTATCTCTGAAGTACTGACTGAACTCCACGAGCAACCTCATAGTGCTCCTGACCTACAACATAAGGATCAAGCTGTCTTGAAGTTGATGCTAAAGGATCAACAGCAGGATAAATACCCAATGAAGCAATCTGTCTTGAAAGAACGATTGTTGAATCAAGATGAGCAAAGGTTGTTGCAGGGCTAGGATCGGTAAGGTCATCAGCAGGAACATAAACTGCCTGAACAGATGTAATAGAACCTTTCTTGGTTGAAGCAATACGCTCCTGCAGAACACCCATTTCCTCTGCCAGTGTAGGCTGATAACCCACAGCTGATGGCATTCTTCCAAGAAGTGCTGATACCTCAGTACCTGCTAGTGTATAACGGTAGATATTATCAATGAACAGAAGAACATCAAGACCTTCATCACGGAACTTCTCTGCTACAGTAAGACCTGTCAGAGCTACTCTCAGACGGTTCCCTGGAGGCTCATTCATCTGACCGTATACCATTGATACCTTATCAATAACCTTTGATTCCTGCATCTCATGGTAGAAGTCATTA
>JBJFET010000009.1:0-20794 GCA_051891035.1 Succinivibrio sp. | reverse complement strand
GATTCAAGCCGTTAATCTGTGAGGTTAAACGGTTTGAAATCTGAAGTCCTGCTGCGTCATCCTTAGCTGAGTTAATTCTGTAGCCTGATGATAAACGCTTGTAGGTTGTATCTAATGAGCTAGTTGCCTTGCTTAACTTGTTTGTGGTGTTTAATGATGTAACATTAGTATTTACATAAATTGCCATTTTGTGTTCCCCCTGCGGAAGATTATCAAAGGGCCTTTCTGCCCGGTTAATTATTTAACGTCAGAGTCAAAAATCTCTTTAGAGGGAAATTTGAAAAAACTTGATAAAAAAGCAGAATAATTAATTACGTAATGAATTTTAAAGATTTTTTGTTTTTTTTACTTTCCACAAAATAGTCTGATATAACTGCCGCAGATGTTGCGGCAGCTTACAATACTACACTGTTATCTCAATGATAAGGTTATCCGGTACCTGAACGCATGATTCATAATAGCCATCCCCTGTAGTTCTTGGGCCTGACAGGATCTGATAACCATCATCAGAGAGTCTTCTGGTCAGTGAATCAACAAGATCCTTTGAACCTACACTAAAAGCAAGGTGAACAAATCCAAGCCTCTGGTTATACTCTCCAAGATCCTTTTTTCCGCTCATATACATAATCTCGAGCCTGGCTCCATCATCAAATGACAGAAAATATGATTCAAATCCTTTTGAATTTACATATTTCTCATTTGCTTTTGCCCCAAAATACTTTTCAAAAAACTCTTTTGTTTGTTCAAGATTGCTGCACCAGGCAGCTATATGTTCAATACGCATAAGCTCTCCCTTGAAGATCTGCCTATATCTGTGCTTTTTTTCTTTTTACAGGAACCCAGATCTCACACCTGTAATTCTGAGACTGACTATCACCATTTGGATAGTATTCAAGAACAGGTCCTAGTGACAGTTCATAATCTGGATTGCCAGGGAGCCACTTTGTGAAGATTTCCTTGTTTACAGCCTGAATGCTCTCTGGAAGCGGACCTGTAGAAACAAACTTTGCATATAGGCCTTCTGGAAGCTCCAGTACTTCAAGAGAGTCATCTGCCATATTTCCTGTATACGGTCCGAGAATTCCATACTTGAAATGATCTCCCGAGCAGTCAAAGCTGGCCCCAAACATACCTATTGAATTTGAAATAACTGTCTTCTCAAGAGCTGACAAGTGAGCCTGATTAGGATTACTTGTTTTCCAGCACTTTTGAAGTATCTCGGAATATTTTTCTTTCCAGAACAAAGGGATCTGAGCATAGGCCTCATCAAAACTCATTTCTCTTGTAAAACCGATTAACTTCATAGCCTCAAGCTCTTCAAAGCGTACATCCATTTTTTCGCCTCCATTGATTGCGATACTAAATGTGATAGGTAAAAACACCTTTAATGAACCTGGTGACTTTTTAAGTTTCATTGGAGTAGTACCGTGAAAACGGGCAAAAGCCTTGGTGAAACTTTCTGGTGTGGTATATCCGTACTTTAAGGCAGTATCAATGACACATTGTCCTCTAATGATTTCAACTCCTGCAAGATAGAGCCTACGTCTTTTTACATACTGACTTATGGTAAACCCTGTTAGAATTTCAAATCCTCGGTTCAGATATACAGCACTTATGCCAACATTACCGGCTACAGTACTTTCACAGTCATCTAAAAGATTCTGCTCAAGATAATCTACTGTTTTGCGAAGAGATGAAAGCCATTCCATATTTATCAACCTGATCCGTTAAAAGCAGTTTCATTCTATAGAGACAAAAAAATTTGAGCCTGTCATTTATGATAATAATTTGTCTATTTTAGGCTCAGTTGCAGTTACTAATACAATGACATATCTTTACGAGTTTTCAAAACACAAATAAATAAAAGTGAGAAGGATGTGAGCTTATCTTTGAATAAGATATATGGAGGGAGAAAAAAACACAAAACCTCAGATTTCTCCGAGGTTTAGACTAATCCCAACCCCTGCAGGAGGAGATGGGATTGGGACTAGAAGTTTACAGCCTAGCCAAGCAGGCTCAATGCAATCTGTGGACGGCTGTTAGCCTGTGTCAGCATTGAGGTTGCTGCCTGCTGAATGATCTGCTGCTGTGACAGATTTGCTGCTTCCTCTGCGTAGTCAGTATCGCGGATCCTTGAACGTGCATCTGACTCATTCTCTGCGATATTTGACTGGTTGGAGATGGTTGACTCCATACGGTTCTGTACTGCACCTAACTCTCCACGAGTCTTGTCTACAAAGGCGATGTAGTCATCAATTGCTCCTAATACAGCCTGTGCCTTAGATGCTGTTGAGATATCAAAACTTGAGCCTCTGTTATCAGCATCAGCTACAAAACCAGCTGTATTGGCAGTGCCGTTGTTAACACCAGCATTCATCTGTGTTACGGAGAATCCGGTTGACAGGCTGATGCTGATGGTGTCATTTGCATTTGCACCTACCTGGAATTTAATCTTACCAGATTTTACAAGACCTACATCGTCACCAGAGAGCACTTCCTGACCACCGAAGGTTGTCTTACATGCAATACGGTTGATTTCTGAACACAGCTGTGAAACCTCTGCCTGAATTGCATTACGATCTGCTGTGGTGTTAGTACCGTTAGCTGACTGTACAGATAAGGTACGGATACGCTGCAGCATGGTGTGAACTTCATCAAGTGCGCCTTCTACAGTCTGTGCCAAAGCAATACCGTCATTAGCGTTTCTGTTACCCTGATTCAAGCCGTTAATCTGTGAGGTTAAACGGTTTGAAATCTGAAGTCCTGCTGCGTCATCCTTAGCTGAGTTAATTCTGTAGCCTGATGATAAACGCTTGTAGGTTGTATCTAATGAGCTAGTTGCCTTGCTTAACTTGTTTGTGGTGTTTAATGATGTAACATTAGTATTTACATAAATTGCCATTTTGTGTTCCCCCTGCGGAAGATTATCAAAGGGCCTTTCTGCCCGGTTAATTATTTAACGTCAGAGTCAAAAATCTCTTTAGAGAGGAAATAAAAAAATCTTTAAATTTATCTGTTAACTAAATGTATTTAAAATAAATTTTTATGCGGTAATTGAGGATTGCGTCTTTTTGAAGATGCTTTTTTGCTGAATGTAGAGTTTTGGCAGGATTTGGCTGTGCAAGGCACAGCCAAAAGAATGAATTAGTCGATGATCTGACGAAGCATGCAGCGTAATGGCTCTGCAGCACCCCATAAAAGCTGATCGCCAACAGTAAATGCAGACAGGAAGTTCTCTCCCATGTTCATCTTGCGCAGACGTCCGATAGGTACATACAGAGAACCTGATACCTTAGCTGGAGTTAACTCTGATAAGGTAACTTCCTTGTGATTTGGAATTACTCGTACCCACTTGTTCTGAGAAGAAATCAACTGCTCAATCTCAGAAAGAGAGATATTCTGCTTGAGCTTGATGGTTAATGCCTGACTGTGGCAACGCATTGAGCTGATACGAACACAGTTACCGTCGATTGGCAGTGTACCTGGCTGATAACCTAAGATCTTGTTGGCCTCTGCCTGGCTCTTCCACTCTTCACGGCTCTGACCGTTCTCAAGTTCCTTGTCAATCCATGGTAAAGCGCTTCCTGCTAAAGGAGCTCCAAAATTCTGTGTTGGGAATGATGCATCATTCATCTTTGCACGAACCTTGCGCTCTATATCAAGAATTGAGCTGTGTGGATCAGCAAGCTCTGAATTTACACAGTCATACAGTGAGCCCATCTGGCATAAAAGCTCGCGCATATTCTTTGCACCAGCGCCAGATGCAGCCTGATAGGTCTGAGTTGAAATCCACTCAACATTACCGGTTTTAATGAGGCCTGCAAGAGCGATCAGCAGTAAGCTTACTGTGCAGTTACCACCAATGTATGACTTGACACCATCATTTAATGCCTGATCTAATACCTCACGGTTTACAGGATCTAAGATGATCTTGGTGTCATTTTCCATACGGAGAGTTGATGCTGCATCGATCCAGTAGCCGTTCCAGCCTGACTGACGAAGTACACCATACATCTTGGTTGTATAATCGCCGCCCTGAGCAGTAATAATGATGTCCATAGCCTTTAGAGCATCAATATTGTATGCATCCTGTAAAGTACCATAGTCTTTACCATTAAATGATGGAGCTTTCTGACCTGCCTGTGATGTTGAGAAGAAAACAGCGTCAATTAAAGCAAAATCATTCTCCTGCTGCATACGCTCCATAAGTACGGAGCCAACCATTCCACGCCAGCCGATTAAACCAACTTTTTGCATTATATCCTCACAAAAATTGCAATTTTTTAATAGATCTTTTAGTTATTTGTTCTGCTTTGACAAGCAGATACTGAAAATTCTTTGTAGACTGAATTGTCATCAGTGCTTAAATGGACAACAATCCTTCTGCCCTGCTTAATCATATCTGAAAAAAACTGTATTTTACAGAAATTTGAAGATGCACTATTAACATACAAATCTAGTGCATTGCCAGTATCCTGACTGCTGAAGGCATCCTTTGACATGACTACATTCAATGTGAACTCATCGTCATTTACATTTACTCCTGTAAGAGTTGTCTGACGATCCAGACTCAGCGGTAACTGTTCCTGCAACTGTCTGACCCTTGATGATAATCCATCATCAGCTCGGGTGAACACACTATAAACGCAGTATCCTGCGAATGCCAATATTATAATAAGAAATACCCTAAAATTTCTTGTAATTTTTTCTAAAACAGCTTTTTTTTCATGATCAAGACGCTTCACGTGACTCATCGCTTTCTTATAGAAAAGACTGTCGCCAATCTCATCATCTGACTCATTACTCTCCTGAACCGATGACTCTTTTTCAATACTGTCCTCAAGCTCCTGCCTTCTTTCAATGACATCTTCTGGCAGGTACTTTACTCTTGGTTTTTCACTTATCCTTTCTGTGCCTGTAAGACGCCTTACATGATCAAGAGCTTCAAAGATCATTGAAGGTCCTGCCTTATTCTCATAAGGGTTCTCATCAGCTGTATCTGACATATTCTGAATATTTTTTTCCTCAGATTTCACTGCGTTATTATTCAGTCTGTCTGTTTGTATTTTTTTATCAGTATCTGTTGACATATCAGTTGGCTTATCTGTTGACGTTAATTAACCAAAATAGATTAGAAGCACAGACTGTGCCTCCTTAAATAATAGCTCTTGTGTGGTATCATAGCCTAATAATTGGAATTTCAAAATTTTATGATTTAGGATTCAGCATGACCACTATCGTAGGTAAAGACGCTCCTTTAGAACAAAGTATTGAACATTTTGAAGCAATTTTACAAAAACTCAAGATTAAGGTCAGAGAAAAAAACTGGCTCAATCCTGTTCCTGATGTCTATTCAGTAAATCTTGATATAGAGACTTGTCCTTCAATCTACTCAAACGGCAAGGGTTCATCAAAACTTGCAGCAAGAGCCTCTGCATACGGAGAACTGTTTGAAAGACTGGCAACTCACCTCTCCTTTTCTGATTTTTACTTGGGTCTTGATAATGCCAATGCCCCTTATGTCCATTTTAAGGATGAGAAATGGACTGTTATTCAGGAGGATGGAGATCATCAGATTCCTAATGATGTATTAAACTCATCTTTAAGAAAATTTTACACTCAGGACAATGATCTTAAGATTGATGATCTGATTGATCTGCAGTCATCTTCATTTTCAAGGGGAGTTTGCTCTATCCCCTTTACCAATGCAAGAAACGGTGAGATAGTCTATTTTCCTGTAAACCTTTTGGACAACCTTTACGGTTCAAATGGAATGTCTGCAGGAAACACCGAATATGAGGCTCTGGTTCAGGGACTCTCCGAAATAATAGAGCGTTACGTAAAAAAGGAAATCATTACAAGAGGTCTGTGCCTTCCTGCAATTCCAGATGAAATCCTTGCAAAATATCCAAAATCATATAATGCTCTTAAAACCATTGAAGGCGACGGACTGAAGACTGTCTGTTACGACGCATCTCTTGGAGGAAAATTCCCTGTTGTGTGCGTGGTTCTGTTCAACCAGAAGAACGGAAGCAGCTTTGCCTCATTCGGTGCTCACCCTATCTTTGAGGTAGCTCTTGACAGAACTGTGACAGAACTTATGCAGGGAAGAACACTGTGCGACCTTGACAATTTTGATGAGCCTAGCTTTGATCTTAAGCTCACCTCAGATGTTGTGAATATTGAAAGCCACTTTGTCGACTCCACAGGAGTTCTGCCAATGCAGATGTTCAGAAAGGTTCCTGACTACAGGTTTGTCGCATGGGATTTTTCTGGCAATACTCACGAGCAGTACAAGGCTCTTCGCTACATGATTGCCAAGCTTGGTTTTGATATCTATGTGCGCTCATACAGCTACCTTGGTGTCAGCGTGTACAGAACCATTGTTCCTGGTATGTCTGAGATCTATCCTACAGATGATCTTATCTACAACAATACCAACAGTGGCATTGATTTTCAGGAGGCTCTGCTCTCCCTGCCTGAGTCTCAGGAAACAGAGGACACCTATGCAAGCTACCTTGACGAACTTGAAAACGAGGATATTGACAATGATCAGCACGTCTGTCAGCTTCTAGGTATTCTGCCGGACGAAAAATCAACCTGGGCAACGCTTAGAATGGGAGAGCTCCGCTGTCTGATTGCCCTTGCCGCAAAAAACTATGAATCAGCCCTTAATTATGCCATCTGGACTGTAAATTACAGTTGCAGCGAGTTTTCACTAGAAAAGCTCTGCTTCTACAAGTGCCTTATCAAGGTACTAGAGTGCAAGATAGAAGGAGCACTCAATGAGACTGATTATCTTGAAGGATTTGAAAAGCTGTATGGCAAAAAGACTCTTGAAAATGTCCTAAGTCACGTCAACGGAACAGCAAGATTCAACGGACTTACAGCATCAGATCTGAACCTCAAGGGATTTAAGGCTCATCAGGAGCTTGTAAGGATCTACAGCATCCTCAAAGATGCACAGGAGAACTCCTAATGAAAAAGCTTCTTTCTTGTTTCCTATTTGCTTTTATGCTCTTAGAGCTTAACGGCTGTGCAACTGACAGTGAAGTTATGTCAAAGATGACTCCTGAGGTTTATTCTCAGAAAGTAAAGAGCATTCATGAGCTTGAAGAGAACGGCAAGATTGCACTGATTAGTCGCTATAAAAACAGCCGATTCTCTGTAAACACCAATTACCATTACAATGATGGCTCATTCTCACTTGAGTTTACAGGTGCAATGGGATTGCAGTATGCACAGATAGAGGTCTATAAAAACGGAACCACCTTCCTTAAGATACAAGGAGAGGTATTCAAGGGAGATAACGCCAGAGAGCTCTTAAAGGAGAAGTTCAATATCGATGTCCCTGTAGAAGAACTCCATGCAATTTTAACCGGCATACCTAAGGGTGAACTGACCTATGACAGCAACGGGCTTGTAAAGACTGCGCTTAAAGATGATGAATACTTCATTGAATACAAAAAATACCGTGTGACAAGAGGAGAACTGCCTCTTCCAACAAATCTTGAGGTAACAACTCCGTTTACAAAGCTTATTATCAGTATTTATAACGTCACAAGGTTGAACTAAGATGAAACTCAGTGTAGTCAGTCCCTGCAAGCTAAACCTTTTTTTGTATATTACCTCCAAAAGAGCTGATGGATATCATAATCTGCAGACTCTGTTCGTGATTTTGGATCACGGCGACCACATGACTTTTCAGACCGATGAGACTAACAGGGTCGAGCTTCTGTCAGATTTTGGATTTCCTGTAGAAGACAACCTCATTTATAAGGCAGCCATGCTTTTAAAGAACAGATACGGTTGTAAAAAAGGAGTAAAGATCTCCATTGAAAAGGTACTGCCTCAGGGAGGAGGTCTAGGAGGAGGTTCTGCCAATGCAGCCACTACACTGTCTGTTCTCAACAGACTGTGGGGACTGAATCTTGATGAGGAGATCCTAATCAGAGAAGGGGCATCCCTCGGCGCAGATGTACCTGTATTCATCAAGGGTACAACCTGTTTTGCACAGGGTATAGGAGAAATTCTTGAGCCTGTTGCCTTCAGAAACAGATATTACCTTGTAGCAACGCCAGAATGCAGAGTTCCAACCAAAGAGCTATTTGCATCTGATAAACTCAAAAAGGACTCTCCTGTAAGAACATTTGAGGAACTAAAATCAGCTAAATTTGAAAACTGCTTTACTCCTGTTGTGGTTCATAACTATCCTGAGGTCCAAAAGCTGTTAGACAAACTTTCAGAATTTGGAGAATCATATATGTCAGGAAGCGGATCATCCTGCTTTACAGCCTTTGATTCATACGATGAAGCATTAAAGGCAAAGGAGCTTATAAGCGGTTACTGCGATAGCTGCTTTGTAGCAAAATCTGTCGATCGATCACCTGTTCTTTGCTGTCTTGATGCGATAAGTGTCTAACTTACTGAAGCTATTAAGAATTTCATCTCAGAATGCGCAACAGTTTGATCTCTTTTGTGATCAATTGCAAATTTATCCTTTATTGCAGGCTTTAAAAGTTTTAAAATAGGCTTGCCCTAAGAATCAGGGCAAGTATCTTTAAATCCACTTTATCAATCAGGATCAATCTTCTTATGGCCGATATGAAGCTTTTTGCCGGAAACGCAACACCGGACTTAGCTAAAAAAATCGCTGATCGTCTATATACCAGACTTGGCAATGCAACAGTTGACCGTTTTTCAGACGGTGAGGTTCATGTTCAGATCAATGAAAATGTTCGTGGTTGCGACATCTTCATTATCCAGTCAACCTGCGCTCCAACAAACGATAATCTCATGGAACTTATCGTGATGATCGACGCCTTGCGTCGTGCTTCAGCAGGTCGTATTACTGCAGTTATTCCTTACTTTGGTTACGCCCGTCAGGACAGACGTCTGCGTTCAGCCCGTGTGCCTATTACAGCAAAAGTTGTAGCTGACTTCTTATCAAGCGTTGGTGTTGATCGTGTGCTTACAGTTGATCTCCACGCAGAGCAGATTCAGGGCTTCTTTGATGTTCCTGTTGATAACTGCTTCTCAAGTCAGATCTTTGTTGAAGACATGATGACTCTGAACCTGAAGAATCCTTGCGTTGTATCACCTGATATGGGTGGTGTTGTAAGAGCTCGTGCTATTGCCAAGCTTTTAAACAATGCTGATATCGCTATTATTGACAAGAGACGTCCTCGTCCTAATGTATCAGAGGTTATGAACCTTATTGGTGAGGTTAAGGATAGAGACTGCATCATCGTTGATGATATCATCGACACAGGCGGAACCTTATGCAAGGCAGCAGCTGCACTCAAGGAAAGAGGTGCAAAATCTGTTACAGCCTATGGTACTCACGCTGTTCTTTCAGGTGATGCATACAAGAATGTTTCAGAGTCTGCCTTAGATCATCTAGTTGTTTCAGATTCTGTTCCAGCAAGAGATAACTTCAAGAAGCTAAAGACTTTCCGCCAGTTAACTCTAGCACCAATGCTTGCTGAGGCAATTCGCAGAATCAACAACGAAGAATCTATTTCAGCTATGTTCGAGCAGAACTAATTTTATCTGCTGATATTTACATCATAATAAAGCACTGCAGTTTAATCTCCAGTGCTTTTTCATTGCATAAAACACTAATCTTCTCTGATAATTCCTATCGCTTTGGCCACCGCATCAGCCCAGGTAAAAGAGTGCGCAATATAGCTGTAAATATCCTCTTTTACAAGATTTATACCTTCAGCCGAGGCCTCTTCTAAAGCATCATCTATACGATGCTCCATTAGTTTCTTAATAACACGGATAATAATACCAAGCTGTCCTCCACCATCTTTATAGCAAGTAGATACGGCATCTAAAGGAAACTCGGCAAAGGCAGACTCAGGTGTATCATGAAGAAATACAGAGCTAAATCTTAAAAAGCCTGCAATAAAGGCCTGAGGCACAGTAATATCATCACACATTCTCTGAGCCATCTGATCTACAACCTTGCCAAACGACAGGGCCTGAATGAAAGGTTCGTAGTTTAATTCTGCAAGATCAAATGGAACATGATCATGCTCGCAGATCTGTTTCTGTGTGAGAGTAAAAAGATTATAGGCAACCGAAATAACCAGAAAGTTTCTGAGATCTTCCTGTGTCAGTGACTGGTTTTCGGCCAAAGCCGCATTGCTCTTCTTTACAGTAAGGTTTGCCAGCTGCTTTGATGAAACCATACCCTTCATGGCAGATGACATCAGCGGATAATTTGCCACAACAGCACTAATTTCCTTGACATCGTACATTGATGAGTACAGCTGCGCAAAAGTTCTTAACATCTCATGCTGCCACTTTGGTCTTAAGTGGTCATATTTGAGGATGCGATCCTGAACTGCGCCTAGCACATAATTGAAATTCTTTGCCTCTGTTTCATTGAAGGTATAAATAGAAATATTTGGCTTGTAGGCAATAGTTCTGATCTCAGGATTCTTAAGACGCAAAGCCTGAATTACCGTCATGAACTCAGATGCCTTCTCATAATCACAGATAAGATAGTCAATACAGTAGAAAACTGCTTCATTTGAGGCAATCTCTCCCATGGCATCTACTCTGACGGCAAAGCGCATTCCCATCTTTCTTAATTTCACGATGGTATCAAGATACTCATCATCGATCTCAAGTGAGTCTTCAAGCCACATGATGATGTGTTTTGGATCATACTTTCTTACCTGCTTTAGCCAGACGGCTGAAGGAACAGAAGGTATCATCAGATCCTCATACGCACCTTTTAAAACCTTAAGACCGCCTGCAGTCATAATATCTCTTAACAGAGACGGAACAATGTCCTTGTGACAAAAACCAAAGTCAAAAGTATTGCCAGCTGACAGCTCAAGACAGTAAAAATGTGTTTTGCCGGTGTAGTCCTGAACAGGAATACGATCAAATACTCTGCACTGCAGCGATGCCAGATTCGAGTCATCAGTCTGCGCTGTTTTATTTCTTAAGTTCCAGTTGTCTGCCATAGGTTTTTCTGCTACCTATACTCTTATGTTGTTCCCATCTGTTTACAATACATTCAGATTGTAATCTATCTGACAAAAATCTGAAAATTATCTGTCTGACAGCTTATCTAAAAGGATCTTGTGGATGCCGTTGAAAGAGCCGTTACTCATTACAAGAATCGTACTCCCCTGCGGGCTCTTATCTATTATGTTCTGAACGAGTACATCAAAATCTCTTATGACGTGCAAAGGCTTTCTACTCTGAGCCTCAAGTGAGGATACATCCCATTTGACTAAGTCATCGGCGTAGACAAAAATCTCATCTGCACTGTCAAAAGACTGCGCTAGAAGCTCATGATTTGCTCCCATCTTCATGGAATTTGAACGAGGCTCAAATACAGCAACAAGGCGCCTGTCCTGTCCAATCTTTGCCCTTAGCCCTTCAAGTGTAAGTTTAATTGCTGTCGGATGATGAGCAAAATCGTCATATACGCTGACATTGTCAGCCTCGCCCTTAAGCTCCATACGTCTTTTTGGAAGAATAAAGCTCTCAAGAGAGGCCGCTGCCTTTTCAATACTGATGCCGGCATACCCTGCAGCTTTTATTGCCATTAAGGCATTATGTACATTATAGACACCGGTACACCTGTAGGACACACTGCAGATAAAACGCTCACCATCATATATGTCAAACTCTGAGCCGTCCGCCTTTTTCAGCTCTGCATGAAGCCCGTCTTTTTTTCCTACCCTTGAGCATTCTGTCCAACATCCCATGGATATTACCTCATCTAATGCTCTATCATTATCAGGCATCACAATAAGACCTTTTGATGGGACTGTTCTTACAAGGTGATGGAACTGCTTTTGAATATCCCTGATCGAGTCGAAAATATCAGCATGATCAAACTCAAGATTATTCATTATCAGAACTGTAGGGTGATAATGAACAAACTTTGATCTCTTGTCAAAAAAGGCACAGTCATACTCATCAGCTTCAATCACAAAATATTCGCTGTCTGTGCTTCTTGCAGAAATACCAAAATTCTCAGGAATACCTCCTACGAGGAAACCTGGATTTTTTCCGTTATCCTCCAAGATCCATGTCAGCATCGAAGTGGTTGTGGTCTTACCATGAGTTCCTGCCACAGCAAAAACAACCTTGTCCTTTAAATAGTGCTCTTCAAGCCATTGAGGTCCTGATACATAGGAAATCTTTTCATTGAGCATCTTCTCAACAACTGCCATTCCTCTTTTCATGACGTTGCCAACTACCAGCAGATCAGGTTTCTCTTCAAGAACAGACTCGTCAAAACCAGAATGAACCTCAATTCCAGCATCCTTAAGTTCATCTGACATTGGAGGGTATACATTTTTATCAGAGCCTGTAACCCTGAAACCAGCCTGTTTTGCAATCATGGCAATTCCGCCCATGAAGGTACCACAGATGCCAAGAATATGAATATGCATTTTATTTATCCTGTCCGCAATCCAAGTATTTTTTGAAAGAATCTGTATATCTCATTACTGTCTTTCCATCTTTGTATTCTATGGTGGCGATCGCATAACCGTACTTCTGACCAAAGGATAGCGCCTTATCAGAGCCTAACACCAAAAGACCTGTATCTAAAGCATCAGCCTCAAAAGCTGTATCTGCAATCACAGTTACAGAGAGTGTTGAGTGAGAGACGGGGTATCCTGTTTTAGGATCAATTGCGTGAGAGTAAATTTTTCCGCTCTCATCATCCTTAAAGAAGTTTCTGTAGGAGCCTGCAGTGGTGACTGCCTTGTCAAGCGCGCATACTGCAGTATACACACGGCGCTCTGCTGTTGACGGATCTTCAATTCCAAGTTTCCATTTTCTGCCTTGAGCATTTACACCAAATGATCTTGAGGCACCAGCAACATTGACCATAAAGTTGCGGTATCCCAGATTTATGAGTTTTGCACTAAGAGCATCAGCACCAAGTCCCTCTCCTACAGTCGCAAGATCAAGTCTTACCTCCGGGCTGGATTTTTTTAAAAAGAATCTGCCCTTTTCTGATCTGAGCTCAAACTTGTCGAGGCCTACCAGCTTTTTTGCCTCATCTATCTGTTCCTGTGTTGGGGCCCTGTTAAGCTTTTTGTCCTTACCAAATCCCCAGAGATTTACAAGTGGACCCACTGAAATATCAGTTGCGCCTTCAATCTTGCGGCCGTAGTAAACCACATCCTGAATAACCTGACCTAAATAGGGAGAAACCTCAAAAGGCTGTGTAGATCTGAAATCGTTGAATCTGTAAAGAGTGGCATTACTGTCAAAAGTTGAGATTTCGTCGCATATTTCCTTGAAAGTACTGTCTGCAAGCTCTCGAAGGGCACTCTCTCCCCCCTTGAAACCTCCTACCACGTTAACTGCATAGAAGGTGCCCATGGTTCTGCCTTCAATTTTTGTAGATACGCTGCTGTGCGCTACCTCCTGCTTGAGTTCGTTCCTGTCACATCCTGTGACAGTTCCCCCCATAAGCGCAGCTGCCATTACTGTCAGTAATACTTTTTTCAACATATTCATTGCCTTGCTGATTGGAAATTTAGAAATTCAGATTTTAAGTTACAGATCCTGATGCGGTATCTCCATATCTTTTATCTTGCAGCCTTTCTTTGGTTTTTCAGTTTTTTTACCAGCCATAGCACACATCTGTGTACAGGTGGCACAGGCTCCTCCATCCATAATAGATGCGGTGGCCTCTTCCTCGCTGACCAGAGGTTTCTTTCTCATAATCAGGCTAAGGCACATGGCAAAAGCAAAAAGAATAAATATTAAGAAGCTGGCAAGATAAATCATATAAAAAACTCCGTTTTCGTTCATTTATATTCTAGCATACTGAGCTTTTCATATTGTCCTGCTCTTTGCATAAGACAATGCGCTTTTTGCGATTCTTTCTCAATGTATCAAATGATCTGTGTTAGAATTACAGCCAATTATTTTCTTTTTGTCAGTTCAAAATCTGAACCACAAGCACATTTTTATTAGGACTTACAATGCGTACAAGTCAATATTTATTATCAACTCTAAAAGAAGATCCTAAAGAGGCTGCTGTAGAAAGCCACCGTTTAATGCTAAGAGCAGGACTAATCCGTCAGGTCGCATCAGGTGTCTACACCTGGCTGCCAACAGGAATGCGAGTCTTGTCAAAAGTAACAAAGATTGTCCGTGAGGAAATGGACAAAACAGGTGCGCTTGAAATCGCCATGCCTATGGTACAGCCTGCCGAGCTGTGGAAAGAATCAGGACGATATACCAAGTACGGTCCTGAACTGTGCCGTTTTAAGGACAGAAAACAGAATGAATTCGCGCTCGGTCCTACTCATGAGGAAGTTGTTACCGATATTGCCCGTCGTGAGATTAAATCATCAAGACAGTTGCCTATGTGTCTGTATCAGATTCAGAACAAGTTCAGAGATGAAATCAGACCTCGCTTTGGTGTAATGCGCGGCAGAGAATTCCTGATGAAGGATGCCTACTCATTCCATCTTACAAAGGAATCTTTGGCTAAAACCTATCAGGATATGTATGATGCCTATTCCAGAGTTTTTTCCAGAATGGGGCTCGAGTTCAGACCGGTAGAGGCTGATACAGGTTCAATCGGAGGAAATCACTCTCACGAGTTCCAGGCTCTGGCAGATGCAGGCGAAGATACTATCGCATGGTCTGACGGCTCATCATATGCAGCCAACATTGAAATGGCTGAAGCTCTTGCTCCAGCATATGAAAGAGGTCCGGCAAAGGATGCCTATTCAGAGGCTCCAACTCCAGGTTGCCATACTGTTGATGAGGCTGCACAGGCCCTTGGCATAAAAAGTGAACAGGTTTTAAAGAGTCTTATTGTTCATGGACCTAAAAAAGAAGATGGCAAATATGAGCTTGTCATGATCTGTCTTTGCGGCAATCATCAGCTCAATGAGGTCAAAGCCATCAAGATTGATGGTATCAGTGACCCTCTTGAAATGGCAACTGAAGAAGAAATCAACGAGTTTACAGGCGCACACACAGGCTCATTAGGTCCTGTAGGATTCAAGGGCAGAATTCTTGTGGATCGTACAGCTGACAGAATGAGCAATTTTGCCTGCGGTGCCAACAAGACCGGTTTCCATTTAATCAACGTCAACTGGGATCGTGATGTACCAGAATATGAGGTGTTCGATCTGAGAAACGTTGAAGACGGTGATCCAAGCCCTGACGGCAAAGGAACCCTTCATCTGCGCAAGGGAATCGAGGTAGGACAGGTATTTATGCTTGGCACCAAATATTCAGAGGCAATGAACGCTACCATCAAAGATGAGAACGGAAAGGATATCCCTATGATTATGGGATGCTACGGTATCGGTGTAACCCGCGCAATTGCCGCTACCATCGAGCAGCATCATGATGAGAGAGGTATCATCTGGCCTGAATCAATTGCACCATTCAAAGTTGCAATCATTGCTATCAAACCTTCAAAATCTGAACTTGTAAGAAATACTGCAGAAAAGCTCTACAGTGATCTTCTCGCTCAGGGGGTTGAGGTTCTGTATGATGATCGTGATGAGCGTCCTGGTGTGATGTTTGCCGATGCAGAGCTTATTGGTATTCCTCATATCATTACTGTAGGCGAGAAGAGCCTGAACGATGGTTTTGTTGAATACAAGTTCAGAAGAACCGGAGAGAAGGAAAACATCTGCCTTGAAAATGCTGTTCAGACAATCATCTCAAAGTTTGAAAAGTAATAATGAGTTCTGATATTTCAGCTGTTGTAGATAACTGCCGTCTTGTTGCCCTTCTGGCAAAGGACGGCTGTCCTGCTGCAACCTACGAGAAAATGACTCCTCTTTTAGAGGAGATCATTTCTCTTACTCCTCTTATGAATGTGGAATTCCCTCCACTGCTAAACAGTGTTATTGCACAGATCCTGCAGGCTCAGGAAATAGACGATCTGTTAAAGATAGCCGACCTTCTGGAGTTTGAAATGGTTTTTATCATCAAAAACAATATAAAAAATCAGGATCATCAGCCAAAATAACATACTGAAGGATACAGGCTGTTTCCCAATGAATATTCTGTTTTTTTATCTGAAAGATTAAATGGCAGGAACATCTGTTAAATCAGATCACTAAATTTTAAGACTCTGCAAGAAGAGGTAGGTGGGGAGCAGAGTCTTAAAAAACCGTTTAGATAATTTCTAGCTTTCCGTCTATCGCTCCGGCCTTGTCCAAAGCTTCGAGCACTGACATCAGATCACCCGGTGCAAGACCAACCTGATTTACAGCTCTTACAAGATCGTCTAAGGTAGCACCACCATCTAGCTTGAACATCTTGCCCTTTTTCTCGGTAACACTTATCTGAGAATCAGGCACAATTGCAGTCTGTCCCTGAGAGAAACTGTTTGGCTGAGATACTCTTGGATCTTCAGATACGGTGACTGTAAGACCGCCATGAGTTACAGCAACAGGCTTTAATCGTACATTGCTTCCGATAACGATAGTACCGGTTCTTGAGTTAACCACTATTCTTGCAGAATCCTCTCCCTGATCAATCTCAATATTCTCAAGAGTTGACAGATAGGACACTCTCTGAGCAGGATTTCTAGGAGCACTTACTCTGATTGAGGCAGAATCCTCTGCAACAGCGGCACCATCTCCGTAAAGATCATTGATTGCATCAACTACATTCTTGGCAGTTGTAAAATCAGCTCTGTTCAGATTGAATACAAATGAATCTGTCTGAGAGAAATTGTCAGGAACTTCTCTTTCAATAATGGCGCCATTGGCAATTCTTCCAACTGTAGGAGTGTTTACAGTAACCTTTGAACCGTCGGCACCCTCTACACCAAGACCGCCAACTACCAGTGATCCCTGAGCAATGGCATAGACATTTCCATCTACACCTCGTAGCATACTCTGAAGCAGAGTACCGCCACGCAGTGAGGTAGCCTCACCAATGGCTGATACTGTAACATCAATGGTCTGACCTGTTTTTGAAAATGCAGGCATGGTAGCATGAATTGCCACAGGAGCAACATCCTTAATCTTAAGAGAGGTTGACTCATCAATTTTGATGCCGAAATTGTTTAACATGGAACGAAAACTCTGCTCTGTAAACTTTGAGTTCTTCTCTCCGGTACCGGCAAGGCCGACAACCAGACCATAACCTAGCAGCTGGTTCTCACGAATTCCCTGAATTGAAGCAATATCCTTGAGTCTTGCAGCCTGCACCTGAGTCATGCTCAATGAGCTTATCAGGGCAAATCCCACAACGACTGCTTTGCATACTCTGTTAAACATTCTCATACCCCACCTGCACTTTTTAGAAGAAAATATTCAGCGCACTGTTAAACAGTCTTGAAATCAAGCCTCTTTCCTGAGTATCAGCAAAATCTCCAGTTCCGCCATACTGAATTCTGGCATTTGCAATACGCTGTGATGAAACAGTATTGTCTGAACTGATATCTGAAGGCCTTATCAAACCTGTTACGCGAACATACTCATTACCATTGTTAAGCATCAGCCACTTCTCACCTTGGACCTGCAGATTTCCGTTATTGTAGACCTTTACCACACTGACGGAAATTTGACCTTTCAGACTGTTGGACTGATTGGCCTTGGCACTGCCAGAGAACTCATTTGAATTTTTTGTTGACAGTGTCGGTGTATATTTTTTGTAATGTACTGTCTGTCCTGCAATTTGTATACCACCATAGTTATTGCTACCTGATTTTTCAAGATCAGTTCCGGCTTTTTTACTTGCAGAGGTGGATTCTTCTAAAATTACAGAAATAATATCACCAACCTTGTGGGCAGAGGTATCTGAATACATCCCGTTATTGAGAGTGTACGGATTGTAAATTCCTCCTGTAGGAACAACATTGGTGTAATCCTCCTCTGGCAACGCTGGCGCATAATTAGGATCGTCAGGCTTTGGTGAGAAAGTATCTAATGCGCATCCCTGCAGAAGAATAATCTGTGATAATGCAACTGCTAAAACTACCCTCTTCATATTACCCCCCTCTGTAAGTCATTAAATTGACTGTATCAGTGATCCCATCATTGAATCTACGGTAGTCAGAACTTTTGAGTTCATCTCATAGACTCTCTGAGCCTGAATCAGGTTTACAAGCTCCTCTGTTACCTTTACATTTGAGGTCTCAAGCATGTTCTGTCTGATAACACCCATACCATCCTCACCGCCAATACCCTGCTGAGGAGCACCTGATGCGGTTGTCTCAAGATAGAGATTGTCACCTATGGACTCAAGTCCTGAAGGATTGATAAAGTCTGTTACTGTGATCTGTCCTAAATCCTGAGTTGCAGTATCATTTGCAATAACAACTGATACCTGACCATCTCTTCCTACTGTCATGGAAGTGGCATTCTCTGGGATCTGAATCTGAGGCAGCAGCGGATAACCTTCACCAGAGGTAACTATGGTACCCTCCTCATTTTTGGTGAACTGTCCATTTCTGGTATATGCTGTAGTTCCATCAGGAAGCTCGATTTCAAAGAAACCTCTGCCCTGAATCATCAGATCAAAGCTGTTGTCTGTGGTTTCTACATCACCCTGTGAAAACTGTCGCTGTGTTGCTACTACCTTTGCACCAGAGCCAATCATTAAACCTTCTGGCAGATAGCTGTCAGCAGATGATCTGCCGCCTGGCTGATTTATCTTCTGGTAGAGAAGATCTTCAAATACGGCTCTGCTGCGCTTAAAGCCAATAGTTGAGGCATTGGCAAGGTTGTTTGATGTGACAGAGATATTGGTCTGCTGCGCATCAAGACCTGTTTTACTAATCCATAGTGCTGGGATCATTTTCTACTCCTTGCTAATCGTAGCTCAATAATGTGTTCTGACGTTCATCCATCTGGCTGGCAGATTCCATCATTTTTACCTGGGTATCGTACTGCCTCTGAATACGGATGAGACTGGTAAGCTCTTCGACAGGATTTACATTTGATGCCTCAAGCATTCCGCTCTCAACACTGACAGCGTTATCCTGATCCATTAAAGAGCCGTCAATATTTCTGAACAGGCCGTCATAGCCTTTTTCTATATTTCTGTAGTCCTCTGGTTTTACAAGCTTTATTCTTGCAAACTCTTCAATTACATTTGCATCTGCACCCTGAGGACGTCCTGAGATGGTGCCATCCTTGCTGATAGCTATATCAGACAGCATTGCAGGAAGAACAATCGGCTCTCCATCATCAGAGAGTACATTAAGACCATTGGTGGTTTTCAGATAACCGTTGACATCAATTTCCATGCTGCCATAACGGGTATAAGCCTCATTGCCCTCTTTATCATAGACACTGATAAAACCATCACCCTTTACAGCAACATCAAGAGCACGTCCTGTAGTTTCTATTGCACCGCCATCCATGTTGTAGCCAGGTCTTTCTGTCATGGCAAAAGCTCTGGTAGGATACGCATCGGCAAATACTGACATGGCTCTTGCATTTTCAAAGTCTGCCTTGAAGCCTGTGGTTGTTGCATTTGCCAAGTTATTGCTTCTGACAGCAAGACTATGGAAGTTCTCCTTAGCCCCTGACATTGATATCCACAGTAAATTATCCATTTATAACCTCCGGAAAAATGACTTTTCCACTAACTGAATAATCTAAAGCAATATGCGTGCCATTTTTATTAACAGCCTTATTTTCAGGAAGTTATGAAAAACAGAAGGAAATATCTGAAAGAAAAGTAAAGAATAAGTCAGGAAAATGACAGAGGTGGCATTGCCACCTCCTTATGAGAGTATAGTGAATTCTTATAATGCTATCTGCTCTACCTTATCAAGAGCAACTGAACCATAACCAATCAGATTCAGAGATGTTTCAGAAGGTGTGCTTCCTAATACTACAGAACCAACTGTTGCATAGGTCTTGACTGGGAGTTCAACAGTCTTGCCTTCCTGATTGCCAGTTGCTGTGAATGTGTAAATACCAGAAGGGTACATCTCACCAGTCTCCTGATTTTTAACACCATCCCATGAAAAGTCAATCTTACCGTCAATATTTGCTCCAGCTGAGAATGATGCCACAATACTGCCAGAAGAATCCTTAACTGTGATATTTACATCTGAGGTGCCGCTTCCGGCATCAATCATGGTGGTAACAGCATTCTTGCCATCAAAGAAGGCTCCCTTGGTATCAACCAGAACACTTCTACCTACAAGACTTGAAGCAGAAAGTGCCGAGCTTGATGAAATTGCACTTACAACATCATCCATGCTGTTTGAGATAGTGTTCAGATTCTCAACCACTGACAGCTGAGACATGGTGGTAACCATCTGGTTGTTATCTACAGGAGATGATGGATCCTGATTCTGAAGCTGTGTGGTAAGCAGCTTTAAAAAGTCAGCCTGATCTAAGGATGAATTGCTTTTTGTGGACGCAGCCTCTGCTGCATCTGATGCTATACGGGAGGAAGTTTTTCCTATTGTACTGTAATCGAAACTCATCGAAGTTTCCTCCATTAATATCCATTAACCGGCAAATCTTGCCTCTCTCTTTAATATATACGTATATAATTCAAGATACGTGCCAATATATTAAAACTTATCAATTAAGCTATTAACATATTGATTTATATTAAATATATTCTCAGCATACAACCTGTTTTATTCTTTAAAAACTACTATCTATTATAAATGCTATTGCCGTTTGGGCAAATATTGCCCAAAACTCAGCTGTAAAGAAACAAATAACTTTCAGAAGATTATGCTCACTTCTTCAGATAAAAAGATCAGTTGCCTTACGCTGTAAAACAAATCGAGTAGGGCGAGTTTATGCTCAGCCCTCTCACAGCACCGTACGTGCGGGTC
>JBJFET010000008.1:0-4618 GCA_051891035.1 Succinivibrio sp. | reverse complement strand
GAGGGGTACCGATGTTATGCAGAATTTCTGTACCGAGGTGAACCGAATTTTGCGCAAAGTTCAAATTGCTTGAGCATATTACAAAAAAGCTACAGCAGCAAATGAACAGGAGTCAGTCTGACCGACAGATACTGCAGTTTGCTCTAAAGATAAGATGAGTATGATCTACATTTGTTATAACTCTCATTTATCTTCGATGAAAACAGTTTAAGAATAACTGTAATCAGCAATTAGCAACGAAGAGATGATCAGAGAACACAAGTAATTGCCTGATGTTAGCTTCTCTTCTGATAGCAACAGTTTGAGTAAGAATCCAGGATGTACGCTAATAAGCTTAAAGCTGTGAAATCTATTTCTATTTTGCTTCAAAACAACTCATTTAAAGGGATGTTTTAAGGTTATTTGCAAGGACATCTTCAAAAGAACTGACGATGAGCTGTTTGTATTCATATCGTTTATAAAAAGAGTGTTCTATCGCCCATTATTTAGCCAAAGCAGACATAATTAATTAAACAATATGTTCATTAATAAACGGTTGTGTGGATTATTGTGATCGTTATCACGGATAAAATAGGTATGGTTAATTAGAATTGAGCTCGTAGTGATAGAGGATGCTCTTATGGGCATAATTATGGGATGTAAATTTGTCACTTCATTTAAGCTAATCAATTGAACACAAACTTTAGTTAGCAGTTTGAGTTCATTTTTCAGTAAACGATGTTAAAAAAAAGCAGCCCCTTAGGGCTGCGAAGAATCACGATAGATTCAATATATAAGATGAAAAAAAACTTATAATGCAGAAGTTGCCTTATATAGAACAACATCGTTTACTGCTTCTATCTGAGTCTCCTCATCAGCAGAATTAAACAGAGCCATTCCCTTTGTAAAATAGCGATCAGAATTGCTTAATCTGAATTCTCCTGACATTGCCAAAAAGATGCTGGCGCATCCATCTTTGCACACTGACAGTTTCTCTCCTGCCTTAAGGCTATACTTTACAAGCTTAAAGTCCTTTACTGGAACATTAAACACTTCACCACCATCACTCTGTGCAGTTGCAGCAATAATCTTTGGTGTAACCTCTTCAAATTTGACAATCTTTAAGAGCTCTTTTACATCAACAAGCTTTGGAGTCAGTCCTCCTCTGATAACATTATCAGAATTTGCCATGAGCTCAACATTCTGACCTTCAAGGTATGCGTGAGGAATACCTGCACCCTGGAAAACGACTTCACCAGTTCTTACATACATAAGATTCATGATAAGAACCATGATAAGACCTGCATCTAGAGCCTGACCACACTCTCGTGCTCTTAGAGCTGCGCGAACAAACCAGAACAGAGGGGCACTCTTTGAGATCCTGCCTTCTTCATATGCGGCTTTATTATCATCTACAATAGGAGAGAGGATCTTCTCAAGCTCTTCCTTTGGCTGACTGAAAATATAATCAACAAATCTGCAAAGCCCCATCTCCTTGTATTTTTCAGACAAAGGTTTGGTTGAGGCAAAGCCTGACAGGTTTTCGATTGCCTTTTTGCTGTCAGCAAAACCATGAAGAAGATAAAAATCGGACAGAGCCAGCATAAGCTCAGGTTTGTGATTGTTATCCTTGTAATTTCTAAGATTTGCAGGAACATTCTCGCGCTCTTCACGATCAAAACCTGCTCTGGCCTGCTCTAATGTTGGGTGGACCTGAATTGAAAGAGGCTCGCGAACATCCAGAATCTTAAGAAGATATGGCAGTCTGCCAGCATATTCCCTGCATACACTATCACCTAATACTGACTTTGCATCTGCATCAATATAATCATTAAGCTTGGTGCCATCTTCAAGAGTAGCTGTTCCGGCAGGATGCTCACCTAACCAGTACTCTGCACAGGGACTGCCATTAGGAACCTTGTCTAAAAACATTGGAATATAGCTGTATCCACCCCAGGCATAATCTTTAACTACACCATTTATTACTTTCATTTTTACCTCTTAATTACTGGGTTTTTGATGTTTTAAACTCACTTAGTGTTTCCTGCTGTTCCTGAGAGAGAGCCTCAAGATGCAGACTGCTTGCTCTTACCTGCTCTATGGATTTGATATTCTCCTCAAGATCACAGGTTATTGAATTTACATTGGCAGAAATATCAGCAAATGAAGCATTCTGCTCATTTACCATGCTGCTGACAGTGTCAGATTCAGCTGCAAGGTTTGTAATCTCATCATTTACAACTGAGATTGCTCTGTGTGTCACCTCAAGATTAGCTGTATTCTCTTTCATCTGAGAGGTACAGCTTTTCATGCAACTAACCGCATCATTTGATACCTCATTGAGATTATCAATAAGCACCTTAATCTTTGAAGTTGAGCGGGCTGTCTTTAGAGCAAGCTCTCGAACCTCATCTGATACCACAGCAAATCCCTTACCGGCTTCACCTGCTCTTGCAGCCTCAATTGCTGCATTAAGAGCAAGAAGGTTGGTCTGATTGGCAATATCACCTATTACCTCTAGGATCTGACTGATATCATTAGTCCTTTCCATAACCTTTGATATGGTCTGACTTGCCTTTTCAATTATATTGTTAAGCTGACTGTTGCCTGCAACATTGGAATCTATGGCACTCAGGGAGTCGGCAACTGCTGTCTGAATACTCTGAGTGTGAACTCTGGTATTGTCAATTGCATTTGAGGTATTCCTGTTAAGCTCTCCTAGTGTATTGAGCGACTCAAGAATGCTGTGCATGGTATGACTCTGCTCATCAGATGAATCTGCCACCTTGTCCATTGAGACCTGATTGAGTACGCTCTGTGCCTTGATATCAAGGTTATTATCCTGAATCTTTCCTATAAGATTTGAGTTAGCCTCAATCACCTTATTGAGTTTATATGCCAGAACATTAAACTCAAATCCCCAGTTCTTGGCTGTAACACTGTCTGTATAATCACCTTTTGCCAGCTTGTTCATCTGATCCATAAGAGCTCTTATAGGATGACTGATCTTTCTGGTAAGAATACTTGCAACCACGAAAATAACACACAGTGACATACCCATTGATATGAGCAGTACAACAATGATCATATTAAGAATGGAATTGACTCCATCTGCTACACTGTCATTTGTCTGAGATGCCAAGCTGTTTACCTTTGCTATCTGATCATCAAGTTCGGCAATCTTGCTGGACATTTCCGCTCTTGATTCTGAAAGATCTTTTTCAAGATTCAGATATCTTACCTTTTTTGATGGAATTGAGTCATCTGACAGCATAAGCTGTTTCATTGTCTCATTATTTGCCAGAAAATCTTTTTCTGATTTTAGTGCAGGAATATCCTGCATCAGATACTCCTCATCACCTACAACCTCACTATAGGTGCTCTCGATTTTGGATTTCAGTTCCTCTGCTGTTTCCTTTGATCTGGTAAATACAATCTTTCCGGTATTGAGAATTGCAGCATTTCTCTTTTCTATGTATTCATCAACACTGTCAGTCAGGAACTCATCATCAATATTTGACATTACTCTTTTGATAACAATATCAGTTGAGATCTGACTTACACCAAGTTCCTGATAGTTCATGAGGATTTCATTATCAAGAGACAGGAGTTCTAATTTTGCTTTCTGCTCTTTATTTACAATTTCATAAACACTGCCAAGCAGAGCCTGAGAATACTCTTTTTCCAGCACTCCCTTTTCACAGGCGTTTTCAAAGGCTTTGGTAAGATCTTCGTATACAGAAGAGAGCTTCTCAGAAGATTCCATAAAACCAGCCTCATTTTCACTTGAGAGAACCACTGATACTGAATTGCTGTAATTCTGCATCCCAAGCTTGAGTGAATTGGCTACGTCATTTAAATCCTGTGATCTTCCGATAAGAGTAGTCAACGATGACTTTGCATTTGTTGACTGATAAATAGATATCACATTAGTTGCTGCATAGATTACAAGAACCACTGCAAAAGCAAGTAAAATCTGAACCACAACTTTCATACGCTAACCCTAAGTCTGTCAGAAAATCATTATTTATTTTTAGTATTTCAATTGTAGAACATTTTATCACAAAATCGTAACGTTTCGTTTTTATTAAAGAATGCTATGTGACAAAGCTCAAAGCCCTGTTTTCTTATTTAAGGAATGTCCATATTTTTTCAGAAATTCTTAACGATAGTAAAATTTTTTCAAAAATCGAGTAAGACGAGTTTAGGATAGCCACTCTCACACCACCTGACGTGAGGTTCTGACATCACTGCGGTTTTTGCAACAATATATTCATCATCGAACAGGTCTGAAAGTAAGTTCCACCTTATTTCTTTGATGTTTTTGTTTTAATGCTCTACTTAGGATGAACTCAATACAGCTGCCTGATCCTACCTCTTGTCCATCAGTCAACAGCTGAGAAAGTCTCATGTTTATGTCTAGGTGGAAGTAGTTAAACCATCCTCTTAAAACGGTATTAAGTTCGATTTGGTGGTATCCCTTCTTGACTCCTCCTGTCTGTCAGTGTCTTTATCTTGGATTTGAGCTTCACGCGGCATCTGATCTTAAGAGTTACACCTGTTAGCTGATGCGCATGCCACACACAATCGAGTAGGGCGAGTTTATGCTCAGCCCTCTCACAGCACCGTACGTGCGGGT
>JBJFET010000007.1:0-4631 GCA_051891035.1 Succinivibrio sp. | reverse complement strand
GAGCCAGAAGTCTGGGATTTATACAATAAATGCTTAAACCTTGAAATTTCAATGGATGAATTTCGTAATAAATTATTGTCCTTAACAAAAGGAGGTGCATTTAAAAACAGTGCTTCTCGCTATATGGAAGAAATTGAAAAGAATGTAACTATGGAGGAGGCAAAAAAGTTGTTTATAAAAAAATGATGCCTTAATTAAGAACAAAATAAGTAAGAGTATGCGTAGAAAAAATAGTTTTAAATCTAGAAATATCAGTCCTGCTCAGGCTTTTTTGAGAAAATGTGCAATCCTCAAATTTTGAGAGAAAATCTAAAAAAAAAAGCAATTGAAAAAAGCTGGGCTGCAGGTGTACCTATAATAAGACAGGCCTAAGAAAGGCATTTACGAATTATATGCTGAAGGCTCAAAAAAAATATGTACGCTTATTTTCCTGAGATCCGATAAGGGATATGCTGAGAATATAAGTGTATAAAGTTAACAATTTGATTTTAAAAGAAAAAAGATATTCGTAATCATATTCGTAATCATGTTTTATTATTCGTAATCATAATTTAACATATTGTTTTTTAAAGATAAAAATAATTTTTTATTTAAAAAAAACATTATTCGTAACGACAAATTCATTATTCGTAATCATCAACAAACAAAAGGGAGAGAATAAAAAATTCATCTTTCCTTTAAGATAGAAATTCTATTGTTTACGTTTTAATTCTCCAGGATTTAGATGTACTGTCTATTTCAATTTTTTCTTCATTCTTTAGCGCACTAAGTAACCTGTATGTTTGTGAATCTGAAATAAACAACAGTTTAGATAATTCTGTTTTTGTTAAACTGCCAGACTTCTTCAATTCATCCAAGATGTTCTGTCTTAGTACTTCTGATTCATTTCTCGATAACTTTCTAGGACTACTATTTTGCTTATACAAGAGGAAAGTTTCTTTTTGCACTCCAATAGGATAAATCAGTCTATTTTTAATCATATCCGCAACAATATTCTTTGTTCTTGATATTGGTAACTGCACTATCACCGCAATTTCATCTAACGAAAGCGAATTCTTCAGGAATAAAGAATTTAATATCAACATTTGGTAAACATTCTTTACATCTACCGAGATCATTTCTTTCACGAAATCTAGGTTTGCGGTACCACCAGCAAGAACAACCTCAACTTTTGTGTTATCACTCATAGAATAGTCAGGAGCAGGTCTTCCATACTTTGCTTGCCAGAAATATATAGTATCAATTCCTCTGCCTGATGATTCTACCAATTTGAGTCTCATCATCGCATCATTTAGTCTTCGATTTCTTGGATTTGGTGGAGTATTAAGCAATTTATCTATATCAATACCAGAAACAAATCCACCAGCACTGCAAATGATAAGCTCCTGAGGATACACCTGAACCTGAATTCCTGAATGAAGGGTATAGTCTCTATGATTCAAGGCATTTGCAATTGCTTCTCTGACACTGTTATGTGCATATTCAGGTATAACAATACTTCTGCCATCTACTATGATCTCGTTTGACTTGCGGTTTAATTCAGGAAAACTCAAAATCTGAGGCAATAATTTTGCAATAGGAGCAGAGTATTTTTCATTTTTAACAAGCTCATTACCATCTCCTATAAAAACCTGATACTGAAGAAAATGATTTGGCATTCTTTCGATTATTGCATCATCGTAACCAAATAAAAGAAGACCGGCGATGTTTGGAATATCGTCTCGATTTATAAGGCCTAATGTTCGTAATATATCTACAGGATCTTGAGTAAATACATGAATGTCCCCATCTGAAGACTGATTAGAATCAACGATCAGTTTTGCGGTTGATGCAACTAGATCAAGATCAATATCGTTTATAGTTAGACCAGATAAACTCTGAGCAGTCAAATCTCTTGAGCCAACTCTTCCTACAGTACTAATTATTGAATCAACACTCATAGCTTCATTTGAAGGATTTCCTCTAGAATCTAAAACTCTTTTAACATACGTGCCCTTTCGAGATCTAACTGCAGTATCGCTTTTGGGAACAGTAATTTTTACTACACTATAAATTTCTTTGTAATTGATAATTTCAACTTTACATTCAAGACTTGGTTCAGTATTTTGCAGAATCGTGTATCTGACTCCGTCTTTACCTCTTTTCAATGCGACTCTTGAGCCAATAACTTCGCCATTATCTTTGATTCCGCAGAAAACAACACCGCCCTCTGCATTAGATAAGCCGACACAAGCTCTAATCACATCATCAAAGTTAAAAGTATCTCGAGAATCATCCTTAAATTCAATCTGAAGGCTTTCTTTTTTGGGAAACATCAAATTTTCCTCATTATGTTTTTGTCATTAATATTTATTATACTGATAAATATCACGAAAGTGTTCCTCTGATCTCTGATGATTTTGAGTTCATTCTTTTGTACTCCCTTTTTCCTCAGATAAAATCTATCTCTCAATATCTGTTTTGTTTTTTGTAAGATTCAGTTCTTTAGTAATAGCACTAGAAGGAAGTTTGTTAAAAATATTTTTTGAAGAGTCAAAAATCAAATCACCAGATTCGCCAACAACTCCAAATTTATCTGCTAGTCCTGATTTATAAACAATATCTGCGTTCTGAGCAAGATTTTCTACTACAAGATCATGATGACTTCTATCAGTGAATCTCTCTTTTCCTGACTTGTCATTTAGACCTTTTTCATACCTAGACAAACATCTATTCCAGCTAACTTCTGCAGGACAGTTTTTTATACAAGCGTAAGTTGTATAGCCATTGTCTTTCATCTCTTTTAATGTTTTTAGTGGAGTCTCAGCTGTTCTGAATGTTCCCTCAATGACAACGTTATACTTTTCTTTTATTGCTTTTTTGATTAAAGCTTCGGTTACCTTTCCTGCAAATTTAGCAGTGATTTTAGAGCTGTCTTTTCCGTATGTTTTCTGAATTGCAGAAAAATAAGGGTGCCAACTTCTGTATTCGTCACCATTGATGCTAATAATATTTTTGTTGTTTTTTTTGATAGTCTCAGTTAATACTGATTTTCCTGAGCCAGGCTGCCCACCTAATACGTATCCTAAAGGCTTTTTTGAAGACGGAAATATCTTTCCTTGATGCGTTGAGTGTTCCCAAATTTGTTTTAAGATACTTTTGCTAGGGACAACGTTTTCAAGGTCTTCTTTGTTATGCATTCTCTGAATCATCTAAATAATATGAAAATATAGGAAGTTTTAAGTATTTCTCTTTAAGAAATTTTAATCTGTTCAAAATATTTTGTTTATCAATATATTGGGGGGAAGTTATTAGCAAATTTTCTCTTATTTCAGAACATTCTATAAGATCTTCACTTGTTGTATTTAAAGGTGTTCTGTAAGCAATAAAAGCTGCAGTTGCAGAAACTTCTTCAATTAGTACATCTTTTTCCATCAAAGTACACATATTTATCACTCCTATAATATTTATCTACTATCGTAATTATAATTTAAAATATGAATAATTACTTAATGTTAATATTAAAATTTTGATTTGATTTATCTCTACTGTATTTCATAAATTTTGTTTTCATTTTTCTTTTCTCGTTTCATCTTCTGAGTTCTTAAAAAAACTTCCTCGAAAGAGGAAGTAAAGTTGGCAAATTAGAAATTATGATTAAAACTCATCTAGATATGCCAGAAATGGAAGTAAAGGGAATGAAAAGACCTGACGATGCAGAAGGCTTATTTTCTTGTCCTAAAGGGAGTGATCCAGAAGCAGTCAAAACTACAGTAAGAGAATTAGCAAAGGAAAAGTTCGGAAGTGAAGGCTTCAGTTATGTTTCCTGTATGCACAACAAGAGCGAGGACACGCAAAATGAACCAAACCAACCTCATGATCAATAACAGCTGACGGATTTTGTACGCCATAAACATTGAAAAGAAGCTCTTGCCATGAGTTATGCACATCTTGCTTTTCGTCACTTTATTTCAACATTTCTCAACAAAAGCAATGGCAGCAGCTTTTTGATCTAATGCCTAAAATGACATTGTTTGACCTTGTAAACGAGTTTTCCACAATTCCATATCCCATAATAATAAGATTTTATATTTATATAAAATCTTATCTAAGATCTTTCTAAGATCTTTCTCCCGAGTAACAATACTATGGTTTTGTCTACAAAATTATACAATGCGACGTAAATTTAGGACACCCCTTAAAAGTGCATTTTGGGCGCACTATCGGGGTGTTTTTTAAGTTTATATACCCAGTATGCTATTTCATGCCAAAAGTGCATATATTCTCCAAATGCCAGATAGCACAAGGCATTTGAATGGCATTAAATGGTATATTTTGGAATCTGAAATTTGGATGATTTATGACTTGGTGGTGCGGGAGAAGAGACTCGAACTCTTACACACAAGGCGCCAGAACCTAAATCTGGTGCGTCTACCAATTTCGCCACTCCCGCAGAGCACAAATGGTATCTTAGATGGGGTGGCTAAAGGGGCTCGAACCCTTGACAACCGGAATCACAATCCGGGACTCTACCAACTGAGCTATAGCCACCATCGTAGATGGTTAAATCAGCTTAACATGGCGTGCCCTAGAGGAGTCGAACCTCTGACCCACAGCTTAGAAGGCTGTTGCTCTATCCAACTGAGCTAAGG
>JBJFET010000006.1:0-4637 GCA_051891035.1 Succinivibrio sp. | reverse complement strand
AGTTGCTATTACAGAGTAGTACACAGGGAGCAGAGGAGGCAGAGTAAGAGCAAGTATAAGTGCTGTTACAAGATATGACAGATCAGACAGATAGTGAAATATCTTTCTGTGGCGCATAATGGCAACTGCAAACTCTAGAACAAAGGCTGTCAGAGCACAGTTTAAAAACTGCCAGAGAATACCAAATCCGAAATAAAAGCAGTGTACAGCACATGCAGGGAGCAGACAGGCAAGAACAATTGCCATGATCTTCTGAGTGGTCATGCTTGCTTTTAAATGAGGTGCGCTTTCAATTCCAAGGTTTTGTCTGCCGGCACCGTTTACTAGTGAAATCCCCATTTTTTACCTTTTTGATCTTAGTGTTTTCTTTTTGAGAGCCATAGGAAGTCGGTTGTTCTCAACCTTCTTTTCCTGATGTGATTGCAGAACTGCTGCAATAACCACCTTCGGTTCTGGGTTCTGCAGACTCTCATCTGGCTCTAAACCAACAAGCTGCAGTGGTTTATTTTCATTTTTAGGTTCAGGATAAAATTCAAATTCAAGCAGATTATTTCTCAAACCAGCCTGTTTCTTAAGATTGTCAGGAAGCTCATCGTCTTTCTGAACAGCTTGAACCATGGCAACCTTATCTTCAATCTTGTTCTTTTCAGGAAGAATTGAAGTTTCCATTACTCCCTGATGCTGTGACACAAGATTAGCCTTTTTCTCAGCTTCCTTGAGTCGTTTGACTGATTCTGCCTCTTTTTCAAGGTTCTGTTTGACCTCATCTGATGAGGTTACAACTCTGCCAGAAAGGAGCTCTGCTTTTCTCTGTCTGGCCTTTTCCTTAGCCTCAGCTATTGACTTTGCTCGAGCTGCAGCAAGCTCCTCAGGAGTCATCTTTGCCTCAGCTTCTTTCTGAGCCTTGATCCTTGCCAGAGCAGCTTCCTTTTTACGGGCTCTTTCCTGTTCTTCCTTTAAGAGTCTCTCCTGTCTTGCTGCCATGCGGATCTTGGCTCGTTCATTTCTCTTTTCTGCATCATAAATATGCTTCTCAACAGCTTTCTCATATCTGAACTGTGAGGTCAGAGGAATTGCAGACGGGCAGACAAAAGAACAGCATCCGCACAAGGTACAGTCGGCTATACCGCATTTTTGTGCAGCTGCATGGTTGTGAGCCTTTGACTGACTGTACATCTGATATGGAACAAGTCTGCTTGGGCATACTCTTGCGCAGCGACCGCATCTTATACAGTTGTTTGGCTCCTTGAGTCTCGGTATTTCTCTGCTGTCAGGAGCTAAAATGCAGTTTGATGATTTTGTGATAGGTACATCAATGGTTGGCAGGGTAAAGCCCATCATCGGTCCGCCAAGAATAATTCTCTGATGAAATTCAGGGGAGAGACCGAAGTTGCTTAATACAAAGCGCACAGAGGTACCAAGTCTTACTCTTACATTGCCTTTGTGCTTAAGGGAGTTGCCTGTAACGGTAATAACTCTGCTGATAACTGGCATGCCATCTACAATAGCTTCCTTTACAGAGAGTACAGTACCTACGTTGTTTACAACCACTCCACACTCAGAGGTGTGAGCATTGTATGGTATTTCAATTCCAGTCAGGATCTTAATGAGATTGCGGGCAGAGCCAGACGGATAGACTGTAGGAATAACCCTGATAGTTGCAATATCCCTAAGAGCAGCCTCCATGGCGATAATAGCATCTTTTTTGTTGTCTTCAATGGCAACAAGAGTGATTTTAGGGTTCAGTATCTTCTGAATGATCTTGATGCCTGTGGCAATATCAGAAGCTCGCTCCTGCATGATCCTGTCATCACAGGTAATTGCAGGTTCACACTCGCAGCCATTGATAATAAGTACGTTACATCCGTTCTCTGACTCTTCAAGCGCAGATTTGAGTTTTATATCAGTCTGAAACTGAGCTCCACCAAGTCCCTCAACACCAAACTGATGCATTCTCTTTAAAAGCTCATCTGATCTTGCTCTTTCCCAGTCTCTGATAGGCTGTGGATCAACGCTTTCATCAAGCCCGTCAGGTTTGATGGTGATACAAAGTCCTGTATAGCCGCTAGGGTGGGGCAGGATCTCCTTTGAAATTGCGGTTATGCTGCCAGATGTACTTGCATGTACTGGTACAGCTCTTCCTGATGTTGCTGTAAGCGGCTGTCCCTTTTTTACATGATCTCCGACGTTGACCAGGATCTCGCCATTTCTGCCAAGGTGTCTGTCAATTGGCAGACAGATAATTGACGGAAGCTTCAGTTCTTCTATTGGGCAGGAGCTGGTATCTTTATGTTCGTTCGGCTTTATGCCTCCAAAGAACTTCCAAATTCTTGATTTGGTGATTTTTTCTAACTGTGAAGATGCCATTTGCTTTTAGCTCCCACTCTTAATCTGTACTGAATGGATGTTCCAATTAAAGTGTGACAGGTTATGATCAAGCCTGATTTTTTCAATACATTTTTCAGGGCAGTTATCAATACACTCATCACAGCCGATGCATTCTTCAGGATCAACAACATGTGGCTCTTTTAAAATTCCTGAAATAGCATCAACAGGACATTTCCTTTTGCATTTTCCGCAGCCGGAGCATGTTGATTCATGAATATAGGCAACCTGTCTTGGTGAAAAAATCTGCTCCTCATAATCTTCAATACTCTGAGATGAAATGCCCAGCATTGAGGCAATCTGTTTTGCTACATCAGCACCTGCCGGACGGCACAGATTAGCTGCACTCTCTCCTTTTGCAAGAGCCTGTGCATAGGCAGAACATCCAGGATATCCGCACTGTCCGCAGTTGATACCAGGCAACAGTTTCTCGATTCTTTTCTCGGCGCTGTCAGACTTTTTCTGAGTTGCTGAAGCGATTACTGATAACAGGATCCCTGTTAGAGCTAAAACAATGGCAAGAATGCCAAAAAATTCATGATGACTCATGCTGCGCTACCTGCAAAACCTGCAAAGCCCATAAATGCAAGAGAAAGAAGTCCTGCAGTTATAAGAGCAATGGCTGTATTCTTGAATGGCTCTGGTACATCAGATATGGCAAGTCGCTCACGGATAGCCGCAAACAAAACCAGAACAAGTGTAAAACCTATTCCGGCGCCAGCTGAAAAGGCGAGCGTTTCTGATAGATTGAATGAAAGTGATCCGGTAAGCAGAACCAGACCTAAAACGATACAGTTTGTTGTTATAAGCGGAAGGTATATTCCAAGTGCGTTATAAAGGTCAATTGAAATTAATCTTATGACGATTTCAACAAGCTGTACAGTTATTGCGATTACCAGAATATCCAGAATCAGATCCAGTGATTCTAGCTGGTATGCAACAAGAAAGTGTGTGTTGATAAAGTAACAGCCAACTGAGGTAATCAGCAGAACAAATGCTGTTGCAAGTCCCATGCCCAGGGCTGCAGAAATCCTGTTGGAAACGCCAAGGAATGGGCAAAGACCTAGGAATCTTACAAGCACAAAATTGTTAACAACTGCTGCACCGAAGAATAAAAACAGTAAATGGGCCATAGCTATATTTTTATTTGATTAAGGTTACAATATTGTATATATCAATATATGATAACTCAATCTTGAAAGATTTTATGAGAAAAAGATTCAGTTTATTAAATCTATCGCAAAGAAAAGAACTGCTTAAGCAGTTAAGTCTGGATTTTCCCAATCCAAAATCTGAACTTGTCTTTTCATCTGTATATGAGCTTCTGTGTGCAGTGGTACTGTCTGCACAGACTACTGACGAGTCTGTAAACAGGGTAACCCCCACTCTCTTTTCGCTTGCCAGAACACCAGAACAGATGGCTGAACTTGGAGAGGATAAGATCTGTCAGATTATAAAGAGTATAGGCCTTTACAGAGCAAAGGCTGGATATCTTATAAAATTAAGCAGAATCCTTGTGAAGGAGTATGACTCACAGGTGCCATCTGACTATGAGAGTCTTGTAAAACTGCCAGGAGTAGGTTCTAAGACTGCAAAGGTAGTACTGAATGTAGCATTTGGTCAGCCTACAGTTGCAGTTGATACCCATATCTTCAGGGTTGCCAACAGAACTGGTTTTTGCATCGGAAAAAATGCAAAAGAGGTTGAGGAGAGAATAGTTCCTCTTATCGATGAGACTTATCTTATAAAGGCCCATCATCTGCTGCTTCTTCACGGACGCTATGTATGCAGGGCAAAAAATCCAATGTGCGATGCCTGTTCTGTCAGACAAATCTGTAAAAAGAGACTTGACTAGTTTCATGCACACGATCATAACCGGGGTTGCACTAGTAAAAAAGGTGGAGAGGACTCCACCAAATGTAGCAAATTAAGAATTTAATAAAGCGAGGATATAGATGAAATTTCAGGACATTCATAGATGAGCGTAAAGGCAGCATATAGAGCTACTTTCAGTTCTGTTACTCAGGCTTTAGATGTCTGTTTAGAAAAAATCGACCCTTAAGTTCAGAAAATCTTTCTTGCTGAATTTATAACAAGAGACTAAGCTTCCTACTTTGCAGAGTACCAACTGCGAAATATTGTGAAATAATACAGTAAAAAGATTGCTACAAATCATATAGAATACGATGCTGTTTCATTGATTTACTTTGTCAAATACACAATACAATGACTTTTATATCAGGTATCAGTAC
>JBJFET010000005.1:0-4692 GCA_051891035.1 Succinivibrio sp. | reverse complement strand
TACTTTAGCTGAAGTTGATGGTACTGAGTGGCGTTTTGTTACATCATTTGCTATGTCAACAAATGAGGAAAACGCTTGGCAGTCAACTTCAGGTTCAGGCGGTGAATCAATCACTTTTGCAAATACCCAGGCTTATATTAAGGCAACAGGTCTTTTTGATTCTGATCCAGGTGCAACAGTATGGGTAGGTAAGAAATACGTTCGTACCGATTCACATGTAGTTGATATTTATTGGAGAAATGTATCTGGTAACGGTGTTGGTATTGAGAATGTTTCAATAGGACCTGGCAAGTTCCGTGCTAACTGGACTCGCAGAGATGATGCAAGAGACTTTGAAGCTAAGGCTCAGGGTTATACTGCTGTTAATGCTCCAAGCAGAACCGCTACTAATATGTTCGATGTAAGCTATGGTTTCTCTCCATTTGACAATTCATGGTATGATATTGGCTATACATTAGTTGCTCCACAGCGTTATGCCAGCGAGTACAGCAACTATGGCTACAAGTTAGCAACAGAAGTTGGTAACGGACATTTGTTCACAGCAGTATTAGGCCATGGCTTATTAGGAGGCTGGAACAATACTGTTTTACGTTATGTTAAAGGTTCAACTGCTGGTAACGGCTTCTGGTCACACACCTATACATCTGATAATGATGATTCTTCATACAACGCTGAAATCATCAACTTTGGTGCAGTAAACTTCACTGAGAGATTCGGTATGATTTACCACACATGGTTCAATTTCGGCGACGTTGAGACCAGAAGTGGCGTAAAGAAAGTTACACGTGACTTCCAGTTAGTAGTACGTCCAATGTACCAGTTAACCAAGATGACACGTCTGATGTTAGAAGCTGGTTTCTCAACTCAGACAGAGTCAAAAGTTAATTCTAAGGATCATGACAAAGATTCTTCAGCTAATAACCAGCAGCAGAAGGTAACTTTAGCTTACGGTATTACTCCTGATGCATTAAATCTCTGGTCACGCCCTGAGCTTCGTTTCTTTGTAACTTATAAGCACTATGGTCATGATCAGCGTGTTGGTACTTATGATACTAACTACACTGTTAAGAACCCAGTAGGTGAAGTTGAGAGCTTATGCAACGGCCGTAAGACTGAGACCTTCTTCGGTGCTCAGGCTGAAGCCTGGTTCTAATCCCCAAAAACGAATGCGAGTTTGATATAAACTCATAAGTTCTTGAAAAGCTCCTGAATAGTAAAATGTTCAGGAGTTTTTTATTGTAAATAAACTAGACTGCTGGTGTAGCCTTAAGATTTGTTCTTATATCTTTTCAAGAATACTCAAATCTATGTCCATTATTGAATTCTGAGGAACAGCAGTCTGTTTTATGAACATTAGCATATACCATGGAAGATAAGTAATTTTGCCATTAACCTCAATATTAGAACCACATAGCACATATGCTTGATTGAGCTGCCACTCATCTATTTCAAGGAGCTTATCAAGAGCGCGGTGTCGCTTATAATCTTTGCCTGATTTGACTTCTATGGGAATTATTCTGGAATCTTTCTCTATAACAAAATCAATTTCGCCAATTTTTAAAGAATCATAGTAATGGAGAGTAAATCCATTTGCCTTAAGTTGCTGTGCAACCATATTTTCAAGAATTCCCCCAAGATTTACTCCCATGTCTCCATTAAATAGAGGAAACTGAATGTTATCCTCACAGCAACCACCAAGAAGCCCTGTATCTGACAAAAAGAGTTTGAAAACATTGCGTTTTTCATTGAGTTTGAGTGGTTGTGTGCATTGAGTGACATTAAAACAGGGATTTGCAACACCAGCATCATTCAGCCACAGAAAACTGTTCTCAAAACGAGTCATTCGGGCATGCTTGTTCAGATCTGTCAGGACAAATCTGCGGTTTTTAGCTTCAAGCTCCGAAGGAATTGCATCAAATATTGCGTGGATCCGATCTTTACCTGTATAAGCATATTTACTTATATCCTGTCTGTACATGGCAATGATCTGTCTTTGGACATTAAGAACCTTGGCAATATCTTTACTCCTGATGTACTCATCAACAACTGCTGGCATTCCTCCTACTACCATGTAGGAGTAGAAAATTTTCAGAAAGGTTTCATGTAGCACAGGATTGACCGAGGTTCGAGAATCAAACGATTCTTTTAACCTTTCAATTATTTTTCTGTCAACACCAAGAGCAAGAGCGTATTCCTCAAGATCCAGAGGGTACATCGTCAGCTGTTCCTCAAAACCTACAGGAAGAGAAGGAACCTCTTTTACACGGGCTCCAAGAAGTGATCCTGATTCAATATAGTCAAATCTGCCATCCTCCACCAGTGATTTTATGGCAGTTCTTGCATTAGGGCACTCCTGAATCTCATCCAAAAAAATTAGTGTCTTATGAACAGGAAACTCTTTTGCAAAGAAAGCTGTAAGATTGGAAATAATGCTATCGGCACTAAGAGAGTGTTCAAAACATTTTTTTAGTTCAGGCTCGAGAGCAAAATTTAATTCAATAAATGTCTTATAGTGTTCTGCTGCAAAATTTCTGACAAGAGTGGTTTTGCCTACCTGCCTTGCGCCAAAAATGCATAGCGCTACTTTGTTTGGATTGTTTTTCCAGTTTATAAGATGATTATACAAGTGCCTATAAAACATAATAAAAAACCTGTAGTTATTGGACTTTGTAACAAAATTATAGGATATGTTTGTGCTATTTTGTAACAATTTTTGTAACAAAAATTATAGTATTTTTTTATTTAATCTGTAACAATTATTGGGATTCGAGAAAAGTTGTTCTACATCTTTGAACAGTCAGAAACTACTCTCAATAACAATATGGTACAGTCTTAGATGCTGTACCGTACATAGAACGCAGTTTCAGAAATATCATTCAAAGCAAGTCAATGTCTGCAGTTCCTTGTAAAGATTGTATGTATTAAATTTACCGGGAGTGCCTTTTTTTATAAGGTTTGAAATAGCTTTATTGAATCTGTTTTTCTCCATATCGTTCTTCAGTTTCTTGTAGGTGTTGATAATGCTGATACAAGCCTTTTTGATTTCAGCAAAATTATCTTTATTAACAAGAAGTAACATACAGAATGCGACTATTTCGCTGCTTAGGTCTTTAGAAAGATTAAATATGTCCTCTGCAGTATTAATCTCTTCTGTTTCAGCATAAAGCCTGTGGTTATTAGGCATATGCTCCTTATCTGTAGTGTAGTTGTCAGCTCCGGAAACTACAGGGTGCTGAGCAACAACACTGTCATTATGTCTTACTATGATCTTGTTATCATAAATATCAGTTTCCACATATTTTCCTGCAAGAGAGAAAGGTACAGAGTAATAGTTGTTTTTTATCTTAATGTGGTAATTTGATGGAACTTTGATGTACTCCTGATGTTCAATATATCCAGGCAAATCAAAAAGAATTTTACGTGCGCAAGGAAACTCAAATTTACAGAAAAGATTAAAACGCGAATTTGCTTCATTCCCTCTAAATGGCGCAAAATTGATGTAAATATTCGTGAACCTCATCAGTTCATTTTTAGCCCTACTGATGTTTGTTTTGGGCGTAAGTCTTGTTAAAACTCTTGTCTGCACAAGATGCACAGAATTCTCGACAGCACTTTTTTCATTGGATTTGCAAGGAGTATTTGCATTTACCATAACGCAGCAGTTTTTCATAAAATAAGCAAAATCCGGCTGCAGTATAGCCTCCTGTCCGATCTTATGTTTTAAAACCAATGATTTCGGATTGTCTATGAGAAGCTGTTTTGGTAGGCAGTTAAAGTACTCAAGAGCTTCTTTTATACCCTCAATGGTTGTCTTTGTAGACTGATCCTTTACAAAGGTCACATAAGTGTAATAGCTTGCAGCCCAGGTCAGAACAAGAATATGGTAAGTTGAGAGTTTGCCTTCCTCATCTTTTGCCTGATAAGTGTCGCCACACCAGTCCAGTTCAAGCTCATCTCCATAGGGATGATTTCTATGCAGGAAAATGTTTGGTCCTGAAATAGCCAGGATCTTTTTGTTAAGTTCTTTGTAGAAAGTGTGGAGCTTTACATGCCCCATACCTTCCTGAGTTGCTTTCTCTACATAATCAACGTAAAGATCAGCTTTTCTCATATAGGGGTGTTCAGCATAGTTCAATGCAATTTTTGTAAAGTCTGGAATATAAATACTAGGATCAATTTTTCTGGTTTTCCTGAGCTTTACGACAGCTTTTCTTGAAACAACTTTGATGTCAGCCTTGGTTCCGTAGATGATCTTGGCAAGTTTAATGTCAGTGAGCAAGATTACATCTTCAAGTCTGTCGATATTAGCTTTTTTTAGCAGATGCCTGTATTTCTGAAGAGTAGATTTTGCAACTCTATAGTTTTGGGTGATTGTTTTATAAGAGTGATGCAAAACTATTTCAGAACATACATTTCTGAGAAGAGTTAGTGAAAATACTTTTCCCTGAGACATGGCGTGCCTCCTAAGATATAAGCAGTAAAAGAAAATAGAAGAGAGTAGCTTTTTAAGTGTAGGACAAAAACAGGAGCTCTGCTGTTAGAAAAGCACAGATATGCCAATTATGAGGCATAGATAACAGGCTGTATGAATACTGGTCGAGGAAAAGTAAAAGAATTTACCGAAGCTGAAATAATAGTCCGTATGGGGTGATTAGGGAACTTCGGTATGGGGGACTACGGTACTTTGGGGCT
>JBJFET010000004.1:0-4705 GCA_051891035.1 Succinivibrio sp. | reverse complement strand
GCTTCCAGAGTTTTAGGATCAAAACTGCTTCTTACAATGAAGACCAGTCCTTGATAAGCTAGTGTACAGAAAGGTTGGAACCTTGTCAACTTACTTCTTGTGGTAGGCGTAGGATCTTTTTCTACACGGAAACCATCGTTTACAAGATTGCGTGTAGATGTTAAAAATTCACTGCCACCTGCCTGACCTGGGTCAACAGGGAAGACAATTGTCACATCCTGTCCGTCGTACTCAGCTTGTTTTTTGATAAGAATGTCACGCTCACCTGATCGTTTGCAGAATCTCCCCGCTGTCTGGGTTGAATAATCACCGCCGTCGAAGACTTCTGGATGATAGTCTCCGCTGAGGTAATATCTCCCATCACTGTCACGGCTGACCTTGATGCAAGCTGTAAAGTCGGGGAACCTGTTGCCGGATGTTCTTTCTGTCATGGCTTTATCCCATGCACGTACAGAAACAACGTCTGGAGGAAGGGCATCGACATACTTGATCATGGACCTCGTGAAAGATTTACTGCCTTCTGGTTTTGCTTTCCAGTTACCATAAAGCAACTGTGCTTTCTCAAGTTCTGGCAAGCCTTCCAGGAACGATAAGTACTCTGGGTTATCTTTTAATACGACAGGGTTATCGAAAATTGTACTACCGATAAAGGTTGTGGAGACAGGTTTTGGTACTCTCTCCCTTTTAGGGTCTTGTTCAGGACCAACCCAATACTTATCTATTAACTCCTGCGGATCATCAGCCCAAATAAAATCGCCGTCCAGACGGATGAAATACCTTACAACGCCGCACTTGTCGGGGTCTGGATATCCATCTTCGTCTAACCACCAATCTATGAATCCGGCTAATTCGTGATCTGCATCGGGGTTACAACTAATCACCATGCGGCTGCTGTATTTCGATTTGGAACGCATACGAGACATAAGGTATTCGATCTGCGACCATAAGAATTGGCAACCTTCGTCGAAACCTATGAAGGTGTACTGCAACTTATTGTCCCGTGTGGTCGCTACACCACACGCGGTGTGCTAAGACACCTGCCTTACATTACTGCAAGGAACAGAGACTATATCTTCCATCCCTGGCGTGCCGTTTGGGGCCGTCAAACACTTACGGCTCTACTCCGCTACTCTCTTCACGGATAGTCGTTACACCACTTTTAATAATTCTATAGCTCTTGCCAAAGTATCATAATCTAATCTTTTTGCAATAGCAAGAATCTCTTCGAAAGATCTTCCTCTATCGATTTGGTCTTTAACCCAATCGAGAGTTCCTTGCGAGATGGTTTCTTTACGGGTAATCCTAAAAGAGTACTCACAAGTTATGTGCTGCCAACTTTTACCTCTTTTCAGGTTGTTAACATTAGCTCTTGAAACACCAGTTTTGTTAACAATGTCAACTATCCTCATTCCTAGCTCTAAGAGTTCACACACCTCTCTGACCTTCTCTTCATCCAGCGCGGTGCAGAAATGGTGCTTTTCTCCACAAGCGTTTTCAAGAAAACCAGAATTTATTCTGTGTATCCTGTTTAGTTTGCGGCTGGTCCATTCGAGATTCAAATAATGATTATTTCTTTTATCTGAATCAAGATGGTTGACAATGGTAAACTCTTTAGGGTTTGGATTTTCACAAAACGCTAACGCAACTAATACATGAACGCCAGCATGTTTTCCTCTGTAATTAATCCTGAGATAACCGTCCTTGTCTTCGTAAGGACAAATTATTTTTCCTGTTTCTGTCCACTTAACGATTTTTCCGTCAGAAGAGACAGTAAACCACGGTTTTGTTGGCACTACACGAAAATCTTTCATTCTATACCTACTGTATTTCGGTTAAATGGCACGGTATTGTCCCAGAGGGATGTTCACCGTTATAGACACGAAGGGCAAGCTATTCACCCTGGTGATTATATTTATCGTTTTCATACTCCATGTGGCTGTACTTGATTGACGCGCCGGAAGGGAATACTGCTTTCAAATCTTTTTCTTTAAAAACAGGTCTGAATTTTTTAGGAAGGTCTAAATAGATGCCTTTTGCTGTCTCGTACAGACCGCCTTGACCCGTTAATTGAGGAGTAGTCCTACGGAACATAATGCAACGTGTGTTAGGGTCATCAACGTAGCGTAAAGCCATTAGCTGTAGAAGAAAACTCTTCCCGGACCCGGCAGCGCCGCCAATTACGGTTATTGCCGCGTCAGATTCAAGTATCATCTTCTGTTTTTCAGAGGCTGGGCCGTAGATTTTTCCTTTGAACTCCTCTTCTTTTTTGTCCTTTCTTTTTTTAGCCAATTTTACCTCCGTTATGTTTTTCTCGTATTCTACCAAACAAAAGAAGGTTTAGCAATCACGAGTGTAGAAATTGTAGATAAGTTTGTTGTTTTGCAGACGAACCCTCTCGAACAGTTTATCACTGTAGAGTTGCTGCTTAAGCGAATACGCGATATCAGCGGGAGAAGGCTCACCAAAGAACGGTTCCATGAAGCGGAACACTAATATTTTGCCGCCTTGTTTGTCAAATCCAAGCACACCTACATCCATAAGCACCTCTAGCATCCCTTCGAAATTGTTCCTGCCTACACCAAGCAGTTCAGAAACAAACAGAGATTCAAAAAGCATGTCCTTATAGCAAGTGCCGTGTGTGGACCTGATGTATTTTATGAAGGAGATAACCTTCCTCATGTCATCACACAAGGAGACTTTGTACAGGTGCGTTGGCGGTTCTGCCCATGTCTTAACACCAACAGAAAAATCTCTTGTGCAATGGATTATCCTACGACACTGAGCAAGTTCCTTGTCAACACGGAGTTGCCCAGCACAAAAAGCGGAAATAATCTCACCATTGCCCATACCTTCCTCACTTCACTATTACGTGAAAGATGGATAGTCATTCTCTATACAGTCATTATCACTTTCAACATCAAAACGCAGATGTACAGCGGAGTAATCTTCCCATTTCCTGAAAACGATTTTACGCACGTCTTCAAAAGTACCGAGCATGTAGGCGAAACCGTTGTGGTATGATGTGTAGAAAACACCACAACTGCGGCCTATTTCTCTCTCCAGTTCGATAGTGCATCTGCTACCAGCTACTGCTTTGTAGATATCTTGGGGTCTGAAAAAGATCGGTGCTTCACCTATGCAAAGATCAAAAGATGAAGGATCTTCAGCTATAGGGGCAAAAGTGTTGTCAGTGAAGTTGTAGTAGCTGGATGCGATAAAGTTCTCGTGGAAATTATTTTGCAGACTTTTACAAAAGACAGTATGCTCCTCCCCGCCCAAAAACTCTGTGAAGAAAGTATTGTACGTGGAGTTATCATTGATCCCCTGTCCATTGAGCAGTTCGAAGCAACTCATGTTTGCCACTTCTGGGTGCTCTGGATCTCTTTTTGAGTTGAAAGATATTGTTTGCAAAGCAAAAATTGCGTCACGTATGTATCTGTCTATACGCCATGAGTCAGCAAGATAACACTTTTTGATAGACCCGATCATAAAATCATCTTGACAGGTGACAAAATTATCACCAATCATTATATCGTCATAGTAGCGATTAGTAGGACGTGCTCTGATGCGCTCAAACATCTCAAGACCAATCTTGAAGATGTATTCAGCACTATCAAGATACGTTGGGCGAACAACTTTGCCAGAAGCAACGTGTAATAGCAAATCTGCGTTTGATATCATGACAAAAACCCTCTTATAACTAAGGCCAGCATACCACAAGTATGCCAGCCTTTTCAATAGGTTTTTACATTATTTTTTAATTTCTGTAGACAGGGGACTTGCAAATTCATCATCTTCTTCGTCATCCTCTTCTACTTCTTGAGGTTTATCATCCTCACCGTGATCTTCTTCGTCAAAAAAGTCGCTTAAGAATTTTTTGCCTTCTTCAATAACGAATTGAGCTATGCTTTGGCGAATGTTGTCTTTTGTTTGTTTATTATTCATAAGATCCCTTAAGACAGTGCTTGCCTCGGGAACCATTTTTACGATAGCTTCTTTGTAGTCGAGAATCTCTTTCTCAAGATTTAGAGCAATAGATTCTTCCTTAACAGGGCGACCACGAGATCTTTTCAGTTTTTTACTTTTCTTAATACTAGCCAATTTACCTCCTGTCAGTTAGTGCGTACAACACGGATGACATACTTAACATTGGGATCACCTTCATCATCATCCTTGTGTGGATAGAAATAATAAAGTTTACCCATGATACCAAAATCTGCGATTTTCTCCCAATCTTCAAGACCGTAACCAACACTGTAGTATGCCATTTCATCGGCAGATACCATTGCTGCGTCAAGGTTTTTCTGAACTTTTTCTTGCTCCAGATAGGATTCTCCTTCTCCTGCTCGGAACAATAATTTTACCGAGTACATAAATTTCACCTTCTTTCAAAATAAAACCCTCTAATGGTTATACAGCCATAATACCACACAAACAAGAGAATCTCAACAGAGAAAGAAGGTGGGTTGATCTGTTACTCTTCTTCCTGCGGCAAACCGAGCGCTTCCCTGATTGCTGCCCTGTTGGCTTCCAAATGATCAGCTACATCGCTCTCGATCATCATGTCAAGTGCTTTTGCTTTTGTCAGTATGTTGCCGAGTTGTTCGAACTCTTCATCGGTGAAAATACGTTTACCTTTTTCGAGTGCCTTCTCAATAGCTTCTAGGCAGAATGCAACAGCGATTTCATCTGCTCTGTCAGGATC
>JBJFET010000003.1:0-21534 GCA_051891035.1 Succinivibrio sp. | reverse complement strand
AGGCATACCTGCCGTCTAAGAAGTCCAGAAGCTCTTTTTGTCCTTTTGTGTCAGGTCTGCCAATTATATTTCTTATCCTCTGAGCTGTCAGAGTATCCCCTTCTTTTAACCCTTCGTCATTGAGTATGTCAAGATACGGAAGAATTAACTGAGTCTTATCAAGAAAGATATCCTCAAGAACAGACATTCGCTTAAGTTCAATCTCTTCGGCTGATGCACCCCTGTAAACAGCTGGCAGTGTACAGAGTGCGACTTTTCCTAAATGGCATTCGAGCATCGGATTTACAGCATGAGAAAGAATATGAGAATCAAGACCATTTCTCTGACTGAATGCCTTTGTATAAATATGTTTGCAGATAAATTTTCCGTCATTTACAGGATAATTATCCCAGATGGTTACCTTTCTGCCCAAAAGACTGCTGATACGGCTGACATCCTCTGGTGTAATTGATTTAGACAGCACCTTATTTCCAGTCCAGAAGACTTCAATATTAGGCAGAAGTCCGTCTGTAATGTCGCCAAAGTAAGAGTCAGGTCTGTCTCCAAAGCATTTGTTGAGTATGGGATCGAAAGAATAGTATGTCGGGCAGAAGACAACTCTGATATTATTGCCAGACAGATGTTCGCAGACAGTATTGATGATGTGTTTCTGATTATCACCCTCGTAGCTGGTATAGAGTCTGATATCATCAAAAAGAACAGCGATAATTGAAGCTCCTATCTCATTGGTGCAGACTTTGATTTTATCAATCAGAATCTCAAGATCAGAACACATATTCTGAGTTATATCAATAGGAGAGATTCCTATGCCAAACTCAAGACCGTTTTGCTGGCAGCTGCATTTCATCTCCTTTAAAAAGGAAATCTCATGATCTGAAAACGGTGTTTTCCATTCTCTTCTTAATGATCTGTCGTTTTTAGGGGCATAGATGTAATAATTGTATCCGCACGAAGACACAAATGAGAATAGATCCTTGCGGTCTGCCTGAGAATAAGGTGTGCCATAAAAGCCTTCAATAATGCCAATAGATGTATTCATAATTTTTCCAAAATAACCACAGCAGAACAATTCTATCACAGAGAGCATCTGTCAAATATGTGCATAGAACAACATAAAGATTCAGACTCAGTTAATAGCAAAACTGTGGATTGCAGAACTGATGTGGCAGCAAAAGACAAAACAGAGCCAACTTATTAAGAAAAGGTGAGTTTTTAGAATAACCCTCTTCTGAATTAAAGATAAAAGATGCAGTTTTATTCTGTTTTGTAACCAAATAAGGGATGCACTGTTATTTTCTATGCGTTCGCTCTGCATAAATCAGCGTTGATAATACTTATATTCGCTAGTATAATATTTGAGTTTAACAAGAGCAGACCTATAGCATTATTCCTTATAGAAAAAGGAAGAGTGCTTTGATTTATGGTCTGTAATTTTTTGAAAAATTTATGCAAAGTCTGCCATCTTTGGTAGTTTTATGCAGAATTTTAAAGGGCATGGCAGGTCCTGTTTTGCCTCTTTGATTACTTAACTAAGTGGATTAGAGGAACCCTCTGACAGTTATACTTCTGTCAGATATGCTTCAGAGAATGAAGTGGGATGTCAAAAGAATGTCTGACGCACAAATCAGTTAATGAACTACAGCTGCGTCAATTTGATTTTAATTTGTTTCTGCAACCTAGATATTAGAGGTATACGATGCAGGTTTCAACCGAAAAGAAAGAAGGCGTACAGCACCTTATTACTGTTACTGTGCCAGCAGCAGACGTTAAAAAGGCATATGATGCTTCATTCCGCAAATATGCTAAGAACGCAAAGATTGATGGTTTCCGCAAGGGCCACATTCCAGCTAAGGTTTTAGAGCAGCAGTTTGGTGGCCAGATTTACTCTGATGCCTATGATTCACTTGTAAATTCAACCATTGGTCAGGCTATCAAAGATTCTAAGCTTGATGTTGTTGGCTATCCTAAGATTGAAGTTAAGTCAGCTACTTTCAAGGATTCAGAAGACTTTGTATATGAGGCAACCGTTGAAGTTGAGCCTACAGTTGAGCTTAAGTCATTCAAAGACTTAAAGTTAAAGAACATCAAGGCAACCGTTACCGATGCTGATATCGATAATATGATTGAAACCTTACGCAAGCAGCAGGGCAAGTGGCAGGTTAAAGATGGTGCTGTTGCAGCAAAAGGTACACGTCTTTCAATCAACTTCCTTGGCAGAGCTGATGGCGTAGAGTTTGAGGGCGGTAAGGCTGACAACTTCACTTTAGATGTTGGTCAGACTCAGATGATCCCTGGCTTTACTGAGCAGATCGAAGGCCACAAGGCTGGTGAGAAGTTCACAATTCAGGTTAAGTTCCCAGAGGAATATCATGCAGAGAACCTCAAGGGCAAGGATGCAGAATTTGATATTACTGTAAACTCAGTATCAGAGCTGGTATTACCAGAAGTTAATGAGGATTTCATCAAGCTCTTCGGCGTAAAAGACGGTTCAATCGATACATTCAAGACTGATCTTCGCAAGAACATGGAGCGTGAGCTGAGCAGAGCTGTTTACAGCCTAACTAGAGGCAAGCTGTTTGACGCACTGAAGGCTCAGTATGGTGAGATTGCGGTTCCTGCAGCTTATGTTGAAATGGAAAAAGAGCGTCTTGCAAAGAACTTTGAGAACCAGATGCGCATGTACGGCATGAAGAAGTTACCAGCTTCATTCAAGAAAGACGAAATGTTCAATGACGAGGCATTAAGCGATGCTCGTTTAGGCGTTATCGTTCGTGCAGCATTAAAGCAGCTTGGTATCGAGAAGGCTTCAGAGCAGTATGTTGAAGCTCAGTTAGATCTGATTGCAGGTGCTTACGAGGATCCTGCTGAGGTAAAGGATGAGCTTCGTAAGAATAAGCAGCAGTTTGCTTCAATCGAAAACGCAGCTATTGAAGCTGAAGTTGTAGCTAAGATTATGGCTGAAGCTGCAGACGGTGACGAAGAGATGACCTTCGATCAGTTAGTAAACCGTCACTAATATATAAATAGGAAAAAGGGGCATAGTGCAAATGATGAATTTTGAGGATCAGGAAAAGATGGCTTCAACTCTGGTGCCTATGGTTATAGAGCAGACAGCCAGAGGCGAAAGATCATTTGATATTTACTCACGCCTCTTAAAAGACCGTGTGATTTTTCTCACCGGAGAGGTAGAGGATCATATGGCTGATCTGATTGTGGCACAGCTCCTTTTTCTTGAGTCAGATGATCCTGACAAGGATATCTATCTGTACATCAATTCTCCAGGTGGCGTAGTAACAGCCGGTATGGCTATCTACGACACTATGCAGTACATCAAGCCTGATGTATGCACTCTGTGTATGGGACAGGCCTGTTCAATGGGATCATTCCTGCTGTCAGGCGGAACAAAGGGCAAGAGATTTGCTCTTCCAAACGCAAGGATTATGATCCACCAGCCTTTAGGCGGCTTTAAAGGTCAGGCAACAGATATCATGATCCATGCAAATGAGACACAGAGGATCAAGCAGACCCTCAATGGTATTCTTGCAAAAAATACCGGCAAGAGCATAGAAGAGGTTACCCGTGATACAGAAAGAGACAATTTCATGTCATCACAGGAAGCTTTAGAGTATGGTCTGATTGATAAGGTTATTACAAGCCGTAATGAAATCTCAGAGCTTCAGAAGGATGAATAACAATGACTGATCATAAGCCAAGTACTTGTCTGTTCTGTGGTCATTCCTCATCTGATAGCAGAACTCTAATCAGAGCCCGTGATGGCTACTGCATCTGTTCTGACTGTATCAAACAGTGTTATAAGATGCTTGAACAGAAAGGATTTGCTAAAAAGGAAGATTCTAGCAAGGGAATAGATCTTGAGAATATTCCTACACCTCATGAGATTGCAAAACATTTGGATGATTATGTAATCGGACAGGACGATGCCAAGAAGGTTCTCTCGGTTGCCGTTTACAATCATTATCAGAGATTACGTCATTCAGGCGCAGGCTCAGAAGTTGAACTTGGAAAATCAAATATTCTTCTGGTAGGTCCGACTGGTTCAGGAAAGACACTGCTAGTGCAGACTCTGGCAAAGTTTCTGAATGTGCCTTTTGCCATTTCAGATGCAACTACACTGACTGAAGCTGGTTACGTGGGAGAGGATGTTGAGAACGTAATCGTAAGACTGCTTCAGAACTGTGATTTTGATGTGGAGAAAGCTCAGAAGGGTATAATCTACATTGATGAGATCGATAAAATTGCCAGAAAGAGCGAAAACCCATCAATAACCAGAGATGTATCTGGTGAGGGCGTTCAGCAGGCATTACTCAAGCTTGTTGAAGGAACCGTCGCTTCTGTTCCTCCAAACGGTGGCAGAAAGCATCCTCAGGAGAAAAATATTGAGGTGGATACTTCGCAGATCCTGTTTATCTGCGGTGGAGCTTTTGATGGTCTTGACAAGATTGTTGAAAAGAGAGTTTCCAAGAAGGCCGGAATTGGCTTTGGCGCTGAGGTGTTTGGTAAGGATGAGAAGCTATCCTTATCCGATAAGTACAAGAAGGTAGAGCCTGACGATCTGGTAAAATTTGGTATTATTCCAGAGTTTGTAGGTCGTATGCCTGTAATCACAGCTTTATCTGAATTGAATCGTGAAGAACTTATCAGAGTGTTAAGAGAACCAAAAAATGCTATCTTAAGACAGTTTGAGGCTATGTTTGGCTTTGAAGATGTTAAACTCGAGTTCACAGAAGAGGCTCTGAATGCGATTGCAGATACAGCTATAAAGCGTCACACAGGAGCACGTGGTCTGCGTTCTGTAGTTGAAGGACTGTTACTGAATACCATGTTTGACATTCCATCTGTTAAGGATGTTGAAAAGGTAGTTGTAGATAAGAACACTGTTGAGAAGCATGAGGAACCTCTTGTCATTAAAAAAGATGGTTTTGAGTTTGCTTCGAATTCTTAATTGTTGACTTGTTTTATAAGGCTCTTCAACGTTAAGCTGGAGAGCTTTTTTATTCTATTTTCTGCTAGGTTGATGACGATTTTATGGAAGATACAAAGACAAAAAGAAAGGTGCGCACAAGAGCGCCAAAGACTGATGCAGCAAATGAGCAGATTTTTCCTCTTATCACATTAAGAGCATTAATTATTACACCTCATTCAAAGCTGCAGATTACAGCAGCAAGATCAAGTTCTATTGAAGCTCTGAAATATGCAAAGGCTCAATCTGACAAGCAGATTGCTGTATTCTGTCAGCTAAATGAATCTGATGAGTCTCCTGATTTTTCAGCACTGCATAAGACCGGTGTGCTCTGCAACCTTATAAACCTTACAAATCAGACAGAAAGCACTGTACAGTGTCTTATCTCCGGCTTTGAAAGAATTAAGCTTCTGGAGATAATAGATGACAAGAATGAACCTTTTAGAAAGGCAAGAGTACAGATATTAAAAGAAGCAGAGATTGATGCAAAGGAGGGAGCAGATGTGCTCTCTGTATTAAAGTCATCACTCCAGTATGCCATCGACAGTTCTGATAAGACTGTAAAGGCTCTGATTGAAGATTCTGTACCAAAGCATCTGATAACCTCTATTCTGGATGAAAGCTCTCTGTCAAGGCTGACAGATATGCTTACTCAGATCTTAAAGCTTGATACACAGAACAAGTATATGCTCTTATCAACCGTGGATGCAGTTGAAAGAGGACGAATTCTCATCAGCGCACTCAACGGTTATTCATACAAGTCTGAGCTTGAAAACAGAATTATTGAACTTGCAAAGAAGTCAATGGAGAAAAATCAGAAGGAATACTTCCTCTCTGAACAGCTCAAGGCAATCAAGAAAGAGCTTGGCATCTCCATGTCTGAAGATGATGATATTCAGGGCTTTACAAGCAGAAACGCATCATTAAAAGCTCCACAGTATGTTCATGACAGAATTGACAGAGAGATTAGAAAGCTCAATTCAATGAGCATGAACTCATCTGAATACTCTGTAGTAAGAAACTACATTGACTGCCTGTTAAATCTTCCATGGGAAGAAAAATCAGCAGTTAATAATGATCTGAAGATTGCAAAGGAAGTATTAGATAGAGATCATTACGGTTTGACAAAGGTCAAGGACAAGATTTTAGAGTATCTTGCAGTACAGGCAAGAGCAGACAAGATCCATGGTCCTATTATCTGTCTGATGGGACCTCCTGGTATTGGTAAGACATCACTAGGAAAATCAATTGCTGAGGCAACAGGACGCAAGTTTGTTCGTGTAGCTTTAGGCGGTGTCAATGATGAGGCTGAAATTCGCGGTCACAGAAGAACATACATCGGTGCACTGCCAGGCAGAATCATTTCAAATATGAACAAGGTTGGGGTAAACAACCCTCTGTTCCTGTTAGATGAGATAGATAAGGTCAACTCCTCAGCACATGGTGATCCTGCTGCAGCTTTGCTAGAGGTTTTAGATCCAGAGCAGAACAGCACTTTCAACGATAATTATGTTGAGCTTGACTATGATCTGTCCAACGTCATGTTTGTGACAACAGCTAACTCCTACAATATTCCAGGACCTCTTCTTGATCGAATGGAAGTTATTGATCTGTCTTCATACACAGAGGATGAGAAGTTCCACATTGCAAGAGAGCATCTTCTGCCAAAGGTTCTGCGTCTTGCAAACGTAGGTGAGCAGGAAGTGGTTATTGATGATGACACTCTGTTGCATCTTATCCGTTACTATACACATGAAGCTGGAGTCCGTGAGCTTGAGAGAACATTAACAGAGATTGTCAGAAAAACAATCAAGGATCTGATGATAAAAGATCCGAAGGCAAAGAAGTTCAAAAAGACAAATGTGAGTGTTGAAGATATTCACAGAATGATGGGACCTGAAAAGTTTGACTTTACCTCAAAGCTCAAAGAGAGCAAGGTTGGTATTGTTAATGGTCTTTCATGGTCATCGTTAGGCGGAGATATTCTGCAGCTTGAGGCAGTGGCCAATAACGGCAAGGGTAAGCATCAGCTTACAGGAAAGCTTGGCGAGGTGATGAAAGAGTCAATCAGCACAGCAATTACCGTGGTCAGAACCTTATCAAAAGATCTGCATCTTGATCAGAACTTCTTTGAAACCTGTGATCTGCATGTGCATGTTCCTGAAGGAGCTGTACCAAAGGATGGTCCGTCGGCAGGTGTGGGTATGGTAACAGCAGTTGTATCAGCTCTTACAGGAAATCCTGTCCGTTCTGATGTGGCAATGACAGGTGAGATTACACTGCGAGGTGATGTGCTTGCAATAGGCGGTCTCAAGGAGAAGCTGCTTGCTGCCATGAGAGGTGGCATTAAGACAGTAATGATCCCTAAAGATAACGAAAAGGATCTTTGGGATATTCCTTCTGTTGTTACAGAAAAAATGACCGTAAAGCCTGTATCAAGAATCGAAGATGTGCTTAAAACAGCACTAGAAAATGATCCTTATACATTCAAGCCAACAACCTCATGGCTGTTAAAGGACAAGAAAATTTCATCTTCAAAAAAGAAGAGAACCAACGGTTCAGACAGCATGAATATTGTTCTATAAGGAGCTTAGAATGAGCACAACAGAACTAAAGGATGAAGCTGAGTTTGTAAAGTTTGATGACGAGGTAGAAAAGGAGCAGGAGGGCAGTATTGATGATGAGATCAAGAAGATCATGCAGTCTGCTGACGCTCTGATCTCTGTACTAGAAAAAATAGCACCAGAAGTAAATTCAGACAAAGTCATCAACCCAGAAGCCTTTTTAAAGATTATCAAACCTCTGTGTGTAAATGTGGAGAATACACTTCCGATGCTGATGGAGTGTCAGGATAATCTTGAATATCTCAAGGATGAGAACTCATTTGTCCTCAAACAGAAGATTGACCACATTGAATCAGATCTGCTACCACCTCTTTTAGCCTATATAAAAGAGCACGAAAAGGTGTCAAAGTAACCTTCTTCTACATAGATCTTTGTGTGTAAAGGATAAAGTCATCTTTAGACGGCTTTATCCTTTCTGATCAGTCAAAAAAGTTTTTATCTCGCTTTTGTTCACAATCCAGTCATATCTTTGCTTGTTTTTACGACAGCCAAACACCCGTATGAGTATCGGTCAATTTTAATGTTTTTTATAGTGTAACGCCTCCCCACTTGGAAGTTGACGGCACCTTAGTAACAGTTTCTCTATGATAAAGTTAGAGAGTACTATAATTTTACGGTAATAGAGCATGATCCCATATTAACAGGACAATACAGCATATAAATAACCGACATAATTTTGAGAAAACATCGTTCTGCAATGAAAAAAAACGCACAAAACTGCATACTATCAACTGTTTGAACAGTAAAAAATTGCAAAAATTGTAGAGCTAGATCAATATTTCATAATAATCTTTCTAATATATTATATAAAGCCGTGCAATAATACGTTAAGCCCATTGAGGCTTAACGTGCTATATACGTGCAATTTAACAAACCCAATTAGGAGTATATTGTGAATAAAAGTCAGTTAGTTGATGGAATCGCTAAGAAGTCTGGTTTAACTATCAAAGATTCAGCTGCAGCAGTTAATGCATTTTTAGATACTGTTAAAGAAGCATTAGCAAATGGTGATTCAGTTACTTTAGTAGGCTTTGGTAATTTTGTAGTTCGTGACAGAGCTGCACGTTCAGGCCGCAACCCACGTACAGGTAACATCGTTCAGATCCCTGCCGTAAAGGTTCCTGCATTCAAGGCTGGTAAGCCATTAAAGGATATTGTTAACAAGAAATAATTTTCTGTTAGCTAAAAGATCCCTGATCAAGTCAGGGATTTTTTTTTTCCAGTTGAGCATTCTATGCCCCTTTGCAATTTAATTTTTTTGCTATTTCTTTTATAATTTCATAAGTTTGTTTTCACCATGAGCAGTTAGAACTGCGGAGATAATAAAAAATGTTAACTGATAAGTTGCGTGATGGTGCGCATGGAAAAGTTTTTAAGATCCTTTTCTGGATTATTATTCTTTCATTTATTTTTGCCGGAGTTGGCAATTATCTGATCCCTAAGCTTGATACTGATCCTGTTGAGGTTGGAGATATCAAGATCAAAGCTGAGCAGTGGAATGCTCAGTATCAGGATCAGGCAAGAATGATGCAGAATCAGTATGGACCACAGGTTAATGCATTGTTTGAAAACCCTGAGTACGTAAAAGCTTTACGTATGCAGGTGTTAGAGAGAATGATTGATAATGTGGCACTCAATTCAGTTACATATAAGGAAGGCATCAGAGTCGGTGACGAGCAGGTCAAGGCTCAGATAAGAAGAGAACCTGCATTCCAGAAGGATGGCAAGTTTGATAACAATCTGTATCTTGCAACAATAAGAAATATGGGTTCAAGTCCTGATTACTTTGCAGAACAGCTAAGAGTTCAGCTAGCATCTGATCTGATGATAGGTCCACTTGTAGTATCTGGTTCAGTTCCATATTCATATGAGGTATCTCAGTTACTAGATCTCTTTACCCAGGAAAGAACAGCTGATCTGTACAGTGTTGATTTGAAGTCACTAGGCAATAGTGTATCTGTAACTGATGAGGATGCTAAAAAGTTCTACGATGAGAACAGAAATCTTTTCAAGAAACCAGCATCAGTGAAGTTTACCTACATTCTTTTAAACAAGAATGATCTGAAAAAGGATATTAAGTATACAGATGCTGATTTAGAGAATTTCTATGATCTCAATCAGAGTGATTTTGTAGTTCCTCAGAAGCGTGAAGCATCTCAGATCCTGATTAAAGCCTCTACAGAGGGCTTTGAGGCAAAGGCAAAAGAGGCACTAGCCAAGATTAAGTCAGGCGAGTCCTTTGAAAAGGTCGGTCTTGAGTATTCTGATGACACAAACTTCAAGAATGATCATGGAGCACTAGGTCTACTTGAGAAGGGATCATTGTCAGACAAGCTTGATATAGCACTTTTTGGACTTGCAAAGGTTGGTGACGTATCAGAGGTTGTAATTGATAACTCAGGTGCACACATCTTAAAGCTTGATGGTATCACTGAAGAGTTTGTTCCAAAGCTTGCTGATATCAGAGAAGATGTTGCTGTAAAGTATGTAGATAGCAAGGCACTTGAGCTTTACATGGAAAAGAGTGCAAAGCTTACAGACACATCATTTGAAACCCCTGATTCCCTGGATGTGGCAGCAGATACCGTGGGTGTAGCTGTTGCTGATTCTGGCATTGTTTCATTAGGAGACAGATCATTACAGTGGCCATTAGGTGAAAAAGAGGTTCAGAAGGTCGTTTTTAGCGAGGATAACAGAACCTCAAATGTAAATACACCTGTAGTTTCTCTTGGTAATGAAGCCTGCATTGTAATGAATGTTAATGAGTACAACGAAGAGACAACTCTTTCATTCAATGATGTAGAGAAAAAAGCATCTGATCTGGCACTAGCAAAGGCCGTATCAGAGAAGGCTCACTCTCTGCTTGAGAGTGTAAAGGAAAACGAGGCATTACCTGAGGGCGTATCTGTAAAGAATGCAGTTAAGGTGATCCGCGGAGATGCTGAGCTTGATCCTTATCTAGTATCAGAAATCTTTGCGCTGCCTGCAAAAGAAGGCTCAGTTGTAATCAGCTCTAACAAGGGAGTTCCTACCAAAGCTGTATTAAAAGGTGTTAATACACAGATAAAAGCAGAAGAAGCTGATGGCTATAAGAATCTGATCTCAGCACAGCTGACCCGCTACAAGCAGGAAAAGACCAATCATGTGGTTCATGTTGGCGCTAGAGAGATTAGTGAAGTAAAGTATAATGAGGATGGAATAAAAATAATCAATCAGCAGATGAATTCTTCTGCAGAATAGTATATAATTACTTCGAAAAATTTATTTAAAGCCTGTTGATACCTCTATTGCGTATGCTTTAGAGGTTTCTTTTTTTATGAGCGTTGCAAATACGTTAAGCTGATCCTGCCTAATAATGTATTATAATGGTGCATTATAAAGAAAAATATCAAAAATATGATCATAAATGGTGCAAATTAAATATTGCAAAATGGTATCTTTTTGCAAATTTTTATCTATATAAAACAATAAGTAAAATAAATTTGTTTTTGCATACTGCATGAAATTACTAGCAATTTTTAGAGTCGGCATACCTTTACGGATCGCTTTATTTGGTATTTAATACTAAAAAAATTTATATAGGTTGGGCATTATGAACATTCATGAGTATCAGGCAAAAGAGATTTTTAAGGAATACGGATTACCTGTTGCACCTTTTTATGTAAGTACAAAGGCAACTGGTATTGGTAAGGCTGCATATGAACTCTCACCAGGTCCATTTGTTGTCAAGTGTCAGGTTCACTCTGGAGCAAGAGGTAAAGCTGGTGGTGTAGCAGTTGTTGATACTCCTGCACAGGCTGAGGCATTTGCTGCCAAGTGGTTAGGTCAGCGTCTTGTAACTAGGCAGAGTGGTCCACATGGCAAACCAGTAAACAGGATTTTAATTGAGAATGCTACCGATATTGCAAGAGAGCTTTATGTTTCTGCAACAATTGACAGAGCATCAGCACATCTTACAGTTATCGCCTCTGAAGCTGGCGGTATGTCAATTGAAGAGCTGGCAGTTACAAATCCTGAAAAGATCCTAAAAGTTGCAATTGATGAACTAACAGGACCTCAGGCATATCAGGGCAGAGAGCTTGCCTATAAGCTTGGTCTGCAGGGCAAGCAGGTAAATCAGTTTGCAAAGATCTTCTTGGGCATCTGCAGAATGTTCTTTGAAAAAGATCTTTCATTAGTTGAAATTAATCCTCTGGTAGTTACCACATCTGGTGATTTACTGTGCTGTGACGCAAAAATCAATACTGATCCATATGCAGCATACAGACATCCTGAAATGGCTGATCTTGATGATCCTTCACAGGAAGATCCAAGAATTGCCAAAGCTGTAGCAGCAGGCTTTAGCTATGTTCCTCTTGAGGGAAACATCGGCTGTATGGTTAATGGTGCCGGTCTTGCAATGGGAACAATGGATATCATCAAGAACCTTGGTGGTGCTCCTGCAAACTTCCTTGATGTAGGTGGTACAGCTACAAAAGAGCGTGTGATGGAGGCATTCAAAGTTATTCTTGAAGATCCGAATGTCAAGTGCATCATGGTTAATATCTTTGGTGGCATAGTCCGTTGTGACATGATTGCAGAGGGTATTCGTGGTGCTGTAGAGCAGATTCAGATAAAGGTACCGGTAGTGGTAAGACTTGAAGGAAATCAGGCTCACATCGGCGAGCAGATTTTAAATGAATGTGGTCTTGATATTGTTTCAGCACGTGACTTAAGACAGGCTGCAACACTGGCAGTACAGGCAGCAAACAGGCAGTAGGATAGAAAATGAGTATTTTAGTAAATAAGGACACTAAGGTTATCTGTCAGGGTATTACAGGTTCACAGGGCACTTCACACTGTGAGCAGATGCTTGAGTATGGCACCAAACTTGTAGGCGGTGTAACTCCTGGTAAGGGTGGTCAGACACATCTTGGAGTGCCTGTATTCAATACAGTAAAGGATGCTGTTGAGGCAACCGGGGCAACTGTGTCAATGGTTATGGTTCCACCTCCTTTTGCTGCAGATTCAATCTTAGAGGCAATTGGTGCTGGACTTGAGCTTATCGTTTGTATTACAGAAGGTATTCCAGTTCTTGATATGCTCAAGGTAAAAGCAAGATTAAGAAACTCTGATTCAGTTCTAATTGGCCCAAACTGTCCTGGAATTCTCACTCCTGAGGAGTGCAAGATTGGCATTATGCCAGCTTCAATCTTCTCAAAGGGTAAGGTTGGTATTGTTTCCCGTTCAGGCACCCTTACCTATGAGGCCGTAAAGGAGACAACCGAGGCTGGTTTTGGACAGTCTACCTGTGTGGGTATTGGTGGTGATCCTGTTCAGGGGTCAAACTTTGTTGATATTCTCAAGCTGATGGAAAAAGATCCTCAGACTGAAGCTGTTGTATTAGTAGGTGAAATCGGTGGTACAGCAGAGCAGGATGCAGCTGAGTTTATCAAGAATCACATGACAAAACCTGTTGTATCCTATATTGCAGGAGCTTCTGCACCTAAAGGTCAGAGAATGGGGCATGCTGGAGCTATAATCTCTGGTGGAAACGCAACAGCCGCAGCAAAGCAGCAGGCTCTGAGAGAGGCAGGTGTGACTGTGGTTGCCACAGCTGCAGATATAGCCGATGGTTTAAGAGAAGCAACCGGCTGGAACTGATAACGTAATAATCTTCATATTGGTACCGGAGTTTTCCGGTACTAATTATCCTATCTGTATCATAGTCCTCAATCTCATTTCTTTTATCTTGATAATATCAATGATAAACTCTATTATTATCATCTTGAATGAACAGACAATTTTGTGTAAATACATTCAGTAAAAGATCTGAATTCTAAAAGAGCAGTAAAAAAACAAAGAGGATTTCTTAGATGAAAAAGCTAGCAGCTGCGATTATTGCTTTTGGCATTACATCTTTAGCCAGTGCAGACGTCATGATTGATGTAAGAAATGACACATCTGAAGACTGTTCTCTTGCCATAAATGCAAGAACAGATAAGACAAAATGGGTAACTCAGGGATGGTACGTGTTCGCCTCAGGCGAGGAAGCTCCTATCATTCTCAAGGGAATTAACGATATTCACAATGTTTACGTTTACAGTGACTGCAAAAAGAACGTAACCTCACCAAAAAGTGAAACAAAGAAGGCATGGGTTAGAACAAACTATAAGTTCAATGACGAAACTCCTCGTGAAAAGGAACCTGGATACGAGGAAGTGGTTTTTGAGAGATTGCAGTCAGACAAGTATCAGATCCAGAACTGATTATTGCAGTTTTCAATGCAGCCATATTGCATAGCTTTTGAAATATGGCTGCCATATCGTTGAGCTTTTTCCTTGTGCCTTTAATTCTTTCATCTCTTTTTTATAGGCTTTATACTCGTCCTTGAGCAAGGATAACGTCTGGTTATAGCAGAATCTAGCACGTCTGCAGAACAGACGCAAAAGATTAGTCTGCCCAGGTTTTACCTTTATATGCTAATCTGAACTGATAATCTGCATCTTCAACTATGCTTTGTGACTAAATACTGCACAAAAAGCCGCTAAGTTCAAATTCTAAAGGGGCTTAGAATCATTTTGAAACTGTCTGCTGTCAGCTTGATGCTTCTTTAATCGAATTTGGTCGAGAAGAAGAGCCTGTTTATCTACAGGTTTATTCACTTCTAAACTTGCAATAGCAAGAGCTGATCTTCTGACTTAAAGGCGTGTCTTCAAAGCTTATTCGTTCATGGCAATGCCCAACTATTACCAAAGCTCTTATGGGTAATGCTCTTTGGAGTCCGTCCTATTTTGCATCTTTCTGTGCAGGTGCGCCTATTTGTATTATCAGACAGTACATAGAACAACAGCAAAATACTTCGGATTAATCTTGCGCCTTATCCCCGCCCTAATGGACGGAGTTTTGTGGCGCCTTATGATAAATGATCTGACTATCTATTTATTATCAGCAGCTCTTGCAAGATGTTCTGCTGCTGCAAGAATATCGTAGAGTGGACCTCCATGCATATTAGGATGAGGTGGTGGTGCATGGTGATATGCTGGGGCATTGTTTACGACAATCACCTGTGTTCCTCCATCATGATGAACCGGAGCAGGACCATGATAGGCAAATTCAGGACACATAGGCTCTTTATGATGCAATGGTGCATGATAAGGTCTGTGGTGATGCCGCTTTGGACCATGATGTACAGCGTATGGTGGAGCATAATACTCAGGATGATGTGGTTTTGCCATAGCCTGTTCTGATAAAACCACCAATGCACCAGCTGCTGTAAGTGTAAGTAGTGTCTTTAAAGCTTTGTTCATAGAATTTCCTTTTAATGTCCTCTATTGACGTTTCAGTTAAACAGCCGTATCAGTTCAAGTAATTCCTTTAATGTGACCTCCTTATTTATCGGAATAATATAGCTGGACGCCTAACTGCATAATGCAGTATTTCAGATAAGACTTAGTTAATAATTAGAAACTGCAAAGTGGCAGATCATTCGTTCTTAATTGTTTATATATTTTTTTTTACCTGTAAAAAATGGCATACAGCTTGCATTATCAATATCAGAAACAGATAAGTGGCAAGATTTGCCAGTTAGGGGAGGAACAGATGTCTTCGTATATATCGTCAGTTAATACTGACAGCTATTTAGCTGTAAATAGAGAACATAAAACATCTGCCATAAGCACAGATCAGAATGATTTAAGCTTTGCCAAGGCTCTTAAAATCCTTACAGGAAGCAGTTCTACATCGGTAAATGCAAATGATCTGTTTGTTCGTGATGAAATTACAGATGATCCTTTTTCTGTAGAGCTTTCATCAGCTAATGATACATATGGCAGTGCAGAAAATGACTCAGAGATTTCTCTTGAGAGTTCAGAGATTGCCAGCAGATTTTCAGTACTAAGCAGTACACCGTCATCTGCTGATTGGGAAGTTTTAAATCAAGGCACAAGTGCAGATGACTACTCAATCTTAGGCCGACTAGGTGATGGGCTGATGACAGCTGCAAAATTTGCCGCAAGTGCCTACCTTGGAAAGGTGATCTAACCTAAACTAACATCAAGACACATCATCAGAAGGAATCCTGCAAGCACTGACAGGGTTCCTTTGTCAGAATTGTCAAATTCATGAGACTGAGGGATCAGTTCTTCAATTACAACATACATCATGGTACCAGCGGCAAATGACAGTACCCATGGCAGGTATGGAATTACACTCTCTGCAATCAGCGCAACACTAACAGCAGCAATCAGTTCAACTATTCCTGAGAGTGAACCTAAGGCAAAAGATTTTACTTTTGAGAAGCCGTCACTGTAGTAAGGCATTGATACAGCTGCACCTTCTGGAATGTTCTGTATTCCAATACCAAGAGCAAGAATAGCAGCTGCGCTTAAAAGCCCGTTTCCTGTAGAAGCTGCAGCCACTGATACTCCCACAGCCATACCTTCTGGAATATTGTGAATGGTAATTGCAAGAAACATCAGCGAGTGGCGTCCAAGATGAGATTTAGGTCCCTCAGGAGAGTTTGCCATCAGGTGAAGATGAGGGGTGCATTTATCAATACAGATAAGAAAGATCATACCTAAAATGAATCCGCCGACAACAGGAACAAGTCTTGAAAAAGAAGCCTCATCACCAAGTTCAATTGCTGGCATGAGCAGACTGAATATGGAAGCTGCCAGCATGATCCCAGCACTAAAACCAAGACTCAGCTGTGTGTAAATACCTGCCTTTCCCTTAAACATGAAAAAGACTACAGCAGCACCTAATGCAGTACATCCTGAAATGAAAAGACCTGCGTAGATTGCTAAAAGGAGTGTATCGAGCATATTCTCAAAATCTCTATATTCAAAATTACAAAGTTCCTCTGATATTGTATTGCAATAACAGATAGTTATGAATACTGATTAATATATGCATGGTAGGTTATTTATCATTGAAGTTCAAGAAATGATTCCTAACTTCCCCAAAAACGTATTAACCACTCATTAGCAAGGGAAATTGAGGAGTGTGGCAGTTATGGACAGACATACACATACCTTAGATATTCAATAGTAATATCTGAGGTAAACCTGTTATACAAAGTTGATCAAAAATCTGTTGCACATAGGGCCTTATATAAACAACAAATGCAGTGCTAGACCGCATCTATAAGCTTTTGTTAGTTAATTTTGAATCGCAAAACTTGAGTAAATTAATCAGCTAATTACCAGTACAGTTTTTAAGATCCTGTGTATGATGTGTATATGTTTTGTTTACCTGAAGATTCATTGCGTGTGATCAAAAAAGGCAGGTAATGGATACCTGCCAAAATTACTATACCAACATAACTAGATTATAAAGCTGAATCAAGTGTAACCATAAAAAGCTCTGAAACCGAATCCTTCTCATCAAGTCTTGAGAATCTGAATTTAGGATTGGCTGTCTTTCCGTTTATCTGATAGGTTCCGTCAATCTTAAGTGTATAGTCTGTGATCTTGCTTTTGGCGTTTGCCGGATCATCAACATCAACAGTGATACCAAAATCATTATCATTTATAACCACAATAGTTTTTCTGTCAGGCAGCAATGTCAAACCTTCAGCTTTTTCGTGTCGGTATCCGAGTTTTCTAAGATCAACAAGTAACTCTTTTTTCGCCATCACAAATCCGCCGTTATCGTCAAAAAACTCTGGCTCAAGACCACCTTTCTTAGCATCATTAAGGTTGTCTGCACCTTTAATATCAACCTTGTAGATGTAGTTCTGCATTACCTTGTTTTTGTCTTTTCCCTGCTCAATGATTAAGAACTCATGATCATTAAGAGCATAGATATCACCTAGTTTTGCATCGCCAGGCTTTTTGTAGCTATCAAAGTTGATAGGGTATCCAACTGTTCTGTAGCTTCTGTCTTTTGGATTGAAAATAACAATACGGGCAAAATGAGCTGTTTTCTTTGAGCTGTGCTCACCATTTTTTAGATTAAGAACAGACTGAACCATTAGTGCCAGTGAGCCGTCAGGCATAACTGCCACACCCTCTGAACCTCTGTTTGGAGTTCTGTGTCTTATGATCTCAGGTAGACCTTCTGTTGGTGCGTACTTATTTAAAAGTACGCCATCCTGGTTGTATTCACATAAGAATGGACCATATTCATCAGAGATGAAGATATTACCATTCTGTGCAATGGCAATACCTTCACTATCAAGTCCGTTGTTGTCATATGGAAGAATTCTGTACTGATCATCAATGGCAACCTCACCTGTAAAACCAATCCTGTCGATATTAAGAGGGCGACCAGAGATTAGGTTTCCGTCCTTGTCTTTAAGAGGTATGATTTTTTCAACAGTTGCTTTATTGTCTTTTACTTTGATAAGACCTACAGAAGGTACAAAATCAGGAGCTGGGAAGAATTTTGCAGGGCTGACGAGTGTCTTGTCACCTGACATATACTCCATCTGAGGGCCGTCTGCATTAGGACCTCTGTCTGTTAATCCGTAAAAGTAAAGTGATCCGTCAGGATCCTGGCTGACAAAGGCAAGTGAAGAGCCGAAACCTGTAATAAAACCATCCTTAAACTCAGGATTGGTGCCAGGATAGTTCACATACATATCTTTTGGAACATCAACAGGAATTACATGTGTCTGAACAGCAAGCGTCTGGGCAGAAAAAACTGATGAGACTGCTAAAGCTAATAATAATTTTGTTTTCATAATATCTCCTTGACTTTCTGTAATTAGAAGACACCAGTGTTAAAGTGCAATGCAAAGCCTGTTAATTCTCTGTAAAATAAAAAAAATCTCTGAAGGATTTCTCCAGCAGAGATTATTTTGTCACAACTGATGATAATTACATCTTGTGCCCCATTTCGTATGCTTCTTCATGAACGTCTGTTACAGCACGACCTGAAGGATCGTTCATCTTTGCAAACTTCTCATCCCAGGCGATAGCTGTTGGGGTGGAGCAGGCTACAGATTTGCCGTAAGGAACAGTCTTGACTGCTGAAGGCAACTTGAACAGATCTTCAAAGATTTCACGGTACAGGTAGGCTTCCTTGGTTACAGGAGTGTTTACAGGGAAGCGGATCTCACGCTCTTCAAACTTTCTGTCAGATACGTGTTCTTCGGCATAATCACGCAGAGCATCGATCCATGAATAGCCCACACCATCTGAGAACTGTTCCTTCTGTCTCCACAGCACATCCTCTGGCAGCATACCGTCGAATGCCTCACGCAGTGCCTTCTTCTCGATTACCTTGCCAGGGCACATCTTTCCTTCAGGGTTAAAGTGCATAGCAATGTCGAGGAACTTCTTGTCAAGGAAAGGAACACGACCTTCAACACCCCATGACATCAGAGACTTGTTTGCTCTCAGGCAGTCATACAGGTGCAACTGATCAAGCTTTCTTACAAGCTCTTCATGCATTTCTTTAGCATTTGGAGCCTTGTGGAAGTACAGATAGCCACCGAAGATCTCATCTGAACCTTCACCTGAGAGTACCATCTTAATGCCCATTGCCTTGATATAACGGGCCATCAGGTACATAGGAGTTGAAGCTCTAATGGTGGTTACATCATAGGTTTCGATGTGATAGATAACATCTCTTAAAGCATCAATACCTTCCTGAACAGTGTAGTGGATCTCGTGATGAACGGTACCCAGATAATCTGCTACCACACGAGCCTTCTTGAGATCTGGTGCACCTTCAAGACCAATTGCAAAAGAGTGCAGGCGTGGGAACCAGGCCTGAGTTTTGCCGTCATCCTCAACACGCTTTTCTGAATAGAATTTAGCAATTGCTGAAATTACTGATGAATCGAGGCCACCTGAGAGCAGAACACCATATGGAACGTCACACATGAGCTGACGGCGAACCGCATCCATCAGACCTTCTTTCAGTGTGTTTACATCAACAGGATCGTTCTTTACATTCTCGTAATCAAACCAGTCTCTCTGATAATACTGAACAAACTCATAGTTGCCCCCCTTGGTATACAGGTAGTGGCGAGGAGGGAACTCTTTTACAGAATCACAGACATTGACAAGTGCCTTCATCTCTGAGGCGATATAGAAACGTCCTTCTCTGTCTGTACCTACATACATAGGGTTGATTCCCATATGGTCGCGGGCTGCAAAGATAGTATCGTCTTCCTCATCATAGATAACAAATGCAAAGTCACCGACAAGACGATCAACAAAATTCTTTCCGGTACGTTTGAACTCTTCATATAAGGGAAGGATAACCTCACAGTCGGAGCCTGTTTTGAACTTGTAGTCTACAGTAAGTTCTTTTTTAAGTTCCTTATGATTGTAGATTTCGCCATTGACAGCAAGGATGTGGGTCTTATTCTCATTATATAAAGGCTGAGCACCGTTCTGTGGGTCAACAATTGAAAGACGCTCATGAACAATGATTGCCTTCTCACCCTGATAAATACCTTCCCAGTCAGGACCACGGTGCAGCTGCAGTCTTGAATTCTCAAGAGCAGTCTGACGAAGTGCTTCTGGATGTTCTTTAATATCAAAAATACCGAATATTGAACACATAAAATAACAGCTCCTTTGACGCTGTATCTGTAACTGAATCTGATGGGCTTTTCATAATGCACAAAAGCCATGAATGAAATGTTATCACAAAGAAACGCACTTATATGGGAATAGTTCCAAAATAGTGCGACAGCATAAAGTATGCTTAAGATTGTCTGAAGTTTACTTTTAATTGACACAAATTGGCATAAATCGCTGAAAATCAGGTCTTCATAAGAATTATTGGAATTTTTATTTAGTAAAGTGAACACTGATTCAGTGCACTTGTTTGATTAAGGTAAATATTCTGATGCTTCAATTTTGTGCACTCACTTAAAACAAAAAAATCAGTTTCAGTGAGATCTGAACTTCTGTTTTTGATCTCAGAAGTCTTGATATTTTTCGCTAATTACTCTGACAGAGTACATTTTTTTCTGAACATAAAGGTTCAAAGATCAAAATTATCAAGTTTCCTGATAAAAATTACCGAAATATTCGTATTTAGCACTATTTTTGAGCCTGTTTCTAGACTAGAATATTTATATCGGCGTGGTTTTTAGAAAAAAAATACTCACTGAGTTTTATAGAAGGGTATTGTAAAAAAATATTAAACACAAACCCTTTAGTTAGGTCATTTTTTCCTCGCTGACTGTCTTTTTCCTGTTGCACTCTGTGACAGTTTTGTGTGAATTTTATATATGGGGGTGCTATGCCTACAATTGATCTTGAATATGCGTTTTTGATTGTAGGTATCCTTTTATCATTTGCCATCCTGGCATCAAAGCTCTCATCTTTCTTCGGCACACCCTTACTGTTGCTCTTCCTCTCAATCGGTATGATCACCGGTGAGGACGGACTTATTCTGCACATTCACTATACGGATTATTCATCAGCATTCTTTGTTGCAAACCTCATGCTTGCAGTGATTCTTCTAGACGGTGGTCTTAGAACAAGTTTTTCCACCATGAAGAGCGTGGCAGCAGAATCTGCGGTTCTTGCTACCATTGGTGTTGTGCTGACATCCGGTATTACAGGTTTTCTGACTTATCTTGTGCTTGATGTATCTCTAGTTCAGGCACTGCTTCTTGGCTGTATTGTAGGATCAACTGACGCTGCAGCTGTGTTCTCTCTGCTTGGCAAAGACAAGAATGTAACTTTAAAATCAAACGTCTCAAACACCTTGCAGATTGAATCTGCAACTAACGATCCTATGGCAATTCTTCTGACAACAACCATGATTGCCTTTGCTTCGGCTAAAACCACCTCATTTGCCGATGCAATACTGTTTTTTGCCTCACAGTTTGGCTTTGGCATAGTAATAGGACTTTTAATCGGTTTTATTGCAAGAACAGTGGTATCTTACATTTCTCTGGGTGTGGGACTTTACTGTATTTTGGTTATCGGTCTTGGACTTGTTGGCTTTGCCATTACCTCATATCTTGGAGGGTCA
>JBJFET010000002.1:0-4762 GCA_051891035.1 Succinivibrio sp. | reverse complement strand
TGAACTTTATCAAATTTTTAATGGTAGTGTCACAAACTACCTTTACAATAACCGCCCCTTAGAAAGAAAAGCGAAAAGAAAGAACCAAAGAAAAGATAAAAGAAAGATATACCCCTTTTATTTTATCATCATTATCCCATCCATCGTTCATCAACGCTCGCGTGCGCACGCATAGAGCCGGCAGGCAGAAAGAAGAATTTATGGACAATAACAAGTGGAGAGTACCGGAATTGGCTGATTTATTGTGCAGGTATGACAGAGAATTTAGGTTTATCGTAGATGTTATGTGGCTAATCTAGATTTTCTTCTGCCTCTGCTGCAATATCTTCCTCATACTCGATATCCATCTCAGTCTCTGGGAATGGTATTTCTAGTCCCTCAAGCAATTCCTTTTTCTTTCCAACTATCTCAGAGAAGTAACCTCCATCAGGGAATATTGTCCGAGTAATATTTGATAACGATGCCAGCATCTTTGGTACAGAGTCAAATGGAAGCTTGATGCCTTTAGCTTCAGCTGTATGAATACGATGTCTTAGCATGCAGAGAATACTGCAAGCTAAAAAGTGTACAAAGATTTTTCCTGAAAGAGTTTTTGATGCGGATATATGTAATCTTCTTGCTCCAGTGAAATCCTTGAGCTTTCGGAAACTCTTCTCAACCTCATTACGTTCTGTATAGGCACGTGAATGCATATAACGTGAAAAAGGATCAGCCTTTTCACAAAAATGATATAAGCATTTACTTGAGGGATCATGTAGATTTCACCAAAAGGATCAGATCTGCGATGCAGCCTAGGCTGCATCGCCTCCTCGACTTTTGTTTTATTTCTTCTTTGTTGGACTTGTATAGGCTCTCATGTTCAGATCACCTAACACAATATCAACGCAATTATGCACTATTCTGTCGATTACCGATTCTGCCTGGACATTTCCTCCAAGTCTGTTGTGCCATTCAGATTGTTCGTAAAGAGTACACATGACAGTACTTAAACCTTTTCGTCTTTCAAATATTTCAAGCAGGCAATTGCAGAAAGACTCTGTAGTTGGTTGCAACAGCCATTCATCAATTATCAGTAAAGTAGGTCTTGCGTATTTTTTGTACAATACTGTTTTTGACAAGTGCATAGCTTCTCTTTCTTCAAATTCTTGAATCAAATCAGGCATGCGAACGTACAGAGTCTTATAGCATTTTTCGACAGCTGCATTTGCTATAGCGCATGCTAGATAAGTCTTCCCGAGCCTGTAACTCCCTCAATAACAACATTGGTACCGTATTTCATGAAATCACATGTTGCCAGTTCTAGGAGTACAGAACGACTGAGATTACGATTGTTATCACTTTACTGGAACTCCTCCTTCAGCCCTTACTTTTGCTGAATACTCAAGCCAAAGCAGTCTTAAAGTTACCCCTACTCTCTTGAGCTCACTGTGAATATGGGAATAATCAGGTAGTGTGTAAAGATTATCTGTCATACGCTTGTATTTATCTGGATAGATAAGCTCGTAGACCTCATCCTCTGACAGATCTTTTACGGATTGTTATGTGAGACCTTTCTCTTGAGCAATAGAGAAAATTTCATTGACGTTCTTTCTTGAAATATGCCTTGATGAAGCAATTTCTGTCCTGTTGAGACCTTGATCTCTAAGCTGCAGGACTAGTGCTTTACTTTAAGTTTAGGTGTCATGAGACTCCTCCTTATAAAAAGCAAAACACCATGTTTTGCTTAATTTGGAGGGTAGCAGATCTTTTGTTATGAATTAGGTGATCCTTCTCATGAAATGCTGCTAGAAAACATAGGTGATCCTAGTTGTAAACTAAATGATCCCTGAGTGCGAATTGTGTGATCCTATATTGCGCAATACGCACGTGAAGCCTCAACCGGATCACTTATAAAGTCAGACAGTAGAACTCTGATACCTTTACACAGCATGTATTCAAATTTCTGATTATCCTGATAGAGCTTATGTATATTTTTTACTGAGCCATAGCCCTTGTCTTCAACCAGAATCGCTCTGCGGTTTAAGCCCATCCTTGCATATTCCTTGAGCAGATGGTTAAAGATCGAATTGAGGAACTCAACTTAATTGCAGATCCTAGGTTTTCAGTTGTATTGGCCCTAAGAATCGCAGCTTATGAAGAGTTGAACAAAATGTACGGTACAGGCTCTGATGAAGGTTTGGCGTTATTGAATAAACTCGTAGAATATATAGCAGAAAGAAAACATGAGAAAAGCGCAATTAATCAGCTTGCATCTGTTGATAAATATTCGCTAAAGATGATTGTAACAAACAAAAGAGAACCTGATATTTCAAAATGTAACTGTGGAGCTAGACTCATATGGGACCCCTTTTCTGATTCTACAAAGATGACAACTGATATAACATATGATGTTCAATATACAGATGATGGGGAAGGTTTTGTTGTTACCGTGTATGGGTTATCTGGACTTGATGTTGGAGCCGATGAAGATGATGAAGACGATTAGTTAACTGAATATCAATACAGAATAATAAGATATGTAATTCTGTAATGGTAATGAAAGTAACTTCATCATGGTCCCTGATTTTCAGTGCCCCTTCTATAATAAAAGAAGTTTATTTGATAGAAGTTGAGTCTGTAATAGGGGCAGTATGAAAAACATCCTGTTTACTTGGTTTGAACTCTAAAAAAAATAAAATTTCGGCTATAATTAGCACAAATTATAATATCGAGATATTATCGTGCAGAACGTTTTTATTGCCAACACACCTGAGAAAGCCTCAGCTCTTGTAGAAAGGCTATCATCACTGACTTCTAATGATGTCATATCCGTAGATACAGAGTTTGACAGAGTCAGAACCTATTATCCTCGTCTTGATCTAGTACAGATTGCCTTTGCAGGTGACGATTCACATCAGTGTTATCTTGCCGATCCGCATAGTACAGACATAACAGAGATATTAAGAGCTCTGTGTGATACTAAGGCTTTGTGCCTGTTCTTTTCTGCAAGAGAAGATTTTGAGATCATTGCAGAGCTTGCACGACAGGCAAAATTTACAAAACTTCTGCCAGAGAACTGTCTTGATTTACAGTTAATGCAGTCTTTTTTAAATCTTGGGTATTCAAAGGGATTGCAGGGATCACTAAAAGATAATCTTAATGTTGAAGTTGAAAAGGATCAGACCCGATCTGACTGGTCGGTGCGGCCTCTGTCTGCTGATCAGATAAGGTATGCGTGTAATGATGTTCTGTATCTGAATCAGCTTTATCAGTTTTTGGATGCTAAATTCAGCAAAGATGATGTTCGAAGAAATTGGTTTTACACAGAAATGACCAATTTCAAATTCATCTGCACAAAAGAGGTCGATCCTGACGAGGCGTATCTGTACGTCAGTGGAGCAGGAGCATTAAAAGACAGAGAGCTTGTCATTCTAAAGACACTCTGTAAAAACAGGCTGAAGCTTGGGCGGAAGAAAAATGAGGCTTTAAACAGGATCATAACAAGCTGCGCTCTGTGTCAGATCAGCAGACTGACAAATATCAGTGAAAAAGCTCTGATAGATGCCGGTGTAAAGCCAGGTGCAGTACGTCAGTATGGAAAAACAATTATTCAGTGGTACCTTGAAGGAAGAGACGCTCCTTCGTGTGATCTTAAAAAGCCTGTAGACAGCGTGGCTGTGACCAGACAGTATAATGCCCCGATTAAGTCTCTAAAGAAGCTGTTGAAGGCAGCAGCTCTAAAAAACAGTATTTCACCTGAGATTTTATGTTCAAGAGCAAACTGTCATGACTATTTTTTCTGTAAGGATCATAATCTTAAAGCAAAAATTGAGAGCTCTTGGTACAGAGAATGCGTTGGAGATATAAGTTATGCATCTCTTTTCTCATAATTTCGTTAATGGTCTGAAATAAATCGGTATAGGACAGCCTCATCTGCCTGTACTTTTCAGTACAGACTGCGTAAGCAGTTCTGGAATTTCAATATCCATTATTTCATGAAAGTGATCCTTCTATTACCTTCATGATGTGTTTACAAGCAGACTTAATTTAAGTGTTAACAAATCCATTAAATGAGCTGATTATAGACAGGTGCTTTGATAAAAGCTGATAGAACATCCTAAGTTGAATATAGCCACAATTCAGCTAAAATAATGCTATAGATAAAATTTCAGGACAGAATAAATGAGCGTAAAGACATTTAAACCATTACCAAAAGGAACAGAGGTATTTGCCTCACTAAGAGAGGATGGCTGCTACTATGTAGACAAGACTCCTTATCTAAAAAGTGTCTTTACCGATACAGCAGCAGTACAGCTTTTTACAAGACCAAGACGCTTTGGCAAAACCCTGCTCATGGATATGTTTGCCACATTTTTAACTATAGCAGAGGATGGCAGCAGTGGCAGAGAGAGAAAAGAAAAGCTCTTTGAAGGTCTTGAGATTCTAAAAGACAAAGGATTTACAGATAAATACATGGGACAGTTCCCTGTTATTTTCATTTCATTAAAGAGTGTCTTTGGAGAGAATTTTAATGATGCCTACGGTAAGCTTGCTGAACTTGTAGCAGGTCTTGGAGAACAGTTCAGTTTTCTAAAAGACAGTGAAAAGATTTCAAAAGAACAGAAAGAAGAATTAGCTTTACTAGCAAACAAATTTCAGCTGATAAATCCAGAATACAGTTTTATTCTTACAGGCTCATTAAAGACATACTCAAACTGCCTGTACAAGCATTATGGCAAGAAAGTCATACTTCTTATAGATGAGTATGATGTACCACTTGCAA
>JBJFET010000001.1:0-4776 GCA_051891035.1 Succinivibrio sp. | reverse complement strand
GAAGAATTAGCGAGTTCTTCAGATTTGAAAAGGAAATGAACTAAAAGTTTCCTTGTGTATCAGAAGGAGCCGTACCCGCTCCTCTCATCTCTCTCTCACTCTCTTGTTAATTCAGGATGTTACTGTGTCTCTGATAAAAATGTGATTTAGATAATAAGAAATGTATAGATAATCTTTAATTTTCTGTAACTTTATCTATAAGATATCCCTTATATATAAATAAATGCGATGTAAATCACTATTTCTTTAATAATTCATAGAATAAATACTATTTCTGAATTAGATTTACACTAACTTATCTTTGAACATATCATTTGGAGTAGCCTTTTTTATGAGAGTTAAAACCGCATTATCCTTTGCTTTTGCCGGCGTTGCCGTTGGTGTTGCTGCTTATCTTGCTTCTTCATATAAAGCAAACAGCAATACAGACGATCTTCCATTTACATGGCAGAATACCAATCTGTACTTTGTAATTACCGACAGATTTGCCAATGGAGATCTGACCAACGACAACAGCTATGGAAGACCATATAAGGATGCTGCAGGATATACTGCAGGAACCTTCCATGGAGGCGACTTTAAGGGGTTAACTCAGAAACTTGATTACATCAGATCATTAGGAGTCAATGCTATCTGGGTAAGCTCTCCTGTAGAGCAGTCACACGGTTGGACCGGAGGCGGACCTATGGGTATGTATCAGTATTATGCATACCATGGATATTATGCAATTGACTTTACTTCAATTGATGCAAATCTTGGAACAGTAGAGGATTTCAGAAATTTTGTTAATGAGGCTCACAAGAGAGGTATTCGAGTTCTTATTGATGTTGTGATGAATCACACTGGTTATGCAACTCTCAAGGATATGTGTGACTTTAAGTTCGGTAAGACAGTTGGCGGTATTGATCCATGTAAAGAATGGGTTCCTAGCAAAGAAATGGGGCAGACTTTCCATGATAAGCCTATTGATTCAAGCTATGATGCCTCATGGAACAGATGGTGGGGCAAGGACTGGATCCTGTTTGATGGTTATGGTGAGCACTGTGGTGCTGAAGATGGTCTTGATAAGTGTCTTGCATATCTACCAGATCTTAAGAACACAAATCCTTATGACAAGGCTGTAACTCTGCCAGAATTCCTAGTCGATAAATGGAAGGTTGCCGACAAGTTGCATGATATTCCTGCAGCACTGCCATACAGACAGGGAACAATGAGTGTTGCTCAGTTTGAAGCAAGATGGCTGTCCTCATGGGTAGAGGAGTTTGGTATTGACGGATACAGATGCGATACTGTCAAATACGTTTCAAATGATGCATGGAAACTATTAAGAGAGTATTCTGATGAAGCTCTCAAGAAGTGGCGAGAGAAGAACAAGGGTAAAGATCCTGCTGCATCCTGGACAGATCCATTCTACATGACAGGAGAACTCTGGGCATTTACCAATGATCCAGATGATAATTCAAACTACGCCAAAGACGGTGGCTTTGACTCTTTAATTGATTTCTATTTCAATCCAGACGGTGTTAACCTCAATACCTGTATTGTTCCTGATGATTCCGACTGGGAAAAATACGCAAAGCTTTACGGAAGATATGAGGGTAAACCAGCCTTAATGAATATGACTTATATCTCTTCTCACGATACTTCATTGTGCAGAAAGAAGGATATGGCCAAGGCCGGCTTTAACTTCCTACTACTACCAGGATCAGTTCAGATCTTCTACGGTGATGAGACTGTAAGACAGAATGATATGGGGGGCGGTATCGATCTTGAGCAGGGTATCAGATCTGACATGAATTTCCCTGCTGATGTAGACAAAGCTGATAAATGGGCAGCAAAGGTATCATCATTCAGTACAGAGTACGCATCTGATTCTGTCCTTGCAATGTGGCAGAAGGTTGGTCAGTTCAGATTAAGAAACCCAGCTGTTGGTGCCGGTGCTCAGGAAAAAGTTGCAGATCACACATACTGCAGGCAGTTTAAGGATCAGAGTAAGAAGATTGATAATGCTGTTGTAATACACATCGGTGACACTGATTCTGTAAAAGTTGGAAAGTGCTTTGCGGATGGCACAACAGTACGCGACGCTCTTACTGGAAATGAGTATAAGGTAGCCAATGGTGCCATACCAGGCAAATTTACAAGATGGGCTTTATTTGAGGTACCTAGAATCTAAATACATTTAACTGGTTTTGGCAGACCTGCATATTTGGCTGCAGACTTTGCTGCCCCTTGAGGAAACAGTACGGCAAGCTTCACTGATGATGCCAGACTGTCAAAACCTTTGTTTTTGAGCATCTTAATCAGACTTCTGATTGGGGGAGTTGTTGCATATTCCTGATAGTAGTCTCTGACAGTCCGGATTACTTTAAGATGCTCGTCATTTAATTCAATTCCATCCGCATTTGCCATAAAATACATCAGATCTTCAGTCCAGTCATCAGTATTTAGCAGATATCCCTCACTGTCAGTTTCAATGTTATTTTCCAAGTAAACGAAGCTCATCTGTATTCCTTTGTTTTTAGTCCTACTAGCAATTTTAAATATTTATAAACTATTTGCAATTACTGTAAGTAACCGGACTTAATTTCTCTTTTCAAAAATAAATTTTTGTATGAGATGTAAAACGCTTTAATCAATATTTATGTTTTATATATGATACAAGATGTAGATAGATTATACAGATTGAGGGATGTAACATTTCAGGAAAAGAGGTGTTTTTCGAAATCGTTTACGTGATAAAACTGATGAATGGCATATAAAAAGAGTTTACAGATACCTAAAAAAATATATAATGTGAATAACTTTGCGACATTGATCACTTATTTACTACAGTTAAAATAATGAAAGCTATTAGGATCTTTTTATATATCTGTTCTGCTGCTGTGTTGAGTATCCCCCTGATTTACATAATCAGCGAGAATAACTCGTACAGGTATTTAGATAAGAATGATGCTCTGGCTGACAGCAGTTCCTTCGGGGATATCTGTGATGATGGCAACTATTCAAAATGTCTGATTCAGAGAGATAAGGCTATTGAGGTCAAGGATTTCTATCGAGCTTTCGTTTACCTGAAAAAGTTATGTGAAGGGTACAAGGATTCACAGTCTTGTGCCATGACCTATAACATATTCTATGCATTAAAGGCAGACACTGAGAAGCTCAATTCCATTCCAAAGGTAACTCTCTATGAGGTCCTTTACTACCTGGATATTGGATGCAAGTTAAATAACTATGATTCATGCATGAAAGCCGGTCGTATATATGAATCGGGCAACAGACCTAGTGCTAATCAGACTTCTTATGGATATAACGTCTCATATGACCCTCAGGAAGCCAAAAGGTATTATCAGAAGGTATGCCATTCCATATCTGATAATTCATATGAAGCCTGTTCAAAAATTGTTGAGCTGACTGAAACCATTCACAGACTCTCTGTAAGATAGTCCACTCCCAGTGCACCACCAGGTTGCGCAAAACTAAAGCATAAATCTTTATAGACATATTCATTAACTGTAAAACTGAATATTTATATATTCTCATCGCATTGCTGATGCAGTGAGAGTGCCCATTACAAATGGGATGTTCAGACGGATAGGTTTGTATGAAAGATCTGTGCTAAGAGATTTAGTTGTGTTTACTGCGCAAGAACGCAGTAAACACAATCATCAGATTAGTCCTGATGGTGGAGAAGGTGACCCATGCGTTTTTCTTTGGTATCAAGGTAGTTTTCATTGAATTCGTTTCGACCGTATTCAATTGACTGCCTACCAGCAACATGAATTCCGTGGGCAACAATATCATTAATTTTTAAAGGGTTGTTGGTCATAAGAATAACATCTGAAAATCCCATACTCTTCATGATCTGTGCGCAGGATTCGTATTTTCTGGCATCTGCAGGAAAACCTAACTGTACATTTGCATCTACAGTATCTGTACCGCCATCCTGTAGTTTGTAGGCTCTGATTTTGTTGAAAAGACCAATTCCTCTGCCTTCCTGTCTCATGTATAAAAGCGCACCGCGTCCTTCTTTCTGAATTGCTTTTAGAGCAGCTTCGAGCTGGAAACCACAGTCGCATCTTAAAGATCCGAATACATCTCCGGTCATACACTCTGAATGAATTCTGCAAAGAACAGGTCCTCCTGTTCGCAGATCACCTAAAAATACAACTGCATGATCCAAAAAGTCATTTTCTTTAAATACGGTAATATTAAACATACCGTATTTGGTTGGTAGCTGAGCGACTGGCCCCTGAACAAGCTTGGTAGTCAAAGTAAATTCCTGAAAATCTGTTAAATGTATCCGTTAGACAGTTTTTCTGTTCTATAAAAATGCTAATTCTATCACAAGATCATCTTCAGTGTACTTTGATATCAGTAATTGTGTAAAAGCGGTTTGAAGATAATAGATTATAATCATGATTATGAACTAATCCTGTATAATTTGAGTATTAACAGGTGTTGCGCGATAGAAAAGAATATGTGTTTCTGCCTCATTTAGAGATTTTTATGATAATGACAGAATTTATGTGGATAAAACAGAAACAATCTATAATCTATTAAGAACTCAGAAAAAGGTATTCATCTCCCGTCCCGCAGATTCGACAAATCCCTGACACTAGATACCATAGTACACTGTATGAGTATGGTGTAGAGCGATAGCAAATTTGCTTGATGCATTAGCAGATGAGCATAGAAGCGTAGTGATCCTGATAGATGAATATGACTGTCAGTTAGCAGCAAACATCAATAATCCAGAGCTGTATGAAAAGTTTC